>WQUT01000029.1 GCA_009781955.1 Pseudomonadota bacterium | reverse complement strand
AGAAGGCGCGAGTGCGCCGCAATATTTTCTGCGGATTGCGACGCTTTCGCGCCGCGCGTATGGGATTTTCTAAGTCCCGAACCCAAATCCCTTTGGATTCGGTAGAATTATATGTGGAAGAGTTTGTATTTGCAAGGGGATTGAGAATTGTATCAAAACGGCTCTCGCAGAGAGCCGTTACCCCCCTCCCTTGCGGAGGGGGACACCTGCAGAGCAGGTGGGGAGAGGGTTCAATTCGACTTTAATTCATGAACCCTCCCCCGGGCCCGCAAAGCCGCGCGCCGCCCCCTCCGCAAGGGAGGGGGTAATACTACCAAATCAAATCCACCAGCAAATTATCCAGAATCAAGATTCCATTTTGGGTCATGCAAAGTGAATCATTGGTTGGTATGAAATAGTCCGGGTTCTTTTGGACAAAATCCCAATTTATGACTTCACGAATCTCCGGTGTAATGACAACCCCGCGCATCGTCCTCAACCCGGTCATTATGATTTCCGTCGCGCGGGTGTTGGATTGTAGGGGCAAATAATTATTTGCCCCTACAGGTGTTCGTTCCAGCCATTCCTTTGTATTCTTCGGTTCCGCTTGTTCATACCACACGCCGTCAATTAAAACGCGTCCGCACGCCGATGGGCCGATGCCGACATACGGCTGTCCCGCCCAGATATTCGCATTATGCCGGCATTCGTGCCCCGGGGCCGCGTAGTTTGAAATCTCATACCGCGACAACGAGGGCGCCAAAATTTCGCCAATAACCTGATACATTTCCGCAACCGTCCCATTGTCCGGAATTTGCGTTTGTAAATTCTGCGCCGCAAATGGCGTGCCCGGTTCTATGGACAATTCATAAAGCGAAACATGCCGCAGCCCCAGCTCCAAAATATCCCGGCACATTTTTTCAGCATCTTGAACGGTCTGCCCCGGTAAAGCATAAATAAAATCCCCGCTGACGCGAATTCCCGCATCATGCGCCGCGCCGATCAAATCGCGCGCCGCGCGCGCGTTGTGCCCCCGGCCCAGGAATTTCAGAACCGTATCATCCAGCGATTGCACCCCAACGGACAGGCGGTTTACCCCATGTGCAATAAATTCACGCAGACGTGTCGCACTTGCCGCGCCGTAGCGAAGCGAAGGCGGGTCCAACGTTCCGGGATTTGATTCCAGCGTAATTTCCGCATTCGCCGCAACCGCGAAACTTTCCCGCACCGCATCCATTATTTGCGCGAATATTTCGGTTGGCATCAGCGACGGCGTTCCGCCCCCGAAAAAAACGGTCGGCGCCGCGCAATGCTTTAATTGCGCGCCCCAATATTTTATATCGCGAATCGCAGCGGCGGCAAACGCCGCCCAATCCGGATTGCAAGCAACGGAATAAAACGCGCAATAGTTACATTTAGAGGAACAATAGGGAACATGGAGATAGAGGTTGTGCGGGGCGATCATGCAGATTCCAGCCCCAGCAATTTTCGCTTTAACGGCAGGCCCAGCGAGAATCCGCCAATCCCGCCGTCCGCGGCCAAAACGCGGTGGCAAGGTATGATGATCGGAATCGGATTTCTTCCGACCGCATTGCCGGCCGCGCGCCATGCGTTCGGACGTCCGATTTCGGCGGCGAGATCTTTATATGAAATCGTTGTTCCAAAGGGAATCTGTTGCAGCGCGGCCCACACCGCCATTTGAAACTCCGTGCCCTTTGGCGCCAGCTTTAAGTCAAACTTGCGGCGCTTGCCGTCCAGATATTCGGTCAGCTGCAGCGCGGCGTCGCGCAAGAGTTGCGAGTTTCCCTTGATTCCGTCCACATTCGCGCCTATGCCGATGTCCAGCGCGATAATCGCCCCGTTATGCTCCGTTATGGTAATTCTTCCGATTTTTGTCGGAATTACTTTAAAAAATATCATAGGTATCATATTGAAATCTCATCCCCGAATGTCAGCGCGTATTCGGAACCGCGGCGCAGCACCAAGGCTCCGTCGTCATTGATTCCGCAAAGGGTCGCGGGTTTCCCCTTATACATAATCGGCGTATTCAGATTCGCGGCCAATTCCGTCCAGCGCGCGCGGACGTCCGTGAATTCTTGCCCCATCCAGAAATCCAGTTGCGTCATCAGAACCGAAAGAATTTCTTCCCGCGACAGGCCGGGTTTATAATCGTCGGTCTTGGCCGTTTGATAATCTTTTACGGTCGGATTGGTTTTTATATTCAGGCCGATTCCGACAATTACAAAATTCCGCGAATATTCAATCAAAATGCCGGCAATCTTTTTGCCCCGTATTAAAATGTCGTTCGGCCATTTGATTTCCGATTTTATTTTAAAATACAGCAAAGCCTCGGCCACCGCCACCGCCACCGCATAGGAGAGCGTCGGCCCCCGCTCTGCCGCGGAAAAGATAAAGCTGGCGTACAGATTTCCGTGATGAGAAACCCATGTCCGCCTGTATCGGCCGCGTCCCGCGCTTTGCGCCGCGGCCAAGATGACCGTCCGGTCATGGGCGTTGCCGTCCGCGACCAGATTATGCGCGTATGTCTGGGTGCTGTCAATCTTGTCAAAAGAGAACAGTTTATAAGTCATTGAGTCCTGGCCCTACCCAGCCTGTATATTCCGTTATCGTTTTTTATAAAGCCGGCCCCGAAAATTTTGCGCAGTTGGTAAATGACTGTTTCAATCGTGTGGGTCTTGGTGTCTTCGGAATAGCCCAACGCCTCGTTCAGTTGCCTTATGCTCATCCCTTTGCGCTTGAACAGCAGCAAGACTATCTTTTCCTGGGCCGGCGAAATATCGGCGCGTCGGCCGCCAAAGATTTTAGACATAGCCGCCGCACGCTGCTCGTCCAGTTGGCGCAAGAACTCCGCCTTTAGCCCAACGGGGGAAAGTTTTCCGCCCGGCGGGACAAACGCCACGTCGGCCGTGCCCGCGTCCCCGGCCGCGACGGCGCCAAGGTCGGACAATATCTGCCGCCATATCGCGTCGTCCGTGAAAAAGGTCAGTCCTTGGAGCATATGTCCGGATTATAAAAGACGCCGCGCCGGGATTCAATGAAAAAATTGCTGATTGCTGATTTAAGGGGCGGGATAGACTTGGCTTGGCGGTTTTGCCGCCATAGCAAGTCTTTGGCGGGGGTAAATTAGCGATCAGCAATTTTCCTTGATTTTCGTAAAAATATGCCGTAAAATCGCCCCAGTTCACAAAAAAGGCATAATCATGGCAAACAAAAAGAAAGGCGCGAAAATTGTGGTAAAAATGCACAGCGCCGAAACAGGGTTTTATTACACCAAAACCAAAAATACAAAATCCGAAAATACCCAGGGCAAAATGAAAATGCGCAAATACGATCCGAAACTGCGCAAGCATGTAGAGTTTACAGAAACCAAAATGGCATCGTAAAATAAAACTTCGCCATTGGCGAAGTTTTATTTTACGCGTGTTCGTGCTCGTGACTCGTATTATTTTATGGGTTACGAATCACGGGCACGAATCACGAGCACGATGTTAAAATGAATCTTTACAAAATCATTTCTGAATCACTCCAAACTGCACTGGCAAAGGTGCCGGAATTGGCGGGCGCGGATCTGTCCGCAATCAGCGTGGAAACGCCAAAGAATCCTGAATTCGGCGATTTTGCGACCAATGCGGCGATGATGCTGGCGCGTCCAATGGGCAAACCGCCGCGCGCGGTCGCTGAAATAATCTTGCCGCACGTTTCGGCGCTGCCGTTCGTCGCCGACGCCTCTGTCGCCGGCCCGGGTTTTATCAATATAAAATTGAAAGATGAGTTTATTTCAGAATCCGCGGCGAACCGGTTTCCGATTTCCGCGCCCGCGTCACCGCTTACCATTGACTTGGAATATGGCTCTTATAACGTGGCGAAATCCCTTCATATCGGTCACGGACGGGCGTCCATTTTTGGTGATACTTTGAATAGAATTTCAAAATATTTGGGCCACAAGACAATATCGTATAATTATATCGGCGACTGGGGCCGGCCGATAGGATTAGTAATTGCATGGATTGAATACTTGCATCCGGATTGGCCGTTTTTCAAAGAGCCTTTTGATAGGAAATCCGACCTGTCAAATTACATAATCACGGAAGATAACATGAATACTTTCTATCCGTTGGCTTCTGCGCGCGCAAAGGATGACCCAGAATTTTTGGCCCACGCCCAGCAGATTACAAAAGAATTCCAAGACGGGCATCCCGGATACACCGCGCTTTATAACATATTTCTCCAGGTTTCGCTGGATATGATGGATGATATTATCCGCCGGTTGAATATGTTGCCATTTGATAATACTTTGGGCGAAAGGAATGCATCGCAATATCTCGCGCCGGTTGAAAAAATGCTGCGCGGGCGTAATTTGCTGACACCCAGCGACGGGGCCGAAATTGTCGTGGTAAAGCGCGAAAGCGATAATGCGCCAATGCCGCCGTTCATGTTCTTTAATTCGCGCGGTGCGGATACGTATGATTCCACGGACTTGGCCACGATATATTTCCGCAAAGTCAAAGATAACCCGGATAAAATAATTTACCTTACAGACCAGCGTCAGACCCTGCATTTTCAGCAGTTGTTTCGCGTTGCCGAAATGCTGGACTTGTTCAGCCCGGAAAAGCTAGAACATATGACGCACGGAACGGTAAACGGGCCGGATGGGAAGCCATTCAAAACCCGTGACGGGAATGTGGCCGGACTCTTGGACATTATTCAAATGGTAAACGATGCGGCGGCGGCGCGCGTGAAAGAATCCGGCAAGAACCTGCCGCCGGAAACGATAGAAATGATCGCCCTGGCGGCGTTAAAGTTCAATGACCTGATGCACGACGTAAAATCGGATTATATCTTTGATCCGGATGCCGTAACGCAATTTGAAGGCCGCACCGGCCCGTATATCCTTTATACCGCGGTCCGCCTGAACAGCGTGCTGAAAAAAGCGGATGAGCGCGCGTCTCCCCCCTCTGGGGGGGGGGTGCCCGCCAAAGGCGGGCGAGGGGGGGCTTCTTCCGACTTGACTGTTTCGTTACATCCCGAAGAACGCGCTCTGTTGCTCTCGCTGTTGGACTTTGAACGCATTGTGAACATGGCGTTTGAACGGCGCGCGACGGATTTGCTGGCTAATTATACCTATGACCTGTGCCAGTCGGTAAATACTTTCTATCATAACTGCCCGATTCTGCGCGACGATGTGCCCGCGGATGTCCGCGCGCACCGGTTGAACATGGTCCGCCAATCCGTTATGACGCTTTCTACCGCCATAGACCTGATGGGCCTGAAAATCCCGGACGAAATGTAATGTATAACGAACAATCCCTTTTGGAAAAGCTGACCGGGCTCGGCATCCAATACGATTACCTTTCGCATCCCGCGGTATTTACAAGCGAGCAAGCAAACGCGGTTTTCCCGGATTTAAGGGGCGCGCATTGCAAAAACCTTTTTGTGCGGGATCGGACGGGCAAGAAATGGCTGCTCGTCGTTCTTGACGATAGGCGCGCAGACCTGCGGGCCATGGCCGAGAAAATCGGGTCCAACCGCCTCAGCTTTTGCTCCGCCCCGGAAATGATGGAATGCCTGGGCGTGACGCCCGGCTCTGTCACCCCGCTGGCCGTGATAAATGACACCAATAACCAGGTTGACTTGATTGTTGACGCCCACATTATGAACTGGGACACAATCCATTGTCATCCGCTGGTGAATACGGCAACCGTTTCCATCGTGCCCGCAGACTTTCGGAAATTTATCAAATACGCAAACCATGATTTAAAGGTCATGAATATTGTCTGAGGGAACGCCAATGAAAAAACTTCTAACGGCATTGGTCTTTTCATTGCTCTCACTGCCGGCGTTTTCCACGCCATTGCCGCCGGATGCAAAGATTGATAAAATCATTGTTTACAAATCGGCGCGCGAGATGCGGGTTTTTCAGAACGGCAAAGAACTGAAAACATACAAAATCGCACTGGGGCCGGACCCCGTAGGACCCAAACAGTTCCAAGGCGACGGCAAAACGCCCGAGGGGAAATACAAGATTGACGGCAAAAATCCATACAGCACGTATCACAAGAATCTGGGCGTGTCTTATCCCAATGGTAAAGACCGCGCCTTTGCAAAGAAAAACGGGCGGTCGGCCGGCGGGGATATCAAGATTCACGGGCTGGGCAAATGGTTTTCTCATTTGGGAAGTCTGCATTATAAATATGATTGGACGGCCGGCTGCATCGCGGTGACGGACGAGGAAATAGATGAAATATACGCCGCCACATCCGTCGGCACGCCGCTGGAAATTGACCCGTAACGGCGGATTTTCCGGTGGTTATCCTTTTAAATCACCGAGATTGACTGAATATGGCTTATTTTTTGTTTACAAATGAATAAACCTATTGTAAGTTTGATGTAGAAGAATAAATAGAAATAAAGATAGAATGCCCAAGATTAAAAATCAAAAAGTTTTGTATAATACATCTATCAACCAACCAGTTGATGCATTCTTCGCACACTGTAAAATAATGAAATCTGTAGTGAGAAAAATTGGTGATCAAGACGAGATCGATCAGATTTTCTTTTGGTGGAAAATTTTAAAAACCAGTTCCCGAAATAAACGTCCCTTACAAGAATGGAATGACTGGGAACAATGTATTGTACCACAGTGGTTTGATACGCATAAAACAATATTTAACAGCGGCGAAATAACGGTGGAAAATATAATTTATGTGTACTTTCCAAAAGGTGTTGGTAACAACCGATATTGGCATCTTAAGACGCCAGCGGGATTTGAATCGTCAAAAACGGGAATTTTTTATCCTATGCAAAATGAGAATTTTGCGTTAAAAACATTTGAAGAAATTGCAATTTCTTCACGATAATATCAAAACATCCCTTTATTTTTTACCATTCGGTGATTTAAAAGGATAACCACCGATTTTCCCCTTGCATTTCCGGCCCGCGCAGAGTATAAATATAAGCCGTATCGGGGCGTCTCGGCTGTTGCGTGAGCAACAGACGGACGAAAAAATATGTTCTATGTTTATATTCTTCAAAGCGTAAACGACCCGGAACATTTTTATACTGGATTTACATCTGATCTTAAATTAAGATTAAGTGAACATAATTCAGGACAATCTAGACAAACAAATCGGCATAAACCTTGGAACATCAGATGTTATATTGCTTTTGAAGACAAAGAAAAAGCACAAGCATTTGAAACATATCTGAAAACGCATGCTGGTCGTATGTTTCAGATAAAGCATTTTTAGTATCGGAGTGTAGCTCAGCCTGGTAGAGTACTTGCATGGGGTGCAAGGGGTCGCAAGTTCGAATCTTGTCACTCCGACCATTTAAATTATATTAAATGAAGCGGCCAACCATAATTTTTATAGGATTGATTGCGTTAACTGTCGCGGCATGCGCCCGCGGCGGCAATTATTCCGACGAGATGAAAATTACCGACCGCCCCGAAATTTCCAAAACCCAGGGCTCAAAGGCCGTTGAAAGATCCGGCGACCATCCCGGCTCGCGATACTATTCTTCGGTTGATTTTTATAATGCGAAATCTGCGGATACGTTAACAATCCTTCCGAAATTCAAAACGCTTCAACAGTCCAGCATCTATTCATGCGGGCCAGCAACGGCCATGATGGTTCTGGAATATTTCGGGCGGTTGGATAATTGGAATGAACATTCCTTGGCGGAATTCCGCGCGAAAAAGAACCTGCCTTGGCCGACAACCCTGTCGGATATGATTAATATTTTTAAGCAAGTCGGCGGATTTGAAATAATAAGCACGCATGACTATGATGCAAATATGGATGCCACGGCCAAGGCTGAAATGATAGAAAACTTTATCAAGTCGGGATTGCCGGTAATGGTTTTATGGAACGACTTTGGCGGTCATTGGCAAACAATAATCGGCTATGACAATATGGGGACGGAGACAAAGGACGACGATGTGCTTGTCGTTGCGGATTCTTATGACGTAACCGACCATAACCAAGACGGGTATGGGGTCTATTCGGCGAAAAGGTTTGTAGAGAATTGGACGCTGGGCCGGATGATGGGCCCGAATCCAAAGGATAATGACTTTTTATTTGTTGTGGTAAAGCCAAAGGATTAAGCGCGTCAAAACAATAACATCAGAACTTTTTATTACCCTATCTTGCTTTTTAAGTATTTGCTGATAAACTATGACCACTATGTCAGATCGCTCACATTCAACACCGGAAAGAGACAACACATTTATTGATGTGGTTGCTCTTGGCCATGGAAAAATGGAACGCACTAATATAAAAATTATTCCGAGCCAATCCGCCATCAAAAAAATAATCAATTTTTGCCTCAAACACAACCTGCCTTATGCAGATTTTTTAAAAGATCCGCATTGCACGATTGCATACAGCAAGGAAGTTTTAACCCCTGTATGTATGATAGAAAAGCCAGATTTCAAGGCCGTTCGGGTAACGAATGCGTATATTGATACATTTCAGACAGATAATGACGGCAAAGTTGCGGTAATAAAATTTGAATCCGATGCCTTGCAACGCGCGAATGCTTTTTATCGTAAAGAATATTCTTTGACATCCAAGTATGCATATTCGCCGCATATCACATTGCAGAAAAACATTCCTGGGCTTTTGGCAAATTACCCAAAACTGGATTTTGATTTTGTTTTGAACCAAATCATTATGGATAATTGCAAATAATCATTTTTACTTCCAATTCGCCGGGATGCTGGCATAGTCGGTCAATCCCGTAGAGTTGCGGAATGCCGTGACGGCGGCCGTTATCTTAGAGAAATGCTGCCACAATTTCACGCCGTTGCCCGCCGCGGTGGTTGGCGAGGCGACGCCGGCGATGCTGGTGCATCCCTGGAACATCGTGCTGAATATGGTTGCGTCCGTGGCCCCCGTCCCCATGCCGGTCAAATCCCAGATTCCGTCCGCTATGCCGGTCAGACCGCTGCACTGATAAAATGTTCCGGCAAACATGCTGGCCTGGGGCGCGCCGGTAAGGGTTCCGAACAGCATCGCCGGGACAGAGCCGGTCAGGCCCTTGCACTGGTAAAACGTGTTGTTAAACATCTTGGACGCCGGCGCGCCGTTCAAGTGTCCGAACAATCCCGGCGGGATTGGCCCGGTCAGGCCCGCATCCGCGTAAAACGTGCCGATGAACATGTTCATTCCCGGCGCGCCGGTCGGATTCCCGAATAATCCCGCGGGAATCGGGCCGGTCAGCCCGGTGCACCCGTAAAAAGTATTTGCAAAGATATACGGCTGCGCCGGCCCGGACAGATTCCCGAACATTCCGGGCGGAATAGAACCGGTCAGCCCGCTTTGATTGTAAAACAGGCTTTGAAACATTCCGTATGCATACGCGCCGGACAGTCCGCCAAACAATCCATCCGGTATTGTGCCGGTCAGGTTTGTCCCGTTGAACAAGTCCGCGAACATATAATCCACCGGCTGACCGTAAATACCGTCAAACAATCCGGGGTTAATGCCGCCCGTCAAGCCGGTCGCCATGCGGAATGCGAAATAAAAGCTGGGCTGCAGCCCCGGCCCGGTGCCCAGTGTCGGGAATACGCGCCCCAAACTGCCGCCTATGTTGAACTTGCGCGTTTCGTTTTCAAAAGAGACGCATGCGATTTGTGTAGAAGCGTTATATCCGGTCGCCCGTCCGGTGATTTTAATCTGGTAACTCCCCACCGCGGCATACGTATGGCTGTATACCGTGGCGGTGGTGTTCGTTCTTACGATATCTTGGGGCACCGTGCCGTCGCCCCAGTCAATGGTGAAATTCCCGGTCGCCGATATCTTGAAACTGAACGCGTTGCCGCTGACGACGGTTACGGTCGCAGTGGGGTAGACGATTAAGTCCTGGATGTCGTTCAGAACGCGCTGGACGGAAACTACATTGTCTGACAGCGTGGTAACCGTAACGGCGTAATTTGAAAAGGTTCCAATCTGGGCGTTCGCGGCGTCAATTTGCTGCATCAAGTATCCCAGGGTGTTCGCGTTTATATTATTTGTGCCGACGGTCGGCGGGATCGGAACGTTCACGCCCTTCATCGCCAGTATCATGTCATGTATATATTGCGCGGAAGATATATCCGCGCGCGCCGACGCGCACGAAAGAATTGTGATTAATATCGCAAATATGAATTTGATGTATTTCATGGTCTCCCGCCGTGAAATCATAGCCAAATTATCTCTTATTGTCTCACCGTTTTAATTTGGTTCGCACAATTATATAAAAAATATCCGGTGCAAGTCCAGCGGGAAATTCCGAAATGGGTCTGACAAATTTAAGCATGACTACCCCGAAAACCTTTGGTCGCACGCAACTTCGCGCGCTCCCAGGTTTTCGCTCGCTTGAAAGCTCCGCGTATCCTCGTAGTTGTTCGGACTTCGTGTTTGCGAACCAGCACAACACTCGTTCTCGCATACTCGGATTCTCCCCTTCTGAGAAGGGGAACAGGTGCTCATTTTGATTAAAGGGATGAGTACTAAATACCCTTCTCAGAAGGGTCGGATTTCTCGGCGGCCGGTTTCGCCGCCGCAAGAAATCCGGGGTAGTCAGGAATTGATGTCAGAGGCGTTTGCATAAAGAGGCAAAATAAAAAGCCCGAGCGGGCTTTTTATTTCAGATTCAGTTGCGATACCACGTCCGCAAAAACCACATCTTGCGGCGGGTTGTTGTCTATGTCCAGGAATTCCGCATGCTTGTCGGCCTTGAAAAAGTCAATCAGCGGCGCGGTTTTTTCAAAATACTGCTGGATGCGTTTCTGAACGACGGCGATGTCGGAATCATCCGCGCGCCCGCCGCCTTCGCCGACGCGTTTGTGAATCCGCGCGACCAGTGTTTCCGGCGGACAGTTCAGATATACCACGCGAACATTAAAATTATCCGCGACGTGGGCCAACAGCCATTCCGCCTGGGGGATGGTCCGCGGGAACCCATCCATCAGAATATCCGCGTCATTGTTAATTTTCTCGGCCACCAATTGCTCGGTTAATTCGTCGGTAACCAGATCGCCCGCATCCATAATGGCGGCGACCCGCGCGCCCAGCGGCGTGGTTTTATCAATGTTGCGGAACATCGCCCCGGTTTCTATGTAATTATAGGCGTGCCGTTCGCGCAGCATTTTCGCAATGGTTCCCTTGCCGGCCCCCGGCCCCCCCAGCATAATGATTAAATCATGTTTCATAAGATATCCTTTTTATTGTCGGGGGATTATAACAGATAAATAACACCATGGGCAAATAGTTATTTGCCCCTACATAACAAAAATTACGAAGTAATTTTTGTCATTCCCGCGTAGGCGGGAATAGGGCTTGAAAATATCATAACTTCTAAGCGGTTCTGTCATTCCCGAAAGCAGAAAGACGAATTATTTTCATAGTTTAAACACTGAAATTTCATAGCCCCACTCCCGCCTCCGCGGGAGTGACACTCTTACTTAGCTCGGCCTAAATTCCCCTTCGCGGGCGTTGTGGGTAGATTGCGCCGAAGGCGCAAGACGGGGCAGTGGTAAAAAAAATCCGGCGGGTGCCGGATTTTTGTTTGGTACGACGCGCGATTACTTCTTGCTGTTCTCTATCGCAGCACCCAAGATATCGCCCAGAACCGCGCCGGAATCGGCGGATTGCTTTGCGTAATCCTTGACGGCCTGCTTTTCCAATGCGGCCTGTAACGCGCGGACCGAGAGTTTCACAACGCCTTCGTCAGTGGAAACAACGGATGCCTCCACACTGTCGCCAACCTTGTATTTCGCGGTGTTCTGCTCGTCTTTGTTCATAGACAGGTCGGTCCGGCGAATGATACCGCGGCCGCCCGCGCCCAGGTCAACGGTCAACTCGTCGCCAGAAACCTCTGCGATGGTTCCCATAACAACCGCGCCTTTCTTGATGGCGGTTTTCTTGCTGTCGCCGCTTTCGGTCATCTGTTTGATGCCCAACGTGATGCGTTCCTTTTCCGGATTGATGTCCAGAATCTTTGCGGTGATTTCCTGGCCCCGGACGAACTTTTTCAGCTCTTCCTCGTCCAATTTATCCCAAGACAGGTCGGAAATGTGAACCATTCCGTCCAGTTCCGGCGTCAGCGCGACGAACAAACCGAATTCGGTCGTGTTCTTGATCGGGCCGGTGATGATGTCGCCGACATTGTGGGTTTCCGCAAAATCTTTCCACGGGTTTTTCTGCATCTGTTTATAGCCCAGCGAAATCCGACGTTTGTCGTTGTCTATGCCCAGGACGTTCACGGTGATTTCCTGGCCATTTTGCAGAATCTTGCTGGGGTGAACGTTTTTGTTGGTCCAGGACAGTTCGGACATATGCACCAATCCCTCTATCCCCTGGCCCAGGTCAACAAACGCGCCGTAATCGGTCAGGCTGGTCACTTTGCCCTTTACCACATCGCCGATATTGAACGCCTTGGACGCGGTGTTCCACGGATCTTCTTCCAATTGTTTCATACCCAACGAAATGCGGTGGGATTCGGAATCAAACTGAATAACCTTCACGCGAATCTTTTGTCCGACATGCACGATTTCGCGCGGATGATTCACGCGCCGCCAAGACAGGTCGGTCACATGCAGCAGTCCGTCAATACCGCCCAAATCCACAAAGACGCCGTAATCGGTAATGTTCTTGACCGTTCCGTCCAGCACCGCGCCCAAGGTGATGTTCTTCATCGCTTCTTTCTGGGCATTGGCGAGTGAGTCCGCCTGGATCGCGCGGCGCGATACGATCGCGTTGGTGCGCAGCGCGTCCATTTTCAGCACGCGGAATTTGTCGGTAACGCCGACCAGCGATTTGGCATCGCGTATCAGGCGGTTATCGGCCTGGGATGACGGCATGAATGCAAAGACGCCGTTGATGTCCACGGTGTATCCGCCGCGCACCACCTCCATAATCTTGCCGGTCGGGTCGGTGCCGTCGGCGACGGCCTTTTCCAGTTCCTTCCACGCCTTTTCCGCGCGCGCCTTGGTATAAGACAGCACGGCGGTTCCGTCGCGGTTTTCATAGCGTTCAACGAATATATCAATAATGTCGCCGACTTTTGGCGGATTCGCGCCGAACTCGCGCAAAGGCACGCGGCCTTCGGATTTCAGGCCGACGTCAATCAAGACGAAATCGCTGCGGATATCTTTCACGGTTCCCTTGGTCGCATAGCCTTGGAGCGTTTCCTGGTCGCCGTAAGATTGTTTGAATAGTTGTCCGAAATCCTCGCCGGACAGGGGATTAAATAAATCTTTGGATAAATCTTTCATAAGAAGTTTCGCAAAGTTTGCCGGCCCATTGGGGCGGTCTTGCGCGGTTGATTCTTTGGGCTTCCCCTTCTCAGAAGGGGCGGAAATCTTGGCAACTCTTGTCCACCGTAGCCTTGGCGAAGGCGGATGTTGCCTTAGATTTCCGGGGTA
>WQUT01000028.1 GCA_009781955.1 Pseudomonadota bacterium | reverse complement strand
GATTTGACTACCCCGGAAAGCTAAGGCAGCATAGCTGCCAAGCTTTCCTCCCCTTCTGAGAAGGGGAACTAGCGCTCAATGGCTTTAATCAAATGAGTGCTAAATTGCCCTTCCCCGGGGCCCCCGCAAAAACGAAGTTTTTGCGGGGTGGGTCCAGAAGGGTCGGAAATTCCGCAATCTCTGATTGCGTGGATTTCCGGGGTAGTCGCAAATCTTAAATCCGTAAATCCGTAAATCTTAAATCTTCAATATCCGCGTTTTGGGGTCGCCCAGGTTCAGGTATTTCTGCGCCAGCTCTTCCACATAGTCCGGCGAGTTCTGTTGCAGCAGCTGGATATGCCGCGCGATTTCGTCGCGTTGCGCCGTCACGGCCGCCAGCTGCTTTTGCTCTGACTGCAGTTTCCAGATGTTTCCGATGAAGGTCTGGACCGTGACCTCTCCGAAAAACATTCGCACCAGGACGAACACGGCGAACAGCGTGCATATCACGCCGATCTTTCCCCGCATGCCGCCCGCCCAGGCGCGTCCCAGAAACGCAAATAAATTTTTGATTTTTTCTTTCATGAAATGTATTATATCAAAAAAACAAACTAAAACAAATAACAACTGAGTGCTCTTTCCTGCCCCCTTGTGGGGCGGGATAGAACTTCTTGGCGGCACTTTCTCGTGCGCCCTAGAAGTTCTTGGGTGGGGGTGAAGTGGTCGGAATAAGATGAAAATTTTTACCCCCACCCAAGCCTCGCTAGGCGCGCAACCAGGCACCGCCAAGCTGCGGCTATCCCGGCCCACAAGGGGGCAGGAAAGAGCACTCACTCAAATCAAACAATGTTCGCGCCATTAAAGCTATCTTCGCTGACCATTCCGACGCCAATATTTTCCGCGCCGCTGGCGGGAATTACCGATTGGCCGTATCGGCAAATTTTGCGCAAATGCGCGCCCGCCGCGCCAATTTTGACCGAAATGATTTCGTGCCATTCGCTGGTTGCCAACCGCAAGAAAACGCTGAAAACCAACAACAACCGCAATTACGATGATTATGGGGCCCAGGGGTTGATCGGCGCGCAGCTGTTCGGGGCGGAACCGGCGATTATGGCGGATGCGGCGAAGATTCTGGAACAAAACGGCGCGTCCTGGATTGATATCAACATGGGTTGCCCGGTGCCAAAGGTCGCGACGCGCGCTGGCGCCGGCGCATTTCTGATGCGCGATCATGCCCTGGCGGGGCGGATTGTCGCGGCGGTGGCCGGTGCGGTAAAAATCCCGGTCAGCGTAAAAACGCGGCTGGGCTGGGACAATGATCATTTGGACAGCGCGGATTTGATCCGCATCGCGGCCGCATCGGGCGCGCAGTTCGCGACAATTCACGGCCGCACCCGCGCGGCGGGATATGCGGGAACCGCCGATTGGCACCAGATAGCAAAAATTGTAGGGGCAAATCATTATTTGCCCCTACAGAACTTCCCGATAATTTTTAACGGTGATATAAAATCTGCGGATGATATTGCGGCTGTTGAAAAGCTTGGGGCATCCGGCGCGATGCTGGGCCGTGCTTTGCTGGGCAATCCTTGGCTGTTGGGCGAATTAACAAATTCTCGGCCACCAGCACGAACCACCAGCCACCAGTCACTAATCCTTGAACATCTTGACCTGACCCTGTCTTATTATGGCGCGCGGGCGGGGGTGCCATTGTTTCGCAAGCATTTGGCCTGGTATGCCGCGGGGCGCGCGGGTGCCGCCGCATTCCGCGTGAAAATCAACACGATCGCCGACGCGAATGAAATGAGGCGCGCGGTGGCGGAGTTTTTCAAGTAGGGGTGGGGTCCGCCCGCCCAATGATGGGCGCGTTTCCACGCGCCCCTACAAATCTTTCCCCTTGCAACCCGCCAATCCGCATTCTATGATGATTAAAATCAAAAGAGGAAACAGTATGTCCGATAAAGAAAAAGATATGACCGTTGGCGAAATGCTGATCGCCGCGCGCACCAACGGCCGGCGTAAGCGCGAGCTGCAGACCGTCGCGCGCCAGCTGTGCATCAAGGAAGAATTCCTGGACGCGCTGGAGAAAGGGAATTATTCCGAAATTCCGGAATTAATCTATATCCTGGGTTTCGCGCGCAACTATGCGGTAGAGCTGGGGCTGGATCCCGACTTGATCGTCCGCAAAATAAAAAAAGAGATGGGAATAGTAGAGGAAAAATCCACCCCGCTGGCAGAGCCGAAATCCAGCGCGGCCATAAAGCACCGGGCGTCCCAGACCACGCGTCTGGTTGGCAAGGCCGCGGTCGGAACCCTGTCGTTCATGCATAAGAATTGGAAATGGATGCTGGGGTCGCTGGTCGTGGTGGCGGCGATAATCGTCATCGCGATATTTGCATTTTCTTACGGCAGTGGCGGCGGCGGATCCGCCCAGCCGCAAACGGCGGAAGCCGCCGCGCCCGCGCGCGCCGAACCCGCGTATGGTTTGCCGGTGAAAGAATCCTTTGGCGCCGAAAACCGCGGGACGGCCGATATAATTTTGCAGGCTAATGCCGAAACCTGGCTGCAGATCAAGGACGCGAACGGCGAAATACTCTTTTCGCGCGTGATGTCTGCCGGCGACGTGTATTACGTCCCGAATGCGGAATCCAGGGCGACCGTTGGAAACGCCGGCGGACTGGACGTCTGGGTGAGGGGCGAGCCGGCGCCGAAACTGGGCGCGCGCGGCGTAAAGAAATCCGGAATCCTGCTGACGCCGGACGCGCTGACGGGGGCCCCCGCGCCGGTAAACGACTAGCAAACGGCCCCGAAAGGGGCCTTTTAAATTAACATATTCCTCATTGAAATTTGAAAATTTTTCCTTATACTGTATCCGCTATGAATGAAATAAAAATCCGCGGGGCGCGCGAAAATAATCTTAAGAACATAGACCTGGACATACCGAAAAACAAATTGGTGGTCATTACCGGCGTGTCCGGTTCGGGGAAATCGTCCCTGGCGTTTAATACGATATATGCCGAGGGCCAGCGGCGATACGTGGAATCCTTGTCTTCCTATGCGCGGCAATTTTTGGACATGCAGCGCAAACCGGACGTTGATTTGATAGAGGGGTTGAGCCCCGCGATTTCCATAGAGCAAAAAACGACGTCCAAAAATCCGCGCAGCACAGTCGGCACGGTGACAGAGGTTTACGATTACCTGCGCCTGTTGTGGGCGCGCGTCGGCGTGCCGCATTCGCCGGTGACCGGGTTGCCGATTAAATCCCAGACCGTTGCGGAGATGGTGGAATGGACGATGAAGCTGCCGCCCGCGACAAAGATTTACGTCATGGCGCCGCTGGTGCGCGATCGCAAGGGCGAATACCGGAAAGAAATCGCGTTTCTGATAAAGCAGGGATACCAGCGCGCGCTGATAGACGGCAAAATGACCGAGCTGGACCGCGCGCCCGCGTTGGATAAAAACAAAAAGCACAATATTTTCGTGATTGTGGACAGGTTGGTTGTGCCGAACACAATTGCTCCCCCTGTGGATTTCCCCCCGCCCTTGCGGCGGGGGTCGCCGGTGCTTTCTCGCACGGCGGGGGGTGGGTTAAATAAGCCAAAAAAGCAAATTGATTCTGATAATTTGACTGATGAACCCACCCCCCGCGCCCCGCAAACAAGCGCGGGCGCGACCCCCGCCGCAAGGGCGGGGGCGGATTCCGAGGCCGAAGAATTCATTTCCAGACTGACGGCTTCTTTTGAATCGTCGCTCCGCCTTGTGCCTGGTTCCGTCTTGGTGCGGCGTCTGGACACGAACGAGGATATTCTTTATTCCCAAAATTACGCTTGCCCGGTGTCGGGATTTACCGTGCCGAAAATAGAGCCGCGTTTGTTTTCATTCAACGCGCCCATCGGCGCGTGCAGCGAGTGCGACGGTTTGGGCGTGCAGCTGAAAATGGATCCCGCGCTGATTGTTCCGGACGATACGAAATCTCTGCGCGACGGCGCGATCGCCGCATGGTCGCGCGGCGGCATGCTGACCCAGTATGAGCATGTGTTGGAAGGCGTCTGCAAGCATTACAAAATCCCGATGTCAAAACCGTGGCGCACGCTGACCCAGGATCAGCGGAACCTGATTTTATACGGCAGCGGCGACACCCCGGTGCGGATTAATTGGAGCGGCTGGGAATATGAAAAGCCGTTTGAAGGGGTGATTCCGAATCTGGAACGCCGCTGGCGCGAGACCGAATCAAACATGGCCAAAGAATTTTTTGAAAAATTCCAAACCCAGACGCCGTGCCCGGCATGCCACGGAAAACGTCTGAATGTCCAGGCGCTGTGCGTAAAGGTTAACGGGCTGGACATCATGGATGCGTCCGATATGCCCGTGTCCCAGTCGCTGGAATGGTTCCGCGGTTTGCCCGATCACTTGACGGCCAAAGAAAACGAAATCGCGCGGACAATTTTGCGCGAAATAATCAGCCGGCTGGAATTCTTGGCGAACGTGGGCCTGGGATACCTGACGCTGTCGCGCATGGCCGGGACACTCAGCGGGGGCGAGGCCCAGCGCATTCGCCTTGCGTCCCAAATCGGGTCCGGTCTGACCGGCGTTCTTTACGTTTTGGACGAACCGTCCATCGGACTGCATCAATCCGACAACGACAAATTGCTGGATACTCTGCGCATGCTGCGCGATAAAGACAACACGGTGATTGTGGTTGAGCATGACGAAGACGCGATGCTGGCCGCCGATTACCTGA
Source organism: Pseudomonadota bacterium (assembly GCA_009781955.1). Taxonomy (GTDB): domain Bacteria; phylum Pseudomonadota; class Alphaproteobacteria; order Rs-D84; family Rs-D84; genus WQUT01. The sequence goes on along the minus strand of WQUT01000028.1, from coordinate 21,916 downwards.
TAGACATTGGAAAGCGCGCGGGCGTTCACGGCGGAAATCTGGTCGCCGCCGGCGCGCCCGGCGACATTATGAAGAATCCGGAATCCCTGACGGGGCAATATCTGTCCGGCGTGAAAAGCATCCCGGTGCCGGCCCGCCGGCGCGCGGGCTCTGGCGCGGTTATAAAAATCAAGGGCGCGCGCGCGAATAATCTCAAAAACATAAATGTTGAAATACCGTTGGGAACATTCACGGTGCTGACGGGCGTTTCCGGTTCTGGAAAATCCACGCTGCTGCTGGACACGCTGTATCCGGCGATTATGCGCGCGCTGTATAACTCGCGCCCCGCGGCCGGCGCGCACGATTCCGTCGCGGGCATTGAAAACATAGACAAGGTCGTTGATATTGACCAATCGCCCATCGGCCGCACGCCGCGTTCCAACCCCGCGACCTATACCGGATTGTTTGACCATATACGGAATTTTTACGCCGGACTGCCAGAGGCCAAGACCCGCGGCTATGCCGCCGGCCGGTTTTCGTTTAATGTAAAGGGCGGCCGGTGCGAAGCGTGCCAAGGCGACGGATTGATTCGGATTGAGATGAATTTCATGCCGGATATTTATGTGGAATGCGACGTGTGCCACGGTTCGCGCTATAACGATGAAACGCTGAAAGTAAAATACAAAGACAAATCCATCGCGGATGTTTTGAACATGACGGTGGACGAGGCGTATAGATTTTTTATAAACGTTCCCCAGATTAAAAACAAATTGGAATTGCTGCGCAAAGTCGGACTGGATTACATAAAACTGGGGCAGAGCGCGGTAGAGCTGTCTGGCGGCGAAGCGCAACGCGTAAAGTTATCCAAAGAATTATCCGCGCGTTCCACCGGCCGCACGCTGTATATTTTGGACGAGCCGACGACCGGCCTGCACTTTGACGATATCAAACAATTGCTGGAAGTATTGCAGGAATTGACCGACCAGGGCAACACGGTTGTCGTAATTGAGCACAATTTGGAAGTGATAAAGAGCGCCGATTACATCATAGACCTGGGGCCGGGCGGCGGAAACGCGGGCGGCCGCGTCTGTGCCACCGGCACGCCGGAATCGGTCGCGAAAAATCCCGAATCGCTCACCGGAAAATACCTGAAAAAGCATTTGAAGAAATAAAAAAACAGAAAAAAGAAAAGAGAAAAAAAGAAGAAAGTATAAAATGAGCCCGTCATTCCGTTGGCCCGCCCCAGGCGGGAACAACGGAATCCAGGTAACATAAGGCCGCGCGCTTTGCGCGCACATAATTAACCTAGATTCCGGCGTTGCCGCTATACAGCGGCCCGCCGGAATGACGGCTCTCATTGGTTTAATTTCGGTCTATCCAGCATGAATTTGAACAGCGGCAATTGGCCGTGGTGCTTTTTCAAGTATTCCTGCAATTTTTCATTTTCAACTTGCTTTTCCAAATCGGATTGGAGCTTTGCCATTTGCTCTTTATACGCGCACACCGATTCAGACGCGCAACCGTTGCAATCGTAAAAATACATATCCGGATCGTTCCCGAAATTTATCCGTTTTGTGAATTTGTCTATGGCCCCGAAAGTATCTTCGGTTGACGCGGTCGCCTCGGGCTTTTTCTTGCTGATATGCCCCTTGGGCGTCAGGATGTATCTCGGCGGAAAATCAAGCTTCTTCTTAATAAAATTATAATTGCTTTTGAATATGCATGATATTGCCTTGTGCGGGATTTTAATATCGTCCAGCTTGCGTTTTTCGCCTTTGGAAAGGCTCTCTTTCAGCATTTTGAAAACGGTTCCCCTCAGCAAGAGATATTTTGCATAGTTTTTATCGCGATCATCCGGGTAAGTTATTATGTCTATAAATGCCTCGTTGCAGCTTTTAATAGATGCAATCCATATCGTGTTGGTATTATCGGCGATTTCATAATACCACCCGCCATGCGTCTTTATTTTGGCGCCGTATGTTTGGTTGTAAAAGAAAATATACGGATGCCGGATCTCAAAGTTTTCCGACTTTTTCAAAAAGTATTTTTGATTCTGGGATTTAAAAAACAAACGCTTTTCATCAAATTTGTAATAGGATTTTATTTCTTGGATGACTTCGCCGGTGCTTTTATCAGCACTTTCTTTGACGAACCAGGGGTCCAGATCTATGCCGGCCAGTATATTTTTGCCATTATAGATGAATTCTTTTGAAACGGGGGCGCTTTCTCCGCATGCCTGGCATAGATTTTTATAGGATATAGGCGGAACTCCATTTATGTGATTGTCGTAGTCTTCACAGTCTATTTCCTCGCCTAGTAACGCGAGAAGCTCGGCATCCATCCCATCGTCATAATCTTCGGCATCTGTGAAAAACATGAGTTCCAACTCTTCGGACGACGGCAGCGGCGGGGATTCGGAATCGTCGCCGGGCGTAAATGGCGGCGGAAGCCCCGCGTCCGGAACGGGCGCATACATGGCGTTATCGCATAAGAATACTTCGTCGTCAGTCATAAAATTCGTTCGTTGTTTATACGGCAAATCATAGCACAATAAAATAGATTATGTCAAGTTATCCGATTTTGTTTGGGAATGCTGTCCGGCGCAGCGGAACCTTGCAATTCGGAAAAATCCGGTATAAAATAAGCGGAAAATGTGACTACCCCGGAAAGCTAAGGGCGGCAGAACCAGCCGCCAAACTTTCCGGCCCTTCGGAGAAGGGCATTTTAGCACTCATTTATTTAAAATTTATGAGCGCGAGTTCCCCTTCTCAGAAGGGGAGAAAATCTTGGCGGCACTGGTTGGTGCGCCTTAGATTTTCGGGGTAGTCGCCACACGAGATTAAATATGTTTGATACTTTGACGCGCCGATTGGGCACTACTTTCGCCAAATTAACCGGACGGACGCATTTGACGGCCGACATGCTGGACGACGCGTTGTCCGAAATCCGCGTGGCGCTGTTAGAGGCCGACGTCGCGCTGCCGGTTGTGAAAAAGATAATGACGGACATTCGCGAGAAAGCAATCGGCCAAAAGATAACGGACAACGTGCGTCCCGCGGAAATGGTCGCAAAGATAGTTTATGACGAGCTGGTCGCGATTCTGGGGGGAACTAATTACTCCCCCCTTGAGGATGAAGTGACAACTCCCCCCTTGCGGGGGAGTCGGCACCCTTCACCGGCGCCGGTGGGGGGTATGGTTCGGGATTTGGGCAATACCCCCCCCCCGAAATCGCAAACAAGCGATTTCGGCCCCCCCGCAGGGGGGGGCACACCCCGCATCATCCTCCTTGTCGGACTCCAGGGCACGGGCAAAACCACAACCGCGGGCAAGCTGGCGCTGCATTACAAGAAAGCGGGCCACAGCGTTTTGCTGGCGTCCACCGATATCTACCGGCCTAGCGCGCGGGAACAACTGGAAATGCTGGCGCAATCGGCCGGCGTTGACTCCCTGGCCATCATCGCGGATGAAAAGCCGATCGACATCGCAAAGAGGGCACTAAAAACCCCCGCCCTTGCGGCGGGGGCGGCTCGCGAGGTTGCGGGCCGGGGGGTGGGTTTATTTAATCAAAATAATCAAATTGATTCGGATGTTAATTTAATGAACCCACCCCCCGCCGCGCAAGAAAGCGCCGGCGACCCCCGCCGCAAAGGCGGGGGTAAGAGCCAATACGACATTTTGATCATCGATACCGCTGGTCGTTTGCAAATCGATTCCGCGCTGATGTCCGAGCTCCGCGATTTGAAAAAAATCCTGAATCCAACGGATATATTGCTGACCGCTGACGCGATGGCGGGCCAGGAATCGCTGAACGTCGCGCGGGAATTCAACAAACAGCTGGGCATCACGGGGCTGATTATGACGCGCGCCGACGGCGATGCGCGGGGCGGGGCGGTCTTGTCAATGCATTACGACACCGGCGCGCCGGTCGTATTCACCGGCACGGGCGAAAAAATTACGGATTGCGAGCCATTCTATCCCGATCGCGTGGCGTCGCGGATTCTGGGCATGGGCGATGTGGTGTCCTTGGTTGAAAAGGCCCAGGAACATATCAGCGAGCGCGACGCCGAAAACATGATGACCAAGATGTTCAGCGGCGAATTTACGCTGGACGATATGGCTTCGCAGATAAAGCAAATCAAAAAGATGGGTAGCATCGGCGGATTGCTGAAACTGATTCCCGGGATGTCGGCGATGGCCGGCGCATTGAAAGACCGCGCGACGGACGAAGCAATCAACAAGCAGCTGGCGATAATCCAATCAATGACCGCGGCCGAGCGCGCCCGCCCGGAAATTATTTTGGCGTCGCGGAAATCGCGCATCGCGCGCGGCAGCGGCACAACCGTTCGCGATGTGGAACAACTGTTGAAGAACTACGACAAGATGCAGTCGCAGATGAAGCAGCTGTCATCGTTCGGTTCGCCGTCGCAATTGATGGAAATGATGAAGAATATGCCACAAGGTTAAATAATGTAGCAGGGGCGGATATTATCTGCCCCTATGGGTGAACAATATGAAAATAAATAATAAAAAAATCGCCGCGAGCCCATCCTCCGCCGCGTGGCTGACGCGCCAGGCGCGCGATCCGTATGTTGCGCGCGCGCAGCGCGAAGGCTATCGCGCCCGCGCCGTTTATAAACTAATTGAAATAAACGAAAAGTTTAAATTTCTGAAAAACGGCCAGGTTATCGTGGATCTGGGCGCGGCGCCGGGGTCATGGTCGCAATACATCGCGCGCGAATTTCCGCGCAGCCGCGTGATTGCGATGGACCTGCTACATATCAAGCCGATTCCGGGCGTCACGTTTTATACGGGCGATTTTACAACCGACGAAGCGTTGGATTGGCTGAATAAAACAATAAATAATTGTCCCCCCACCGGCCCGCAAAATCGCGAGCCGACTCCCCCCAAGGGGGGAGTAGTTAAATGCTCTCTTGATTCCGAACAAGTGAGTGCTGAATTACTCCCCCCTTGGGGGGAGTCGCAGAGCGCAAGCCCTGTATCGGCGCGGCGCGATGCGGTGGGGGGACAGGTTGACGTCGTGCTTTCGGACATGGCGCCGAATACCACGGGGCATCAGAAAACCGACCATCTGCGCCAGATGACGCTCTTGGAATACGCGTGGGATTTCGCAAAGCAAAGCTTAAAGCCCGGCGGAACGTTCGTGGCAAAATCCTTTACCGGCGGCACCACCAGCGAATTGCTGGCGGATATGAAAAAATCATTTGAAAAAGTGGCCCACGTAAAACCCGCCGCATCCCGCAAGGATTCGGTGGAAATGTTTATAGTGGGCCTGAGGTTTAAAAATGACCGATCTGAACGATAAAGATTTTATCGCGCGCTTGAACGCGCATTTGGCCAATGGCGGCGTCATCGCGTTTCCGACGGATACCATCTGGGGCCTGGGCGCGTTGCCGACGCCGGCGGGCGTGGATGCTTTGTTTGAAATAAAGCATCGCCCGCATGAAAAACATTTCGTGATAATGTCGGATACTTTGGAGCATTTGCGTCCGCATATGCCGGATTTTTCGCCTTTGGCGGTTGAATTGGCGCAGAGATATTTGCCGGGCGCGCTGACCATCGTCGGGAATGACGATCCGATATTCGGCGGCGTGCGCATACCCGATAATGCCGACTTTCGGGCGCTTTGCGGCGTTATAGACGGTCATTGCCTGGCGACGACATCCGCGAACGTTTCCGGCGCGCCGGTTTGCGAAACTCGCGAAGAAGTTGAAAAGATTTTTCCGGACATAATAATCGTCGGCAACGGCAAACCGGCGGGCATGGCCAGCACGGTGATAAAGGTAATCGGCGACGAAGTCAAAATCCTGCGCCAGGGCAGCGTGGTTATTTAGGGCGCAATGAGACTAATTCTCTGCCGCCATTTGCGTGTTTCTTTGGGGCCTGAACCTAGGAATGCTTTAATGTTTCCGCCGCACCGCGGGCCAGCGCGTCAACGCGCTCGTTCATCTCGTCGCCGTTGTGCCCGCGCACCCATACCCAGTGGATTTTTTTATATCCGGCCGCGACCTCGTCCAATTTCTGCCACAAGTCCTGGTTCTTGACGGGCTTTTTATCCGCGGTGCGCCAGTTGTTGCGCTTCCAATTTGGAATCCAGGTCTGCATTCCGTTCTTTACATATTGGCTGTCGCTGTGGATTTCAACCTCGGCATGCCGGCGCGCGGCGGACAAAGCGCGCAGAACGGCGGTCAGTTCCATCCGGTTGTTGGTGGTGTTTGGCTCACAGCCCGAACGTTCGGCCGTGTTCGTTCCGTCGGTCGCGATAAAGCCCCATCCGCCGGGTCCCGGGTTGCCCAAGCATGATCCGTCCGTCCAAATTTTAATCATGGTCGTTGGTAGTTGGTCGTTGGTAATTGGTCTACAATTGCCGATCATTGTTTTTTGATGTTGCATGCCGTGCACATTTTGTTTTATTATATCACGCAGGAAGAGATAAAACAATCCCCATCAATCTACCAACGACCAACGACTAATGACTAACGACCAACGACCAACGACCATAATGTTCACATCCAAACAAATCACCCAAATGGCGGATGCCGCGCGGTCGCGCGCTATGGTTGCGATTCGTTCGGCGCACAGCGGGCATGTCGGAATCGCGTTGGGCGCCGCCGACATTATGACGGCCATATTCGCAAATCATTTGCGATTTGATCCGAAACAGCCCGGTTGGCCCGATCGCGATCGGTTTGTTCTCTCCGCCGGGCACGCCAGCGCGCTGTTGTATTCGGTGCTGCAACTCGCGGGATACGATATTCCGGATCTGTCGGGATTTCGCAAATTCGGAACGCCGTTGGCCGGACATCCGGAATACGGCTTTCTGCCCGGGGTTGAAACATCCACCGGCCCGCTGGGCCAGGGTTTGGCGAACGCGGCGGGAATGGCGCTGGCCGCGAAAATGCGCGCCGCGCGCGGATGGGGGGATGAATTCAAGACCTATGTTTTATGCAGCGACGGCGATTTTATGGAGGGCGTCGGCCAGGAATCGGTCGCCTTTGCCGGCCGGTATCGGCTGAACAACCTGATAGTATTTTGGGACGACAACGGCATCAGCATAGACGGGCCGGCGCTTACCGATTTGGATCTGCCGCTGCGCATGCGCGCGGCCGGCTGGCTGGTGATGCGCGTGAACGGGCACAAGCCCGCCGAAATAAACGCGGCGATAGAGAAAGCGAAAAAATCAAAAAACAAGCCGGTTTTTATCCAGGCGAACACTACGATCGGCCTGGGCGCGCCGAACCGGGGCACGGCGGCCGCGCACGCTCTGACCCTGAATGACGCCCAGTTGGCGGCGCTGGAACAAAAATTCAAATCCGCAGACGGTGAAAAACTATGGAAAGAAATAGAAGCCAAAAGAGGGGGCCCGGCGGATAAAAAGGTGAATATTCAAAGCTCTAATGACGAGAATGTGGAACGATTGTCTATTGACTTATCTTCTATCAAATATCCGTTAGATCCGCTTTCCACGCGTGAGGCTGGCGGGCTTGTCCTGGAACATGTTGTCAAAAATATTCCAAACATTGTGGGCGGCAGCGCGGACTTGACCGAGAGCACCTTCGCCCGCCCGGAAAACATGCGCGACATTACGCCCGATGACTTTTCCGGAAACTATATGCATTACGGCGTGCGGGAGCACGCGATGGCCGCGATTATGAACGGGCTCTCGTTATGCGGATTCCGGCCGTATGGCGGGACGTTTCTGGTATTCTCGGACTATATGCGCCCGGCGATGCGGCTGTCGGCGTTTATGAGGCAGCCCGTGATATACCTCCTCTCGCACGATAGCATCGCCCTCGGCGAAGACGGCCCGACGCACCAGCCGATAGAGCATCTGACCGCCCTCCGCGCCATTCCGAATATGAACGTCTTGCGCCCCGCGGACATGGCAGAGGTCGCGGCATGCTGGGAAATCGCGCTATCCGGGAACGAAACGCCGCAATGCCTGATCCTGTCGCGCCAGAAATTGCCGCAAATCGCCGGCACATCCGCGGCCGGGGTAAAGCGCGGCGGCTATATTGTGAAAGAGCGGGGGGCAAAATCCGGGAAAAGCCCCCAATTCACGATTATCGCCACGGGGTCAGAGGTATCGTTGGCCGTTGAAATCCAAAAAATCCTGGACGCGAACGGAGTTTCCGCGCGCGTCGTCAGCATGCCGAGCGTTGAAATTTTCCGCTTGCAAGGCGAGGATTATAAGAATAGAATTCTTGCCGGCACCGTTGTGGCGTTGGAAGCGGGCGCTACGTTCGGCTGGTATGAATTCGCGGACATTGTCGGCGGCACCGATACTTTCGGGGCCAGCGGCGACGGCGCCTCGGTCTATAAAAACTGCGGCTTTGACGCGGCGGCTATTGCTGAAGAGATTTTGAATAGTCAAAAAAAACATTAAGTGTCATCCCCAGAATTTCCGGCAGCGGCGCATCGCGCCATCCGGGAAATATCCGGGGAACCAAGCATTAGAGATATAAATGACACCTCGTTATTTTACAACGTCGGACGGCGAAGAAATCCCGCTTGTTATTGAAACGCGGCGGGGCCTCAGCAACATAACGATTCGGCCGAAAACCAACCCCACGCGGGAAATCCACATATCCGTGCCGCGCTGGACGCCGGTGTCCAGCGCGCTGAAATTTCTGGAACAAAAGCGCGCCTGGACCGAAAAAATATTCGCCCGCGCGCCGAAAAAGGTGCGGATTTCAGACGGCAGCACGATAACGCTCTTTGGAAACAAAATATTGGTCCGGCATGATCCCAAGGGGCGGGCGGGGGTATATATGGATGATGAAAGAATTATGACGGATGACGGAAACGCCAAAAACGCATCATCCGTTATGATCGTTTGCGGATCGCCGGAAATGTTGGAACGCCGCGTGCGGGACGAAGTGAAAAAGCAATTCCTGGCGGCGGCGCGCGCGGAAATTGCGCGCGTGCCATTGCAATTCCGGCCGAAACGGCTGGCCGTGCGCGATACCACGACCCGCTGGGGCAGTTGCTCGTCCACTGGCACGGTTTCTTTTTCTTTCCGATTGGCGTTCGCGCCGCCGGCGGTAATGCGGTATGTGATACTGCATGAATTGGCGCATTTGCGGCACTTGGATCATTCTCCGCGGTTTTGGCGCACCGTTGCGGAGCTTTACGGTCCCGGCGTAGAGCGCGCGAAATTATGGCTTTCAAAGAACGGGCAAGAGTTGTATAGGTATTTTTAGAGGGTCATTGGTCGTTAGTCGTTGGTCGTTGGTCGTTGGTGATGAGCGATATTTTCTTGGGTGGGAGGAATCAGGGTTGATTTAATATAAAGGAGCAAGGAATGAAAAAGTATTTAATAATATTCGGAATAGTCGCCGCGTTGACCGCATGCGCCGGCACGGGCGATTCGGCCGCGCCCGCGGCGTCCCAGAACCCTTTGGCGTCGGCCCGGCCGGCGACGGGCATCGCGGCCTTGCGCGGCGCAAAGTTTGAAACCGTGAAAAACGGGACAAAAATCACGCTCAGCTTTGACGATCAGAAAGACCGCATCTACGGCAAGGTCGTGAACAATTACAATTCTCCCTTTACGGCGGACGGGAATCGGATCACTTTCAAGCCCATGCTGTCAACCATGATGATGGGATTGAACGCCGCCGCGATGCAGGCAGAGTCCGATTACTTTAAGTTCATCACGGACGGCGGCGCCAAGACATTTTCTCTGTCCGGGAACATGCTGACTTTGACCAACGCCGCGGGACAATCAATGAAGTTCAAAAAGGTTAATTAAAAAGCTAGCGAGCACTAATTCCACTCCCGCGGGGGGATAGATTTTGTTAGCGACAGGATCGCTTACAAAATCGGTGTGGGCGGTTTTAATTTTTCTCTTGCCAAAGCGTTGATATTTGGTGTAGGATTTTAACCAAACTAATTCTCCTAGGGGAAAAAAACGGACCGGTTTTTTTCCTACATCGGCACATAGGCTGCACGGATTAAAAATGCGCGCAAGTTCAAGGGTTTTTAATTTTGACCGAAACGACGAAACTGTCCAAAAAAACCGGTCCGTTTTTTTCCCCTAGGAGAATTAGTTTGGTTAAAATCCTACACCAAATATCAACGCTTTGGCAAGCACATTTTGAAAGCTTTGCCAGCGACGGCTATACAGCATTCTTGAACCAGTCTACGCGCCATCCGCTGACCACCATTATATCAAACCGGGCATCGCCGGTCCATCGGCGGCGCGCCAGATAGGTTTCCGCCGCGCGGCGCAGCCGCGCGCCTTGCGAAAACGCCACCGCGTGAATTCCCGCCGCGGCATCGGGACGATTCTTGACCTCTATAAAAACAATGGAGTCTTTATATCGCGCAATTATATCTATTTCCGCGCGGCCGGTATATCGGCCGGTAACATATCGCGATTCCAGAATTCCGTATCCGTGCAGACGCAGATACTGGCGCGCCAGCCATTCCGCAAATAATCCGGATTTATATGAAGATTTTTTTCGTTTCACGTTTCACGCTTTACGTTTCACGACGCATTTTTATTTTTGCAACGCGAAAATTAAAATGCGTAAGGTTTTGCCTTGAAATTCTCGCGCGCGGCCTTTGCATTCTTGGCGACATCTTCTGCCGCGGCGCCGAGATCCGTCAAATCAAGCGAACCGTAATAAGCCGTCATCATCGGATCATACGAATTATCGGACGATATCCATTTGTCGGCGTCGGAATTAGGCTGGCCGTATTTGTCCAAGATGCCCTGCCAGAATGCCAATATCTTTTTTGACCGCTGGTCCGAAAACTTTTCCGCGGCGCCCTCTATGACATTCACATCGTTGTTATACACGACGCGCCAGACCCGATTATCGGTCATGTTGCTGGTGAAATAGATACTTATCGTTTCGCCCGTCGGCGCGCGGACAAGGTGCAGTTCCGACGGATACAGCAACCCGCGCGCGCGCGCCAGGGTGTTTACGCATTTGTCCAGCTCTGCCGGGATCACGACCTTGTTCTGGCGGCATTCATAGTCCAGGTTGTATTTCCAATCCTTTGGAATCGTGTAAACTATGGAATTCTTCTTTCGCGGCGAATACAGCGACCTGGATTTGAAAAACAATGTCTGCACGGTCTGGAAAGGCATGCCCAGCATGACGCCCGCAATGTCAAAGTCCCCTACGCCGGCAAACGCGGCGCCCGGGTTAAGATACAGCGCCGCGGCCGATGTTCCGCCGACATTGAATCCGTCAGAGTCCGTTATCGTCGCATCCGGCAAATTCGCGTCGGTCCCCAGAACCGCATTGTAAATAAACGGATCGGCGTCGTCCGCATAGGCGGACAGTGACAAAGTGACAGAGTGACAGAGTGACAGAGTGAGTGCCACCACTGTTATAAATTTTACATTAAAAATGTTTTTCAATAACTTTGTCACTTTGTCACTCTGTCACTTTTTCACTATTTTATCACTTTCGTCACTGTGAATTTGAAGATTACGGCCGGGTCGCCGCCGTCCCTTAAAAAGCTTTCGGTGTTCAGCGGAATCCCGTTTATCGCATTGCGGATGCCGTGGGCCGGATCCGCCTTTGCCTTTGATTGGCCCTTATCATCCAACTCAAACACCGTCAGTATTTGCAGATAAACAACCCCGCTTGTCACGACCGGAACCGTGTCCAGCATGTTCGGCCGATTCCATGCGATCAGGTCGTAATTGACCGAATAATACTCGTCCGTCTTCAAGATATCATGGACGACAACGCGGCGCAAGACTTTATCGTTCGCCATTTTTTCCAGATCAGGCGCGACATTGTCGCGCCAATCCGCAAAGACGTCCGGGGACGACATGGCGGCCATCACGCTGCGGGCGCCCTTTCTCTGCGCGATATTGTCGGCGTCGGGGATCACGTAAAAATACTCGCTCATAAACTTTGTTATCAGGCGCTCGCGCACGAATTGCTCGGACAGTTCTTCTAACGGGATGGGGCGGCCTATGCGCCGCTCGGCCAGGCTGTTCGGTTGGAACACGAATCCGGCGACGCGCGAATCACCCGCGGCGTCAAACAAGAACCCGCCCAGAAACACCGCCGAGCCGGTCAATGCCAGCAATACGATTCCGACTAAAAAGTATATAACATTGCGCATTAGCGGCCAGTGGTTAGTGGTTAGTGGTCGGTTTATCCATTGCGTAAGCGTTGAAGTCCGCGACATAGAACCCCATGCTGAGCGGAAAGTTATTTGGATCGCGGGCGATGCGGGCGTATGCCTCTATCCGTATGCCGCCGGATTTGTTGGATTCCACCACCGCCGAGAGGTGCCATAATCCGCCGGCAAGGGTGATGTCCGAATCCGGATGCATTTCCAAAGAGTCTTCGTCCAGCGTCCAGGTTTCGCCGCGCGCAGCGCGCGCGCGATAGTCGGCCGCGACGTCCGTTGAAAAGCGCCTGAACAATTCGGCCCCGGCCGCACAGCATATCAGGCATGGCGGCCGGCCCGCCGCCGTATTGCGCGCGCAGTCGGACGGCTCGCACCGGCACCAGCGCGCGTCATTCTCGGCATCTTCCTTGGAAATAGAAAACCACCGGCGCGCAAAGTTCCCCAGGGCATATTCCTGCATCGCGTGCGTCGCGGTATATCCGTCCGCGGCCGTCCCGTCTTCGGTGATGACCGTCCATTCGCCGCTGGCGGGATTTACCGATATCAAGAAAGGATTCATCCGCAAATTATGCGCCGACCACAGGACCAGCCCGCATAAAACAACAATCAGAAAGAAAGCTATGCCGGACCAAATAGCCATCGTGCGCGCCACAGCCAGCCGGCGGGACCCCGGAAAAATGTCCGTGTCAAAATCATTTGGATAGTCCATATTGCTCGTTCCGCCCACAAATTAACAGAGAAGTGAAAACCGAAATCGGTCCCCGATTAACCTCTGTATACCATCATGCATGCGCAGGGGGACAGCTTTAATTCATCGGTATCGTATCCGACACCCACGGGCTCGCGATCATATACCTGGCCGCATCCGGCCAGCGCGATGACGGTGAGTAACAGGAATAATGCTTTCTTCACGGGTCCTCTCCTTTTTTATGATTATAGGGAAATTTTGCAAGACAGGTCAATAGAAAAGAATTGTTAAAATTGCGTGGCAAAGCTCAACAAAAATCTCTGCTCGCGGTCATAGTGCTGCAGGCTGATGGGCCAGCCCCAGCTGAAATTCATCGGGCCCATCGGCGTGTTCCAATAAACGCCGATGCCGTATGATGCGCGCAAATCCTGGTCTATATAGTTCGGCAGTCCGGCGAACGTGTCTTCCTGGCGCGGCGGGCGGCCCAGAATGCCATAGTCAAGGAATACGAATCCTTTCACCTGATACTCGTCGGGGATGAATATCGGGAAATTCAGCTGGGTGCTGCCGTTCAGTTTCCACATTCCGCCCAACGCGTATGTAGAGTAATACCAGTTGCGCGAACCCACGCCGGCCAATTCAAACCCGCGCAAAGAATCGCCGCCCAGAAAATAGCGGTATACGCGCGCGATATACTGGTCGCCCATCGGCTGGATCAACCCGAATTCCAGGCTGGATTTCAACTGCCACCTGTTGTCAAAGAAATTATACAACCCCGTCACGTCCGCGTTGTATCGCATGAAAGTCTCGGTGCTGCCGAATCCGGTGTATGCCGCGCCGAAATTGGCGACCACGCCCGTTTGCGTCTGCTGGGCGAAATCCTTGTTCAGGTTGTAATACCTGAAATTCGTGCCGACCGTATACAGGTTCGCCTTTTCCCAGCCGCCCGGCGCGTGCAGATCAAAATTCTGGTCAAACGTCGCGGACAGCCGCAGCGTCTGGGACCAGTTGTCGGTCAGTTTCCAGCCCAGCCGCCCGCCGAACGTCAGACTGTCGCGGTCATAGCCAAAGCTGCCCAGAGACGAATAGTTATACATGGTGTAGGACGCATCCAGCCCGCCCATCAGGTCGCGTCCGAACACATACGGCTCTGTAAAGCTGGCCATGACCTGGCGCGAATACTGGGCCCAATTCGCGCGCAGTTGCACGATTTGCCCGCGTCCCATAAAGTTGTTTTCCGTAATTCCGGCGTCAATCATAAATCCGTTGATGTTGGACCAGCCTATGCCGCCCGACAATTCGCCCGTCGGCTGCTCCTCCACCTTGACATCCAGGTTCATCAGGTTGGAATCCGCGACGCGCGTCGGCACCATTTCCACAGATTTGAAGAATTTGGAAGACATCATGCGCTGGCGCGCGGCCTCTATGGTCTGCAACGAAAACGGATCGCCCGCGCGGATGTCCATCTGCCGCTCTATCACCGAATCAAACGTCCGAACGTTGCCGATGATGGACAGGTTGTTTATGTAAACGCGGTTTGTTTTCTGAATCTTAAAGTCCAGGCCGATTGTCCGTTTTTCGTCGTTCTTGTCCGGCACGACGTCAACGTTCACGAACGCGTATCCGTGATCCGCGACCGCGCCGCGCAGGGCCGATATGGTGCTTTCCACCTTGTCCATGTTATAGGTGTCGCCTTCGCGCATATCCAGCTTTTTTTCCAGATCCTTCATTTCCACATCGGGGAAAGGATTTTCAATCTTCAGCGCGCCGAATTTATAGCGCGGCCCCTCGTCCACGTCAAAGGTCACGGAATAATACTGGCGGTCCGGGGTGAAGACGCCGTTGACCGATTTAATCTGAAAATCCGCGTATCCCTGCCGCGCGTAAAACTGGCGCAGCAGTTGCTGGTCGTATTGGATCCGGTCTTCGTCATAAACGTCAAATTGCGACAGGAACCGCCACCATGCGTGTTCACGCGACATTACTTCCCCGCGAAGGGTGCGCGCGCTGAATTTTTCGTTGCCCGTGAATTCTATGGATTTTATATATGTCGGGTGCCCTTCGGCAATCTCGTAAACCACATTCACGCGGTTGTCGGCCAGCTTTATTTTTTGCGGCTCTATGCGCGTGCCGAAAAATCCCTTGCGCTGATAGATCGTCAGCATGCGCGCCACATCCGCGCCGATTACCGATTCGTCATAGGCAGAGCGTTCTTTCAGCCGGATTTCTTTTTTCAGGTCGTCGGTGGAAACCTCGTCATTTCCCTCTACCGTCACCATATTCACAACCGGGGCCTCTGTCACCGCGATTTTCAAAACGCCGCCGTCCAGATTCGCGCGAACGCCGGAAAACAGATTTGCGTTCTGCAGGCGCTTTACAACCTGGTTCACGCCCTCGGCATCCAGGTTATCGCCGACCCGGATATTGGCCAGCAGCCGCACGGATTCGGAATCCATACGCTGGTTCCCGGTGACGGAAACGCCCCGCACGGTTTCGGCAAACGCCGCGCCAGTAACCATTACGCAGTAACCAGTAACCAGAAAAAAAGCTATTCGTAATTTTTTCATGTTTGGAATTTATACTACACCTGGGACCGTTTGGCAATACGAATTATTTTAACCTTGGACCAGTGATCCCCCAATAATTTATTTCAGAGCATAAATCTTTCTTATAATGTTTTTGTATCTCGTTACATGCATCCATGGATCCCGCTCTAAAATCTTCCGAATCATAAACATCGGCAGTCCCGGGTAGGCCAGGATTATACTTCCTACTAATTAGATATCCTTTATCATAATTGGTAGAATGTCTATCTATATACTCTTGTTTTTCTTTATCACAAGCAGTTAATACTAAGGATAAGCTTAAAAATATCAATATCTTTTTCATTTCATTCCTTTATTAAAATCTCTGCGCATCTACTACCCCGTCAATCGCCTACGGCGATTGCCACCCCTTCGCTAAAGCGAAGGGGATTATTACCATCCGAATAATCGGAATATATCGTTCTTCATGGTCAGCGCGAAGAGTAATCCGATGATAATCCATCCCGCCCAGAACACATATTCCATCGCCTTGCCCTGTAACTTTCGCCGGATGATTCCTTCTACCCCCAGTATCAGCAGATACCCGCCGTCCAAAACCGGCAGCGGCAATAAATTCACCACGCCCAAATTCACGGAGAGCAATGCGATGATGGAAAACAAGGCGGCGAATCCGGCGGCCAGGGCCTTGCCCGAAACTTGGGCAATCGTGATAAAGCTGCCCAATTGCTTGGACGACCGCTCGCCCGTAATCATCTGTTTCAGCACCACGACCAAAGTCTTGCTCTGCGTCCAGGTTTCCCGCGCGCCTGCGACGCCCGCCTGGATGACATTCCTGTGCACCACGGTCGTCTTTGCCGGATCGGCAATCAGGCCCCATTTTTCCGCGTGCGCGATTCTGGTCTCAAAATCAAACATGGCGCTTTCCGCTTTCTCGCCTTTTCTCGGAACTTTGTTCGGGCCGGTATAAATGGTCCCCGGGCGCAGATACACAATTTGCGCGTCGTGGCCGGCGGCCAGCTCTTTCGCAATCAGCAATTCGCCCCAGTTGCTTATTTTCTTGCCGTCTATTTTAGCAATGATATCGCCCGCGCGAATGCCGGCGTTGTATGCGGGGGAATCCTGAATCACCTGGGCGATCACCGGCAATTGCACGGTTTGCGGACGCAGGTTCAGCCCCCAGTAAATCGCGAACGCCAATGCAAAATTCATAATCACGCCGCCGGCGATGATGAACGCCTGACGCCACGCGGACGCGGACAGATAGTGCCCCTTTTTCTTTTCCGCCGGCAATTCCGCGTATTTCTTGCGATCAAACATATCTTCCTGGCCATAGATCAGGCAGTATCCGCCGAACGGAATCCAGCCCAGCCGCCATTCGGTGCCACGTTTGTCGCGCCACCGCAATACCGGCCGAAACCCGATGGAAAACGCATCCACGCGCACACCGGAAATCCGCGCCGCGAAATAGTGCCCCAGCTCGTGTATAAATACAACAACGCCCAGGACAATCAACAGTCCGACAATGGTCAAAAATATGGTCATATAGTTTCCCTTTTGATTTTATATTTCTATTTCTTCCAACAATTTTACCGCCTGTTCGCCCTTGTCATACGGAACAAAAATATGATCATGGCGGATTGGCGCAAACACATTGCAACTGATTCCATTATCGGACAATATCTTTGCGAATTTTGCCGTTATGCCCAAATCATTCAAACTTGTTTCTGCGGTCAAAACTATCCAAGCCGCGCGGAAACTATATTCAATATTCAATTTTATCGCAACAGATTCTGGAATTATTACCGTTGTGGAGTCCGCCTCTCTAAAAATACAAATAGGCGCATCGTATGGAACCATCTTTTCATTAATAGATGCAAACACATACGCGCCATCTTGCATAACAGGTTTCAGTTTCATTTTATAATCTCTTCATAAACCTTGTGCAACTTTTCTTTCGCCTCGCCCAGCACCGCCGACCATTCGTGATCGGCCGTATCGCCGGATTTGCCGTCGCTAATAAATTTATACGACGCGAACGGAATGCCCGCTTTGCTTGCGGCGTATGCGATTGCGAATCCCTCCATCTCCACAATATTCCAAATATCCGCGGCAATATTGCGCACGAATGTATCGCCCGAACCGCAGACCGCATGCGGATACCGCGCGTCGCGTTTTCCGTATTCCAATATTTGGGCGTCTGTTGTAAAAGGCACGACATATTTCGGCGCGAAAAATTCCGTCGTATTCATATCCCGCTGAACCCAGCCCGTTGGGTTTACGATTTCGCCGTAATCAAACACGCTGGATCCCGCGGTGCCCAGCGATAAAATCAATTTCGGATTTTCAGTATCAATAATATGCCGGGTTGCAATGGCGGCGTTCACCTTGCCGATTCCCATATAACAGATGTTCGCATTGGCATGAGAAAACTCGCCGTCATGCGCCACCATAACCCAAACGTCGGAATTATTTCGTTTCAGTTTTTGCATCTATATCATCCTTTATCAACGAATAAAGATAGTCATCACAGAACTGGCCTTTTGTGACATAAAAAAATCTTTTTCGCATTACCCCCTCGCGCTTGAATCCGCAACGCTCTGCAATGGCCGCACTCTTTTTGTTATCTGTGCAACAGGTCAGCTGCAAACGGTTTCCGCCTTTGGCAAAAAATTCATCCGCGAACAACTTTACAGCCTCGGTCATAAAACCTTTGCCAGTCGCAGATTTCGCCAAAGCAAAATAAAGACTGACCCATCTATCGCGGGAATTATACATTTCAAATCCCAAATACCCGATAAAGGTCCCTTCTTTGTAAATCCCATAAAATTTTCCGCTTTCCGAATTACTGACATGTTCAAGAAATTTTAAAACGTCTTCTACGGAATCAAAACCCAGGTTATCAAATTCTGACAAATGGGTTTCGTTCTCTTTTAAAAACTTATAATATACCTCTGCGTTATAACGCGTTGCATCTAATTCGCTTAATTCTATTCTATCGCCTTTTATGATGTCCGAGAATTGTTTCATCAAACGCCCTTTAGGTCACCAGCAAAATCAGCGGCAGGACGTAAATCCATCCGTCAAAGCGATCGGTAATTCCGCCGTGGCCCGGCAATATGTGCGAGAAATCTTTTATGCCCAGCTTGCGCTTTACCCACGATGCCGTCAGGTCGCCGTATTGCGACAGCAGCGACACGGACATCCCGATCCACAGCAATTGCGGCATGAATTGCCCGTAGTCTATGTGCCCCATCGCAACCGCGGTTCCGATAAATCCGTAAAGCACCGCGGCCAAGGTCCCGCAGATGACGCCCGCGATTTGCCCGGCCCAGGTCTTGCCCGGCGATACCGCCGGCCACATCTTGTCCCCGCCGATTAGCATCCCAAAAAACCACGCGCCGATGTCCGCCGCGGAAATAATCAGCAGCAGCAGCAGTATCAGCCACGGCCGCCCGCCAACATAGTATGCCGACGCCGTCATAACGGCCAGCATGAACAGCATCCATGTGCCCGGAACGGACCAAGGCATAATCTTTCGGGGATTGGCATGGTGAATGCGCCATTTGAACCGGGCCCATAAAAGCTCTGCCCCCATTCCCAGCGCGATCGCCAGCGTCAGCCAGCGCACAGCATGTATCCCGTAATATTCCGCAATTGCGGCGCCAACCGCGATTAAAATCATCGCGCCGGCGACTAATATTCTTGTAACTGTCTCTGTCATTTTGATTTCTCCATTTGTTTATCCTTATCCAAGGGCCAATATGTTTTCAGTCAAACTACCCCGAAAACTTAAGGTCGCGCGCCTACGCTTTGCTACGGCGCGGCTCCCAGGTTTTCTCCCCTTCTAAGAAGGGGACCCGCACTCATAAACTTAACCGAGTGAGCGCGAAGGTGCCCTTCTCAGAAGGGCCGGAATGCTTGGCAACTTGTTTTGTTGCCTTAGCATTCCGGGGTAGTCAACTATTTCCCAAATCTTCTCTGCCGTTTGGCGTAATCGCCCAGAATCCTCTCCAAAATCTTTTCGTCCACCTCTGGCCAGTGTTCCGGAATAAACATCAATTCCGCATAGGCCAGCTTCCACAGCATGAAGTTTGAAATCCGCTGTTCGCCCGACGTGCGCACCATCAAGTCAACGGGCAGCAGCTCGCCAGTGTCCATAAATGATTCAAAGTCGGCAGTCGTTAGTCGTTGGTCGTTGGTCGGATTGTTTCGGTAATATTCAATCGCATCGTTCGCCGCGCGAACAATTTCATCCTGGCCGCCGAAATCCAGCGCGAACGCCAGTGTTCCGGCCGTGTTTTCCGCGGTGTCTTTCTCAAACTTATCGCAGAGTTTTAATATTTTCGGGGCCAGATGATCGCGCCGCCCGATGAATTTCATGCGGATATTGTTTTTTGCCGCGCGCGCGGCCAATTTAGGCATCTCGGACTGAATGAATTTCATTAAAAAGTCAACCTCGGCCGCATCGCGGCCCCAATTCTCTATGGAAAACACGTAAAAGCTGACCGTGCCGACACCGCGCTTGATCAGATACTCCGCCACTTTTGCCGCGACGTCCGCGCCGACTTTGTGCCCATACAGGCCCGGTTTGCCGCGCGCGGCGGCCCAGCGGCGGTTGCCATCCATGATAAATGCGATATGCTGTGGCAATTGGTCGTTGGTCGTTGGTATTTGGTCGTTGGTATTTTGTTTTTTGATTGCGGGCATAAACTCTTCCTTTTCAAGGCATGGCCTGGACAGTATAATAGCATCCGCATTTTCTTAATGCAACGGCAAATAAGCTTGCAAATATATTTTTATACTTTACACTAGCCGGGCCACATAAAACAAATATAAAGGATAGAAGATGTCTTTTTCCCAAGAAATATCACGCATTACGGCAGATGTAGAAAAAGTATTGGAAGAAATGTTGCCCAAGGGTCGCTGGGATGACGATCCCTCCAGCGTCGGGAGATATTCCTCGCTGAACAAGGGCAAACGCCTGCGGCCATTTTTAACGGTGCAAAGCGCCGGATTATTTGATACGCCTTACGAGCAGTCCCTGCGCGCGGGCACCTGCATAGAAATGCTGCATAATTTCTCACTGATCCATGACGACCTGCCCTGCATAGATAATGATAAATTGCGCAATGGCCGGCCTTCTGCCTGGGCGCAGTATGGATATTGGCAAGCCGTGCTGGGCGGGGACGGTTTGTTGAATTGGCCTTATCATGTTTTGGCTACGGATGAAAAAATCTCAGCCGATCCGGCGGTTCGCCTGGAACTGATTCGGATTCTGTCCGAAGCGTCGCATGGAATGCTGTTGGGCGAATATATGGATACGGAATCCGAAACGGGCAGATTTCACGCAATATCGGATATAGACGAAATTCAGATATTGAAAACTGGGCAAATATTCTTGGCCTGCACCATGTTTGGCGCAACGCTGGGACATGCGGACGAGGCATCGCGCGCCGCATTGCAGAAATTCACCCAGCCAATGGGGTTATGCTTTCAGGTCACGGACGACATCCTGGACGCCATAGGGGACGAGGAAAAAGTCGGAAAAACCCTGCGCAAAGACGCGGCGTGCAACAAGGCTAATTACATTTTGCTGTATGGCGTGGATGGCGCGCGCAAAAAGGCGGCGGAGTTTGCGACAGAGGCGAAAGATGCGTTGTCCATATTTGACCATCGCGCGGACGGCTTGCGCGAATTGATGGACTATATGCCGACAAGGGAATCATAATCCCCGACGCAAATATTTTGCGCCGAAACATTTTTCGCTTGCAATCGCACTGATTTTTAGATTAGAATAAGCAACGTCCCGGGGAAGGAAAAGGTTCCTTTTTTTGGGACTTTTTTTTGCGTTAAAAAACCCGACAAATCTGCACTTTTTCATATCATTCTCCTTGTCCAAAAAAAACGAACCCTTTTTTTGGACAGCGCGAACTTGCGCAAACGCGCAGGATTGAAAGGGTTTCCTTTATTGCTTGTCTTTTAATTTCCGCTTTGCTGTCCTTTGGGCAAACCAATGACGCTTTTGCCTTAATGTGCACATATGGCACACCTTGTTCGCAGTGTGACAACGGTTGCACTTGCACTGGGACCTCCAAAACTCTTCCCAACTGCACAACGGCTATAACCGGGCCCACAAATTCTAATATGACCGGAGAGTTTAGCGGAGCAGGAACCTGCGAAACATGCTGCGACACCTGTGCCAGCGGTTATGAACTAGACCCCACTAATAATTTATGCACATGCAGAGCGATATCCTGCACCTGCAGCTGTTCCAATAACTCCAATGTTTGCAAGAGGGGCGGCACCTGTTCATGCAGCGGGACCACCCCGAACTATGCCACGTGCACAAACTCAGCCGACAACACATCGTGCGGCACGGGCGTCATATGCTGCAACGGTGGTTGTTGCAGCAGCGGCCAAACCTGCGTCAGCAGTGTTTGCACCAGTCCCTGTTCATGCAGTTGCACGGATGCTAGAAACTCGGCGGGTTCGGCTTGCAGTTCCGCCAGCTGTACCCCGGCGGGACCCGTCTCAAGCGGCCAAAGCATAACCTTAAAGGGTTGTGGCGATACCGCTGGA
>WQUT01000027.1 GCA_009781955.1 Pseudomonadota bacterium | reverse complement strand
CGTTTCGCGCTTTTTAATTATTCCCCCGCAATATAGTGAAAAAAAATGCCCAGTCAAGGGGGATAAATGTCTTAATTTTGGCAAAATGCATTGACAAATCGGTTTAAAATGTTAATATGCCCGCATATTTATTAAATATAGAGGAAGTTATATGGATTCGTTTACGTTTTATTCTGAAGTGCTGAAACCCCGTCCGAAAACCCCGGAAGAGATTATGCTGAACCCGGATTACAGCATTCTGAATTCGCAGCGAGAGTTTGCGTATGCCAAGGCGCGCTGGGCGGACACCATGCAGCCGAAAATGACGGGTTCCGATGCCGAACTTGTCCGTATCCTGACAAGAAATGGGATTGATACCGAACTGGTGGCACCCCGCGGATTTGTACATTACGAAGGGTTCTGGCACTCTGCAATCGTAATGGTATTGGTGGCGTTGCTGAAAGGGACAAGATTTGTAACGATAAAAAATTCGCTGACCGGGAAAGACGAAGTTGTTACCACGCGATCCGTTCTGATGCAGCAAAGGGGACCGGCACCAAAAGTAAAAAAATACCCGGAACACTGGGATATAACCGCCGCGGCGCATGTTAAAAACGTGGATAACACGCCGGTGGACGGGATATACCGCGAATTGACAGAAGAAATGAACGCGATACTGCCCGAAGATATAGATTTGCGCGATTTTTTGCAATTTACCAATTTTGATCGGCAAGAAATTATATCCGATACAAATATAGAGAACCAGCGTTACTTTTCATACGTCTATTTTACAGATCCAACCCTTTTCACAATCAAATACAACGATGGCGAAGTTCAGGATTCCCGGTACAGACCGGTCATGGAACTGTGGGACATGAAAGAAGAAGGCATTTTGCATCCCAGAACAGAATACATAAAACCGTTATGCGATATGGTTTTGAGGTTAAGATAATGAACGATGAATTAAAACCGAATCTTACGGAAAGCGAAACATACCGGGTGGCCAAATGGGCCGGGATTAACATCCCGCTCTTGGCCATATCTGTGGCGTTTGTTGCTGAACGCGGGGATTTTGGCTGGTTCATTTTGCCCGGCATTCTGGGCGCGATTACCACGCCGCTGATGCCGCGTTTATTCAAAAAAATTAACAAGCAGGATTTATTGCGTATTCTGGGAATCTGGGCGCGGGCAACCGCGACCATTACGCCGTTTGCGTTGGGTTTATTGGCCCTGGGCAGAAATGCGACGGACGGCGATCCCCGGCAGATACCTTTTTCAATTGCCCAGGCCGTAGAGTTTACAGGCCTTATATCATCCATTATATTCACGTTTGATTTTTGGATTGAATCTCAAATAAAAATGAATGCCTTCAGAGAAACCCGTGATTTGCGCGATACCGCGAATGACAGCCCCATTACAAAAACACTTGTCCAGGCGGCGGATGCGGTTATTAATCCGATTTCAAAAATTTTTGGTGGAATTAAAAACAAATTCAGCGACAACCACCGGTAAAAAATCCGATTTTCTATTTCACCGGCCGACTAAACTGAGCCCGTCATTCCGTTGGCTCGCCGCAGGCGAGAACAACGGAATCCAGGTTAATTACGTGCGCGGCATAGCCGCGCGGCTTTATTTCACCTGGATTCCGGCGTTCGCTCCTTACGTCGCGCCGCCGGAATGACGGGCTCATTTTGTTGTTGCTTTTACTGTTTCTTTTCTTTTATTGCTTCATTACTTTTATTTATTTTCTTGAACAACGGACTTTTAACATTATAAATAATACTGTCATCCGTCATTTTGATATTTATTTTTTCAGAATCATATTCAGGTGACGGGATAACATTTGCGGATTCTTTTATGAATTTCCACCACAAGTCTTCCCATTCCGGATTCATTTTTTCTATCAAATCCTTTTTCCAATTTCTGTTCCAATCTTTTAGTTGCTTCTCGCGCCGTATAGCAGATTCTATATCGGGGAATGTTTCATAGTAAACTAATTTATTTGCATCATATTTAGCCGTAAAGCCACCGTATCTTTTATTCTTGTGTTCTGCGGCGCGTTTCATTAAATCGTTGGTTACGCCGACATACAGTGTTCCGTTGCGCTTGTTTGTAACGATATAAACATAGCCACCTTTTTCAATCATTTTAAGTTACCATGTTTTCTAAAAAAGAGTCCGTCATTCCGGCGGCGCGCCATGGCGCGCGAACGCCGGAATCCAGGTTGATTACGTGCGCGCAAAGCGCGTAGCTTTATTTACCTAGATTCCGTTGTCGGCGGCAAAGCCGCCGCAACGGAATGACGGACTCAGTTTAGGTTTCACTTCCTCTCCCCTATATAAATCCCCATGTTCATCGCGACGGACAATAAGGGGTGATCGGGCGGCACAAGCGCGTCGGACACGGACAGCCCGGGAATGTTCGGGTCGGGCTTGATATCGCCGGCCGCGAACATATCGGCCAAGGATACGGTTTTGCAAACCCCGTCGCGTATCGCCACCATCATGTTGGTTTCATTGTTTTCAATGGCGGCCAGCGCGCAATCCGCCATCTGCGCGGCCAGAATCCGATCCGGCGCGGTTGTATCGCCCGCCCGCTGGATATGTTCCGGAAAGCTGACGCGATTGTGAATGTCGCGCTTTTTCAATAAACGGCTGATGATTTCGGCCGGTTCGCCCGAATGACCGCGGATGCGGATTCCTTCGGCCACAATGATGATTCCGTAATCGCGGCCCTGCCCGGTCTGAATCTTTTCGCAATGCGCGGCCAGGTTTTCCGGCACGAATTTTATTTCCGGCATCAGAATCGCATCCGCGCCCGCCGCGATTCCGGCGGATAACGCCAGCATCCCGACATTGCGCCCCATGGTTTGCACGATGAACCAGCGATGGTGCGATCGCGCGGTCAGAATCAGCTGGTCGCAGAAGCCGGCCAATTGCTGGACCGCGGTAGCAAATCCGATCGTGGTGTCGGTCAGCGGTATGTCCATGTCTATGGTTTTCGGAATCCCGATCAGCTGCAGGTCGGAATACAGCGCGCGCGTCTTGTTCGCCATGGACAGCGATCCGTTCCCGCCGACCAGAATCATCGCGTCCAGGCCCAGGATCGCCATCGCTTTCTTCATCCGCGCGGAAAAAATCTCGTGCTGGCCGGATTTCGCCGCGGTTTCAAAATTTAACGAATGAGAATTCCCATTGCGCAGGTATGAACCCGACAGCCGCGCGTTCTCGGCCGGCAGAGTGTTGTAATCAAATTCTATAAAGTGGGGGGCGTTCTCGCGCGATAATCCGTCCGTGCCGTCCAGGATGCCGATCATTTTGTGTCCGCGCGAAATTCCCGCGACGGCCAGCCGCCGCACAACGGAATTCAATCCGGAACAGTCGCCGCCGGTCGTCATAATCGCTATTTTTTTGGTCATGGGTCCTTCCTTTTATCATTTTATTGTATCATAAAAACGTGAATTTTTATAGGGGGCGGATAATATCCGTCCCCCACAAGATTTTAATATTGACAAACACTTTATACGGATGCTATGCTATGGGGCGTAGGAGCGCGGAGAGAGGAGAATTTCCACGGGTCAACGACCCGCCCCGCCGCCGCAAAGCGACGGCACCCCCCCTCGCAGTTGGGGGAACACGAAGGAAACGCGCCATGTTTAGAAAGAAAGAAAGATTTTCCGACATCGGAACTATCAAGAAAGATACCAATGACATAGTGGACGAAGCGTTGGAGAAACAGTCCCAATGGAGGGCCGGCCGCAAAGGCGCCGAGAAACTGGTCCCCGCAAAGAAAAGATCCCACGTCCGCGCGCGCGCGGATAACCCCGCCCCCGCCGCATCGCGCCGCGGCAAAGGCGGATGGCTGGCATACTGGTTTCCGATACTTTGCGCGATTATCATAATTTTATTGATTCTTTGGGCCGTTTTGCCAATGCGCGGATGCGCCCGCGTCGCGCCCGTGCCGGAACCGACGACGAATACCGTTGTCATAAATGAAAAAGTTCAGCCTTCGTTTGATTTGGTTCGCATAGAAAACGGCGGGCGCATTGTCATCGCCGGCCGGTATCTGCCGAACAAAAGCGTGTCCGTGATGATGAACAAGGAAATCGTCGCGACCGTCGCCGGGGACAAGAACGGCGAATTCGTGTATGCGCCGGCCAAAAAGTATGATGCCGGAAATTATGTGATACGCCTGGTCGCGGTGGATTCCAACGATGCGACCGACGCATTGGTATTTGTCTATATGGCGCCGGACGGGGCCGAGAATTCAATGTCTCTGTTGATGACGGCAGAGGGCAGCCAGCTGTTGCAATCGCCGAAACTGTCCGACGGCGACTTGGTCGTGACCAAGATAGACTATCTGGCGAACGGACGGATTGTGGCCCAGGGTTCGGCCATTCCGCGCCTGCGCGTATCGCTGTCATTGGACGGCCGGGATCTGGGATTCGCGCGGGTAAGCGACCACAAGAATTTCGGCCTGGGCGCGGATGTCGGCAAATTGAATCCGGGTCAGGAATACAAACTGGATATCCGTTTGCACGACAGCCTGGGCAACACCGCCGCGACCGTCACGCACAAGTTCATAATGCCGGAAATGACCGGCGCGGACGACACGTTCTATACCGTGCGCCGCGACGATTGCCTGTGGTTTATCGCGCGGAATTTTCTGGGCCGCGGGCCGTTGTTCACCATCATCGCGGCAAAGAACAATATCGCCAACCCCGATTTGATTTATCCAAAGCAAAAGCTGCAGATACCCGTAAAGGCGAAATAAAACATGCAATATACCAGCAAAGAAAAAAAGCAAGGCCGAAAGTATAATAAATTTAATACAATAGTAAGCGATGATATATTTTCTCAATTTAAAGATGATTGGAATCATGGTGATTACAGCGCAGTGACAGTATTGTCGCACTCCAGAACCGAAAGCTTGATGAAATGCAAAAGACGAACAGGCAAATGAAAGAAAGCTGGCTGATTGAAATACGCGAGTCGTATTTTTTATGCTCGGTCAGCAGAACCCCCGGATACAGCCAGGTCAAAGTCAGGTTAAGGCCCGTCCCGGCCGCGCCCGATGACATGGACCCGGTCGCGCTTAACCATAAGTCTTCGGACGCCAAGCCGGGGTTTAATTTCGCGCGGATTCGCGAAGTTTTCAATGACAAGTCCGAAACCGTGGAATACAAATACACCGACAAATACAAAACCAGATATTTTATCAGCATAACGACGTTCATTAACACTGGAACTATAAAGATTATCTTGAAAGGGGCGAATGAAAGCGGCCGGTCAATAAGGACCGAAATATTGGTTGACAGCGCCGGAAACGAAATAATAAAGCGTCGCAAAGACCGGTATCTGAACCAGCAGCGAAATAATAAAGCCCGGAAAAAATAAAACCGCTAGGCTATATCTCTCCCAAAATCTGCCCCGGTCCGTAAATCGTGCAAGCCCAGCCTTCGCCCTGCGGGCTTCGGCGGGCACTCAATTTTCCATTCCTCGCTTTGCTCGGGGAAAATTGGTGGTGCGGGCGAAGGGAATCGAACCCTCGTCTCAAGCTTGGGAAGCTCGCATTCTACCATTGGACTACGCCCGCATTGCCGTGGGAATTATAAACGCGCGCGCGCAAAAGTCCAGCGGATTTTTGACTACCCCGGAAAGCTAATATCGTTCGCCGCGCTATGCTTGCGAACTCAAAGCTTTCCGGCCCTTCTGAGAAGGGCAATTCGCGCTCATAATTTTCAA
>WQUT01000026.1 GCA_009781955.1 Pseudomonadota bacterium | reverse complement strand
TTCGTAATCATCATACGATTGGCAATATTATTGAAAATCAGTTTTATGATTTGTTTTTGTTGCGTGAAAATATAAATCTGGACCAGATTACCTTTAATGATAACGAGGTCCAAAATATTCAATATCTGAACTATACCGCAATACAAAAATTGATGAAGTCGGGCCAAATGCACCCGCGTGACGAATGGATAGAACCCATCATAGAAGCGATAAATAAGTTTTAATTTCCACACCCTAAACGAAAAACAACACGAAATATCTAAAATCCACCTATCCGGCGATCCGGCTCCGTCCCTGGCCACCACCCAAGCCATTCTTATCTTGGATTCTTCCATTCATTTTTTCTTTTTTTGAACCGCGTATTTATGATATAATCAGGTCTGATATATGCGTGAAATATAATAGAAATCAGAAAATCTCATTTTCTGATTGCGACTTGTAAAAGGCAAACGATGCCCTGTATTCGCCGACATTTTATCCATAAAAAACTGGGGGCAGTCATGCTCGTTTTTGGCGCGCTTTGGGTGTTCCCCGCGGTTGCAAATATAACCGAGCAGGCCTATGTGGACAGAGCGGTCAGCCCGAAAGAAAATGTCGCCAACAAGGTGACCACGATAGATGCGACCAGCACGGATGCGCAATACCCGTCGGCGCGGGCGGTATACGCCGTTACCAAGCCGGCCGTCCTTACCACCCCCGGAACACAGAGTATGGCCGGAACATACACCGTTACCGGCATGCTGAATGTGCCAACACCCCCTTTGCCCACCCCATAAATTCTGCTTTACTCGTATTGTTGCTTGCTGCTAGCATATTCATAATATCAAAGGGATGTAATGAGGGGGCTGTTTCGCTTTTTGTTCGCCGCTGTTTTTGTTGTGCCGGCCGCATATGCCGGACAGATTGCAAACGTAGATTACGTTCATAAATATATCGCCCAAAAACGGGGCGTAACCGTTCCGATAAATGCGCCGAATATATATCAGGCCGCGAACGTAAAATATCTTCTGTGCACCGTGGACAGCGCCAACCACATCTTTAACAACATTTTAAATTCGTCCACGACGCGGGAATTTTGCAACGACCCGCTGGCGACCACGCAGGCAATTGATACCGCGGCGGTGGACATTGCTGTGAACAATCTGGTCCGGGCATGCATCTTTAACACCCCCGCCCTCAGCACTGCCGCGGCCATTGCCTGCATCGGGCGTTCCGATACATGCGGCTATTGGCAGATGATAGACAGTTATACCGCAACGACCGGTAATTTGGTATATAAGCGGGTCGGTTCCGTCCCCCCTGGATTATACCGCATAGAAACGAATTATCCGGGCGGCGGTTTTGCATCCAACATCATCCTGACAAACGCGACGATGTATTACGGGTTTTCTGATATATACACGGGGCAAAGGACAGGCCTTAGTCTGTCAATCAAAAATCCATTTACGGTCGGGGCGCCATTGCCGACAGACGGCAGCCTTTGCGACTGGTATTTTCTCGTCTGGCCGAATTGTTATAACCCCAGTTATCCTGGAATAGGCATTTCATTGGACCAAAACGACGGAATAATGGATTATGTCATGGGGCCAATAACACCTGGGATTACGGCGCTTAACACAACGACCCCCCCAGGCGCAGCCGCGATATACGCATGGACAAACACGCCGACGGCATGTCCGGGTTAATCCGAACCGGCACCGAATATCTTCGCGAATTCTTTTATGAACGATGCGTGGCTGACGGGCCCCTTGCCGCTGTCGGATGCCGCCAATATCCCCGCCGATAAGATATCGCTCCTGTATAACCCCGCCGCTCTGCATGCGCCAGAGGCGGGCGTAGAGGCCGTTGCGGCGGCCGATAATCCGCGATCACATAAATCACCCCCCCCCCATAAATCTCCATAAAAATCCCGCCGATCGGGCCGGCGGCCGCGTAATAATTAAGCCTTGCCTTAATTT
Source organism: Pseudomonadota bacterium (assembly GCA_009781955.1). Classification (GTDB taxonomy): domain Bacteria; phylum Pseudomonadota; class Alphaproteobacteria; order Rs-D84; family Rs-D84; genus WQUT01. The sequence continues at coordinate 3,775 of WQUT01000026.1, read as the reverse complement.
TGGTTTCTGATTAAAATCCTATCAGTTAGCAAAATGTTTTTGCTAGCCAACAACAAAAAGGAACCAAAATGAAAAAAATATTAGCATTCTTGGCGATTGTCGGTTTTGCGTCCACGGCGCAGGCCGGCCAGTATTTTGTCGGCGGCGGGGTCGGATTTAACTGGACGGAAGATACCGAAACCGCTTTTAACATCTCGCCGGAACTGGGCTATAAGATGAGCCCGAAATGGGATATCGGTCTTGGACTTGGGTATTCGTATTACAACGACCATCCAACCAGCACGGATATAAATTCGTTCAGCGTCGCGCCGTTCGCGCGCTATAACCTGGTTCAGTTCGGCAAGTTTAACGTCCTGCTGAAAGGTTCCGTGGATTTCTCGTATGCAAATGCGAGCGCCGGCGGATCCAGCATTTCCGGAACATCGTTCGGTATCAATATCGCGCCGATGGTGACGTATGATATATCCGAATCGTTCACGCTTTATGCTAATCTGAACTTTCTGGGTGTGGGGCTGAATAATTATTCCGGCGATCTTTACGATGCGCTGGGGGTAAGCGGGACGAGAATCGGGCTCTATCTTGATTCAACCGACGTATTCAACACCAACAATGTCCAGGTTGGATTCTATTATAATTTCTAAGACCATTATCATATGAAGCTCTTGAACTGGCGGACTTTGTGTTCGCCAGTTTTTTTATTCCTGGATAAATCCGCCGGATTGCATGCGCCAGAGGCGGGCGTAAATTCCGTTGCGGCGACGGACCAGCTGGGCGTGCGTGCCGCTCTCTATTATATGTCCATGGTCAATCACTATGATGCGATCCATGTTGCGCAAAGTGCTGAGGCGGTGCGCGATCGCAATCGTCGTGCGGCCGGCGGAGAGCTCTTCAAAGCTTTTCTGTATCGCCGCCTCGGTCTCGCTGTCCAATGCCGCGGTCGCCTCGTCCAGTATCAATATCGGCGCGTTTTTTAAGAAAGCGCGCGCGATCGCTATGCGCTGCCGCTGGCCCCCGGACAACTTTATTCCCCGGTCGCCCACAAGCGAATCATATTTCTTTTCCGTTTCGCTTATAAACCCGTCCGCGGACGCGCGTTTCGCCGCGCGGCGAATTTCGGCATCAGTCGCGCCCGGCCGGCCGTAACCGATGTTTTCCTTTAACGTGCGGTTGAACATGGTTGGCTCTTGCGGAATAAACGCAATGTTTTCGCGCAAGCTGTCCTGGGCCACGTTGCGGATATCCTGGCCGTCAATCAGGATTTCGCCCGCCGTCGGATCATAGAACCGCATCAGCAGGTTGACCAGCGTTGTCTTGCCCGCGCCGGAACTGCCCACCAGACCGACCTTTTCACCCGGTTTGATGGTAAGGTTGAGGTTGTCCAAGACGATTTTGGGGGCGCGAGTGTGTTTTTTTGGCGAATTTACATTCGCCCCTGCATGGGCGCGAGAACGCGCCCCCACGCCGTCGTCATTCTTTGGATCGTTTCTTTTGTATTTGAACGAAAGATTGCGCAGCTCTATCCGCCCGCGCGGCACGCGCAACGCGGGCGCGTTCGGGGCGTCGCGCACCTCTATGGGTTTGACCAGCTCTTTGTATGATTGCTGGGCCGAGCCCATGACATCCATGATATTGGGAATGCTGCGCGCGATATGCCCGATATTCCCCATGATAATCTGGTATGCGGCCAGGGTGAATACAACCTCTGAAACCTTCATCTGGCCTTTGGAATACAGCCAAATCATTATAAACAGCATCGCGCCGAACAGAATATCCCACAAGTAAACCGGGACAAGCCACATTAAACGCTGGATAAAGCTGGAATGAATACGGCGTTTTATATTTTCCCGACGAAACGGCCGCAGCCATTTCTTTTCATTTTCAGAGCCTGCAAACAACTTTACTATTGAAAATCCGCTGATGGAATCCACAACGTGTCCGGCCAGAGTGCTGGATGCTTCGGATGCGTTTTTTGACGCGTTGTTCACCGGCCGGACCATCGCAAATGAATAAATGACGCGGAATGCGAACGCAAAGCCGAGAATCAAGGCGACGTATAAATTTATCGCCAGCACCAGACCCATGTTAAGCAATATCACGCCTATCGTTGAAATTATCGCCGTCAGATCCCACAGCAAATTAAACCCGCCGAAAATATAGGACACCTGCGAATTCATTTTTCCGGGAATCCGGCCGGTGAAAAAGCGCATGGACTGGTGGTGGATATAATCGTTCAACGCTTCGGATATATTCTCTTGCGCCCGGGGCCGCCATCTGGCCGACATTATGTTTTGAATGCCGTCCATCGTATCGCTAAGCAGGAAAATTCCAATGATAAGCATAATGGTCGGCGCGGCGTATGTTATAAAATCCATGCCCGCCGGAATATGGTTTTCAAACAATGCGATAATTTTCTTTTGCGAAATCGGCCACCATGTTGAATGCAGCAGATCGGTAACAACGAACAAAACAAACCACGGAACAAGAATTTTCCGCAATGGCCTGAAACCGTATTTGATGTAAAATCCCGCCAAAGTCTTTGGGAATACGTTCATTTATAATTCCTTTAATACCGACCAAAAAAACCGACCGATTTTTTTGCCCAAGTATTCTAGCCTAAAAAATCCCAGAAATCCAGCGTTTTTTTGAATGAAGAATCTGTCCAAAAAAATCGGTCGGTTTTTTCGGACAGATTTTTTCCCAGATACAATTCCCACACCAAAGAGTTGCTAACTCGTCCGCCTCCGTCCGTCCGCCTTCGCTGCGCTACGGCGAGACTACGGCGCGACTCGCAAGCCAACTCTTTCCCGCCCCCGGAACGGGGGCGGGAAAGAGGGCGCAATGCCCACCCAACGACGCGCTTCGCTTGTCGTCGGGGCCCGGGGAATGCGCCCCTATATAAAAAAACCGATTGAAATAATTTTCCGGAATTTGTAAAATTAAATTATCAAGTAATCATTAAACGTCATCCCCGGAATTTCCGCAGTGACGCGGAGCTTTTATTGCGAGCGTCATCCAGGAAATATCCGGGGATCCAAGCAACATCAAAAAGAGGTATAAAAATGGCCAAAATCTTGAAAGAAGATGCATCGCGCCGCAGCGAAGCAAAGGCGGAACGCGCGGCGGCAAAGGCGAAACTCAAGGCCGAACGCAAGGCAAAGGAAGTCGCCGTCATAGACATGGGCGGCGCGAAAATGGTAAAGCGCAAGATATCCTGGATACGCTGGGTGCATTGGTCGTTCGCCCTGATCTCTGTCATCTGGCTGGCGTTTGTCGCGTGGGCCCCGCTGTATGTAAAGGACAAATACGGCGACCCGATAAAAAAATCCATCGTGGTTTCCATGTTCTTTGATCTGCAGCGCACTTTGCAGGACCAATATGAAAAACTGTTAAAGGGAATCGCGGGCGCGATTGACCTGGAAAAACCAATCGCATACGCGATTGACAAGGTAAAGCTGGCCGATAAACCGCTGGCCGAGGTGCAAAAGGCAACCGACAAAGCGACGGCCGTTACCGGCAAGGCGCAACAGATTTCCGGACTGGCCGGGAAACTGGGCATCAACACCGGCGCGGCGGACAACGCGTTGGGCACGGCGGCCGGCGCGGTGGCAAAGGTTGACGACACGACAAAGCTGGTGAATCAAAAACTGGATCAGGTCAAAACGCAATTGCAACAGATCGCCCAGATGCAGCTGGATCAAGAAATTGACAAGCAGGTCAAAGCCTTGCTGGACAAACAGACCGGCGGACTCGGCACCACCCTGCTGACCAACTATGG
>WQUT01000025.1 GCA_009781955.1 Pseudomonadota bacterium | reverse complement strand
TATGCAGGATTTTTCCCTGGGCCGTTTTGATCACAATCATGTTCGCCTCTGGCACCGAATGCGACACGTGGAAAGTTTCCAACTCAAACGGGCCGATATTAAAATTATCGCCGTTGTGGTTAAAGATGCGGAAATCGTCCGGCTTGGTCTCTATCCCCACGCCGTTAAAAGTTTTGCGCATGAATTTTTCCACAAACCGCGTGCAGTAAATCGGCGCGCGGAATTTTTCCCAGATGTATTTCAATGCGCCGGTATGGTCTTCGTGCCCGTGGGTGATGACGAACGCCAGGACGTCTTTCTTGTGCTTTTCCAGGAATTTCGTGTCCGGATATTTCGTGTCCGCGCCTTCAAATTCCCCTTCTAGAAATCCCATGCCCGCGTCAACGACCAGGTATTTTCCGCGGTATTTATAGACATACATGTTCTGGCCGACATGCTCCAACCCGCCGAGCGCAAAGAAGTATACGGTGTCGTCACTTTGGTCGTTGGTCGTTGGTCGTTGGTCGTTGGTCGTTTTGGATTTGCCGGAATCTTTGGTTTTTGATCTTTGGTCTTTGGTCTTTGCAGTGGCGGTTTGCGCTGCGGCGATTGCCGCGCCCTTGCCATCCAAATCGTCATCCATATAATCGTCGCCGTTGGCCAAAAATCCGATGTTGCCTATCTTGTTTCTTTCATTATTATCGTTTTTTTCTTTTCTTAGTTTTACCATAATATATTTTCCTTTGTTTATATATTATGACTACCCCGGAAACCTAAGGGCGGCGGAGCCGCCGAGGTTTCCGACCCTTCTGAGAAGGGTATTTTAGCGCATTCGGATGTTAAACGAATGAGCGCGCAATTCCCCTTCGCAGAAGGGGAGGAAAGCTGGGAGCGCGCGATGTTGCGTGCGACCACAGCTTTCCGGGGTAGTCTTTCAAGTTATTATGCCGCGCAAATGCGCGGTGCTTTTCCCGCAATCCGGCAAATACATTGTCAATAAAGAATCGCAGGCGTTGCCCTATCTTTATCAAAAGTGAATCTGCCGGAATTCGCGGGGATTTTGCCCGACTCCGGGCGTTTGTCGCAATGCGACATCGGGCAATCTCTCGCCCGTCCGATGCAATATACTATATTCCAAATGATTTTACAACCAAAAAATGCAGATGCCGGAAAGCCTTAGCGTTCCAAGGCCTCTCTGCTCTTTTCCAGAACCATTTGCTTTGTGGTGTTCATATCCGCGTATACATTCGCCGCGGCCGCCAGCGGATGCCCGCCGCCGCCCAAAGCCTCGGCAATCGGCTGGACCAGTACTTCGTTGCTGCGGAACGAGACGCGGGTATACCCGTCCTCTTCTTTCAGCAAAGCGACAAATTCCACGCCGGCGATATCGCGCAGCATGTTCATGGCGCGCGAGCCCTTGTCTTCTATATTCGTCATCGTGCTTTTATATGCCGTGGACAGGGCCAGTTTCCCGTCAAAGAAAAATTCCGCGTCCGCGACGATGCGGGCGTTTGCGATGATATTTCCCTTGTCGGACTTTTCCAGCTTGTTCGCTACATTTCGCGGATTCGCGCCCAGCTTTATCAATCGCGTTGCGGCGGCGAACGCGGTCGTATCGTCTATCCATGCAAATCCGCCGGTATCGGAACGAAGCGCGGCATAAAGGCAGTTCGCGGCATCCGTCCCGATTTTCCATTTGGCCGCCCGCGCGACATCCAGAATCACCATTCCCGCCGCCGGCAGGATTTTCAGGATATTAAGCGCGCCGATTTTTCCGGCGGTTTCATGATGGTCAATTGTCGCGGTGTCGCGCGCGTTTTTGAATATCGGAATCGTGTCCTTCATCTGGCTGAAGACCGACGCGTCAACGACGATTGCCAGGTCAAATTTGGTGTCTTGCGGAATATCGCGCGCGTGTTTTGCGTCCATTGCGCCGGGCAGAAAACGGACATTAATTCCCATCTTGCCGTCATAGATGCAGGTGGGGGCTTTCCCGAAATTGTCACGAATCAGCGCGCGCAATCCCAACGCGCACCCGACCGCGTCGGGGTCGGGATTATGGTGCGTGATAATCGCGATGCTGTTTGCCGCGCGGATTTTTTCTATTAAAATTATTACCTTTTTATTCATATTTTATCCCGTTTTTTAAGATTTATTTTGACAAGCACCTATTTCTGCCGGAATAACCTATCGGCCTTCGCGCCGGCGGAATCCCAGGCAGCCGCTGTCTTCATAAACTCTGAAATGATCCTTTTTAGCAAGCTTTGCCAATTCCGAACAGTCCAGATCAATTTTACGCCAAAGCGGCGGTTTGATTGAATAACGGCATTTTTTACAAACTTCCTTGCCCCCGCAATAATCTTTATATTCCGCGTCTTTGAGGGTTGTTATCGCGGTTCCATCCGCTTTGGCGAATCCCGAATCCGTTGCGACAACAGCCGGTTCGTCCGGGGTGATGCCGAGCACGCCCTGGATTTCTTCTTTGATTTCCGTCAAGACCGCATCCGGGACGCTGTACAGATTCGCGCGGTCGTTATCGCTGTAATATTTTAAAATACAGTTCACGCGGGTAAATTCATTTTTTTCATTGCAGGTCGCGCATTCTCTGAAATTATCGCGCAGGTCGCATTCCGGCCATTTCCGAATATCCCGAATCATCAAAATATATACGGCCCGCTGCAGGTCCGATGGCTGATACCGGTCAAAAGGACGCGGCAGTTTGGCGGTATAAGTTTCAACCAGTTTTTCTTCGTATTCTTTTTTGCAAGCAAGATGCGTTTCTTTGATTTGCGCGTATTCGTCGGGATAAATCATTCCCATTCCCTTGTCCGCCAAGCTTTTAAACCAGCCCACCATATCCCCGTAATACGGGCATTTATCCACGTTTCGCAAAATCTCCGCCACTTCCCGATGGAGCTTTGACAATGATTCGTTTTCAGCGTTATCCATGATAACTACCTTTGCGTTGCCCCTCCCTCTTCTCTCCATATTAATATATTCACCCCACCCAAGACTCGCTAACTCGCTATGCTCGTAAGCCGAGTCTTTCCCGCCCCCGATGGGGGCAGGAAAAACTCATTTTGCTGCGTCGCCAATTACCGCCTTGATGCGCCGGACGCCGGCGGCGATGCTTTCTTCTTTCTGGATTTTAAACGCGCCCAAATCCGCGGTATTCGCCGCATGCGGGCCGCCGCAGATTTCTTTGGAGTATCCCTCTATGGAATACACCTTGACCACGTCGCCGTATTTGCTGTCAAAGACGCCGACCGCGCCCGCGGCGTGCGCGTCCGCCGGCGACATTTCCGTGCATACGACCGGCACAGCGGCCGCGATGGCCTCGTTCACGATGCGTTCCACTTCCGCCAGTTCTTCGGGCGTCACTTTGCGGTCGGATGAAAAGTCAAAGCGCAGGCGTTCCGCCGTTATATTGCTGCCTTTTTGGAAAACCGTATCGCCCAAAACGCGGCGCAGCGCGCCGTTCATCAAGTGCGCCGCGGTGTGCAGCTTTGTCGTTTCCTCGCTATGGTCCGCCAGACCGCCCTTGAATTTCTGTTCCGCGCCCGCGCGGGATTTTTCCTGATGCGCGGCAAACAGTTTGTGAAATCCGTCGGCATCAACCGAGATATTGCGTTCGCGCGCCAGCTCTTCCGTAAACTCCAACGGAAAACCGTAAGTATCGTAAAGCTTGAAAGCAAGTTCGGCGGGTAATTCCCCCCTCTCTTGGAGGGGGGCGGCGCCTGGCATCGGCGCCGGGGGGGAGGCTTTGTCGTTATCATTAAAAGCCTCCCCCCCGGGCGCGCGAGAAAGCGCAGCCCGCCCCCCTCCAAGAGAGGGGGGAATTAAACCATCCAAATATTTATTCGCGATTTTCATCCCCGCTTCCAACGTGCGGCCAAACAACTCTTCCTCGCGGTTCAGCTGGGCGATTACAAAATCGTGATTGCGGCCCAGTTCCGGGTATACCTCTTTATAATTATCAACAATGACTTGCGCGATTGCGGACATGGCGTTTGCCGGCGCGTTCATTTGCGTCAGATATCGGTAAGCGCGGCGTATCAGGCGGCGCAAAACATATCCCTGGTCAACATTGCTTGGCGCGATGCCCCGGTCATCGCCAAGTATGAATGTCGCGGCGCGCAGATGATCGGCGATAATGCGGAATGCTTTCAGATTATCGGCATACTTCTTGCCCGTCAGCGACTCGGCTTTTTTAATAACCGGAACGAACAGCTCGGTATCATACACGCTTTCCACGCCGTTTTGGATGCAGAGGTTGCGTTCCAGCCCGAATCCCGTATCAACGTTCTTTTGCGACAGCGGCGAGAATTTGCCAAATTCATCCTTGAAATACTGCATAAAGACGTTGTTCCAAATCTCTACATATTTTCCACAGTGACATCCCGGACGGCAATCCGGCCCGCATTTCGGCTTTCCCGTATCATAGAATATTTCCGTATCCGGCCCGCATGGTCCGGTTATTCCGGCCGGCCCCCACCAGTTGTCGGATTTGGGCAGAAAATTAATTCGTTCGTCGGGATATCCCAAACTGCGCCAGATATCCGCGGCCTCTTCATCCCGGGGGGCGTCCGCATCGCCGGCAAAGCATGTTACGGATATTTTTTCCTGGGGGAATTTCAGCGCAATCGTCAGGAATTCATGGCTGAACGTTATGGATTCTTTCTTGAAATAATCGCCCAGCGACCAGTTGCCCAGCATTTCAAAGAACGTGCAATGATACGCGTCGCCGACGGAATCTATGTCGCCGGTGCGCAGGCATTTCTGGCAATCCGCCAAGCGGCGCCCCAGCGGATGCTTTTCCCCCAGCAGATAAGGGACCAGCGGATGCATCCCCGCGGTCGTGAATAAAACGGACGGATCGTTTTCCGGAATCAGGGACGCGGACGCGATTTGCCGATGCCCGCGTTCGGTAAAAAAGTTTATATAAAGCTGCCTTAACTCGTTGGCGGTCATGGGATTTCCTTTTATTTTAGTGTGCGGATTGTAAAGCAGAAATTTGAAAGTATCAAGTAATTTGTAGGGGCAAATAATTATTTGCCCCTACAAGTCTTTTTCTGGTATAATTCAGCCATGAAGTCCGGGCTTTTTCTTTTCATTATAATTGTTATCGCCGTTATCGTCGCGGGGTCTTTCGGGCTGCAGCTGGCGCCAGGTCCGCACTATGACCTGGCCGATTCGGTGGCCGCGAACGCGCTGTTCGTATGTCCGGCGCAGAGCGAGACATTTGACATGGCCGCGCGGTCTTTCGCATCGGCGCAGGGAACGCTGGTCATTATTTTCTTTTTCGTCCTGATGCTGGTGTTCGCGCTTTACGCATGGGGGCTTTACAAGAATTTGCTGGCCGACAAATTTGACGCGAAAGAATATAAAAACGCCTGGTTTCTGGCGAAAACCTTGTTCTGGGCGACGATCATCGTCACCATTTTGATTCGCACGCCGAATTATTTCCGCACAGTTCGCGTCAGCGGCGCGGACGGGGCGTTCGTGCTGTGCGACGGCAACACGCCGGGCGCAAAACCAGTGCGGGCGGATGCGGTCGCAATCGGTCCTAAAATTCTCCCTTGACTTGGTTGGCGGAATTCTCTACGATTCGTCCGACCCTAACGGGCAATGCCTTAAAAACAGTGCCCCATAACGGTTGAAAAACCTAAACCCTAACTCTATAAAGGAAAGGAGAAGTCCATGAATAAATTTGAATTGGTAGAAGCAATCGCGAAAGAATGCGAAACAACGAAAGCGATGGCCGGCGGAATGCTGGACGCGTTCATCAACATCGTCACCAAAGTTCTGAAAAAGAAAGGCGAAGTTCGCTTGGTTGGTTTTGGAACCTTTACGACTGCAAAACGCAAA
>WQUT01000024.1 GCA_009781955.1 Pseudomonadota bacterium | reverse complement strand
TTCGCCGCCGCCGTTTCAGATTGCGCTGGGACCGTGTTCGCCGCGGCCTTTAATTTGTCTTTTTTATCCATAGGATGCCCCTTTATTTGATAATTCTACTCACATCTTAGCCCAAGAATACGTTTTGTCAAGTAGTTTTATGAAAAAATTATGGGGCAGGAGAAGCTCTCATTCTTAGGAACAATCAAATCTTAAATCCGTAAATCTTAAATCCGTAAATCAGCAAGATGTCGCGCCGTAGCGTCAGCGAAGGCGGATCACTTCCACCCCGCCGGGATGCTTGCATAATCCGCCAGTTTCGTCGCACCGACAAATGGGCCGGCGCCTGCGGTCGGAGTGTAAGCCGAAAACTGCGTCCACAGCTTCGTCGTGCTGCCGGCTGCGATAGACGGACTGGCCGACGTTATGTTAGAACAGTTGCGAAACGTGTATTGGAACATACTTGCGGCCGATGCATTGGATACTCCGGATAGATCCCATATCCCGTCTTCTATTCCAGTAAGCCCGGTGCAGCCGTCAAAAGTATTGTAAAACATACTACTCGCTGGCGCGCCGGTAAATATTCCGAACAATCCCGCCGGTATCGATCCGGTAAGACCGATGCATCCTTGAAAAGTGCCGTTGAACATATACGTCGCTGGCTTGCCGGAAATCCCAACGAACAGGTTCGGCGGGATTGAACCAGTCAGGCTAGAACAACCGGAAAAAGTATTGTAAAACATACTGCTCGCTGGCGCGCCGGTAAATGTTCCGAACAATCCCGCCGGTACCGATCCAGTCAGACCGGTGCATCCTTGAAAAGTGCTTTGGAACATATATGTCGCTGGCGCGCCGGAAATCCCGGCGAAAAGATTGGATGGTACCGAACCGGTCAGGCTAGTGCAGCCGAGAAAAGTATTGGCAAACATATATGATGCTGGCGCGCCGGAAATCCCAGCAAACAGATCAGACGGTACCGAACCGGTCAGACCAGAACATTGCTGGAAAGTTTGATAAAACATACTTGCAGCCGGCGGACCGGAAATTCCAGCAAACAGATCAGACGGTACCGAACCGGTCAGACTGAAACAACTGAAAAAAGTATAGGCAAACATATTGTTCGCCGGCGGACCGGAAATTCCAGCAAACAGGCCAGCCGGTATTGGACCGCTCGTGCCTGTACAGTTGTAAAAAGTTTGATAAAACATACTTGCCGCCGGCGGGCCGGAAATCCCAGCAAATAATGCCGCCGGTATAGAGCCCCTTAGGGGGTAATCGCCGGCAAAAGTGCCATAAAACATATTACTTACCGGCGCGCCGTGCAGCCCGGCGAATAAGTTTGCCGGTATAGATCCCGTCCATCCATAAAAGGTATAGAATGTTTGATAAAACCGCGGGCTGTGGAATTGCCCTGCAACCGGCGATGTCAGTATTGGAAACACCGAACCCAAATCGCCGGATACCGCGGTTACTTTTGTGCTGCTCGTTGAATTATAAAAACTTATCGCAGCATCGGTGATGACAGCGCTATATCCCGTCGCCTTGCCGCCTATTCCAACGACATAATTTCCGGCGGATGCGTATGTATGCGTATATTGTGTATTTGTGACATCAGTCTTTGTGATATTTTCTATCGGCGTTCCGTCGCCCCAGTCTATCGCGAAGTTTCCCGACGCGGATATCTTGAAACTGTACTGCGATCCAGCCGTCATCCCGGTCAGGGTCAGCTTGAACGGCTCGCCTTCGCCGCCGGTGCCGGGATAGAGGTCCCTCACAACCAGCCTGTCCACCGCATCGCGCGCCATAAGATCGTCTATGATCTGATTCGTCGCCAACTGGTGATTGCAGTATGTTGTCGCGGACGGCGCGCCGTTCAGTATCTCGTTCGCCTTATCTACCGCACATAACGTATATTTAACGTTCACAGCTTGGTATATGTTTGACGTTTTAATAGGAACAGTTATTCCCCATTTCTGGGTAATATACCTGTGCACAAAGTCCACATTCGCCGCCGGTCCGGCATAGGCCGTAGGGGCGAATGTCAATTCGCCTAAAATTCCGAACATCGTCGCAAGCACAACCGTCGCCATAACGCGGAACGTGCGGCGCAATGTAGGGGCGTATTGCATACGCCCTTTGTTCGGGCGGATAATATCCGCCCCTACGATTGTTGTGTGTCCGCGACCTGGGGCGCGTTTCCACGCGCCCCTACAACGGGCGAATTCCCACCCACCGCAAACTTCGTTTGCGTCGGGGCCCGGGTTACATTCGCCCCTACGGATGAAAGTTCTGATGCTCAAAAACAATGATTTTACAGGCACGCTGCGGATTGCGCACACGCGCCACATGGGGAAAATAAACGACCGTTTTTTTAGGGCAGTTTTCTTGTTCCGGCCAAAATTAAAAAATCCCATAATTCCGCGCATTTCAAAGTCCCAGTGTTTTCTTGTTATTTGGACAATATAAAACGGTCGGTTATTTTACTCAATCAGAGAATTACTATTATGGGTTGCATCATATACCAAACGCGGTTGTTGTGGCAAGCCTTTATTATTGTTGGCGACCTATGTATATACAATATGTATAGACATATGAAAGCTATTAAGGCGCCGCCATTGCGGCGGGGATTGTGATTGCGTTTTTCGCGATAACGGGCGGATGCGCAATGTTTGGCACCGTGGCGACGCAAACCATGGTGCAAAGATGTGAATCCTATATCAAAAAAGTCTTTCAAAAATCTTTTGGAAACATGGAATTTTTATGGTATAATGCGGGTATGATAGTCAACAAGAGAGGCCACAATGGCAGATGATAAAAACCTAGATTTATTGGATTTGGAAGACGACGACAGCATTTTGCCCGAATTGCCGGAATCCAGCCCGTTTTGCACCCCGCGGCCAAAACGCCCGTGGCTGTTGTTCGCTCTCGGGGCGCTGGTCATAATACTCGCCACCTATATAATCATCAGCGTTATCCGCAGCGGCGGCGATGATGACCAGGTTATTTCCCTGGACAACACCGCGCCGACACCCGTCGCGACCGATACCGGCGATGGTTTCGCCGCCGGCGCTGATAAACTGATTCTGGGCCAGGGGGGCGACGGCGGCGCCGCCAAACCCGCGCCCGCGCCAACTGTGACGGCGCCATCCGCGCCGACGGTAACCGCCCCTGCGGCGACCAACGGCACCGGCGCGCCGATCCGCGTTGTCGGCGAACGGAACAACAATGTGAAATTTAACCCCGATGCGACCGCGACGATAGAGGCGCCAAAGCCGCGCCCGATCGCGAAACCGGAAACAGTAAAGCCAAAACCGGTGGCGCATCCGGCGGCCGCGAAACCCGCGGCGGGCGGATACTATGTCCAGTTCGCGGCATCCGGCACCCGCGCCGGGGCAGAGGCGGAAGCCGCCCGGTTAAAGGCGGGTCATCCCGGCTTGTTCAGCGGCAAACAGTTTGTGATCCTGGCGGCCGAGGTTAACGGGGCCACGGTGTATCGCGTTCGCATCGGCGGCTTTGCCAGCGGGAGCGATGCAAACGGTTTCTGCGGAAATGCCAAATCCGACGGAATAAAAGACTGCTTCGTAGTGAAAAATTAATATCCGCATTCTACCGCCAAAGAAATCAGCGCTTTTTTGCGCCCAGTTCTTTGGCGCGTTTCTTGGAAATCTGGCGCACCTTCTTCCAGAGACCGTCGTCCGTGCCATACACGATGATGCACGCGTGGAACGGGCAATACAGCGCGGCCTCATACGCATAGTGCATCGACAAGCACGAGAGCCATTTGGTTTCATCCTCTATCAATCGCGCCAATTCGCCGGTTTTCTTGTTCCGCAGCCACAGCATCGTGCAACCATACTTTGATTCTTTTCCAAATGTCGGGTTCTCTACGATTTCGCCACATTTTCCCGGCTGAACTTTCGCGTTATACGGCGCGCTTATCTGGATGGCGAATTCCCAATCTGTGTTCTTGAATGCGGTGTTTTCCGTGCAATTTTGCATTGCGATCGCAAAGTTTTCACTCAGCCAACCTTGGTAAACGATATGGCCGCCGGGTTCTAAAATAATTTTTTCATTATGAGTTTTTCCATTCCATCTGGTTTCCAAGGGGAAATTATTCGCGCTGTTGCTGAATACAATCCAGCCGTCAATAACCGCAACCCCAACCTGGGCGGGATTAGCGTTGATCAGATTTAGTATGGCGGCTGATCCGGCGTTTTTTGATAATTGGGCAGTATCTATGCTCATCTTTTGTTTTATTAGTGGCATGATTTGCACTCCTTTTGTTTGAGCCAAGTATAAGTGCGCAAGTCGTATTTGTCAATGAGTATTTTGGAATGTGATTTAAAAGAGTGTAAAACAATTGATGCCCGCCAATTTCCCCGTGAACAAATCAAATAATCTTTTATAGGGCCTGCCTAGCCCTTTTTATGAAACGCATAAAGCGCCCAGGCGATGACCATGGCCAGGATGCCTGTGAATATCACCAACGCCGCGCTTTCATATTGCGCGAACGGCAGCACCATGTTCATCCCGTAAAATCCCACGACGATCGTCGGCACCATCAGTATTATGGTCCACATGGTCAACCGGTTGATGTAAGTGTTGGAATCAATATTAATCACGGATTCAAAAGTATTTTTAATGGCGGCCAGCATTTTCGCGTATGACACCGTGGTTTCTATGGCCTGGTTTATTTCCACGCGCGCGTCGTCCAGTAATTCCTCGCATTCCTCGTTTTTATTGAAAGACCGCATCTTGTCCAGTTTTTCCATCACGCTGCTGTTTCCCTTTAACCCCGCCAGATACAGCGTATAGCTGTTCTCAATGTCCAGCAGTTTCAGCAGATGCCTTTTGCGGATTCTTTCAGATAAATCCTGCTTGGCCTTGAAAACCGCCGCATTCAGGGATTTAAGGGATTTCAGATAGCTTTCCGCGATCCGATACATGATGTCCAGTATAAAGTATTCCTTGGTCTCCATCAGGTTCGGCTGAATCTTGTCCAGAATGTCGCACCGCTTGCGGCATATGGTGATAACGATGTTTTTCGCATAGATTATTCCCAGTGGCTCGGTATGCCAGATTTTGTCCACTTCGCTGTTTGAAATCGGGAAACGAATGATTATGACCTTGAAATCATCCTCGGTCTCTATGCGCGGCTACTCGTCGGGGTCCAGTATGTCGGACAAAGTGTCTTCATCCGTCTTATAGTCGGACATCAGGGATTCAAAGTCGTCGTTGTCCGGATAATACACGCGGATCCAGCGAAAGCTCTCAAATTTGTTTTCTATGATCATTGGGCGGTCCTCCAGAGGCTTCTGGCAAGTATTGCATGCGTCGTTTCAGAATTAATTCTGAACCTAATTATACCACCCGGCCATCGCGGGCGCAATTTTATATTTGCAAATTGCGGAAAATCGGTTATAATCCGCGCGCCTTTGGGGCATAGTTTAACGGTAGAACTCCGGACTCTGACTCCGTCAGTATTGGTTCGAATCCAGTTGCCCCAACCACACTTCGCTGCTGCGCAGCTTCGTGTGGCAAGCCATCCGAATAGCGAGCAGTTGCACGCGAAGGAGTGTCGCCCGAAGCGCATAGCGCGAAGGGGGACGAATGTTTTACAAACGCAAGGAGAATCAAGATGCGGGATGCTGACATTATTATATTATAAATTATGCTCACGTTTGCCGGCACGTCTTTTTGGATATTATTTGGTGGAAGAAAAAATAAAACGAATATTGTCCGTGTTCCTGAATACAAAAATCTTCAAAAAACACTGAAAATAAATTATAATCATCAGCCCGATTATGAAATGCCACAACAACAATTACTGAAAAATGCAGATAGGGTATTAGAGTTATTAAATAACGAGAACCAAGCAAAGAGATAAGTAAAAATATTTTTCCATTGGGCCATCGTCTAACGGTAGGACAAGGGATTTTGGTTCCCTTTATCGCGGTTCGAATCCGTGTGGCCCAACCAATTATTTAACCCCGGCGGGGTTAATTAATTGGTTGCGCGACCATGCGAGATTTGAACCGCGATCGCGGTTCGCGTATGAGTAAGCGAGACGCGAGCAGGGCGAGCGGACGAGCGCAGCACGCGAAGCGTGCGATAACGAA
>WQUT01000023.1 GCA_009781955.1 Pseudomonadota bacterium | reverse complement strand
CCCCCGCCCTTGCGGCGGGGGTCGCGACGAAGTCGCGGGGGGTGGGTTCATTTATTAATTCCAAACTTTTCTCATACGCGACGATGCTGTCGTCATAATGACCGTATTGATACTCTATGTCGCCCAATAATTCGTAAAAAAACGGGTTCTTGGGACTGCGCGTTACCAGGACCAGCGTCCCCGTTTTCGCCGCCGCTAAATTACCGGCACGCATTGCCGCTATTGCACGGGCGTAAACGGCCCCGTCGGACTTGTCGGACGACGGATAAACGTCGCTAACATGCGCCGCGGACGACAAGTATCCGATAATCTTTGCGCGCACCAGCGCGTATTTTTTCTTTTGCTCTGCCGTCGCCCCGCCGGACTTCGCGCCCTTGGTTTCTTTGATTTTTTCTTTGGCGTTTTGAATGCGCTCTGTCGTCAAGGGATGGCTGATGTTAAAAGGATTCACGCGCGATTCCGCCGCGCCGACCATGTCGTTCATCTGCCGCATAACCTCTGTAAATCCGTCGGTTGAAACGCGTGATTTGACCAACAGATCTATACCCATGTTGTCCGCGACGCGTTCCTCGTCCCGGGTAAAGGCCATTAATCCCTGGTTTGCCATTCCGCTGGCCCCGGCCATCAGCCCCGCGCCGGCCATGGGATTGATGAACATCAGCGCGATGCCCAGCGCCTGCACGGCCAGCGACCGTTTCATTTCGGCATCCATGCGCGCGGACATCTGGGCCATGTGCCCGCCAACCATATGGCCCAGTTCGTGGGCGACAACGGCCTGAACCGCGTTTGGATTTTTAACCTGGGCAATCAGGCCGGTGTTGATGTAAACATCCTCGCCCCCGCCGACAAAGGCATTGAACTCGTCATTATTGATAATGTGAATTTTAAGACGGCCCTGGGGCACGCCGGCAGCGGTCGCGATCGGCTCCACCAGCTCGTACAAGACGGATTCAATCTCGGTATCCTGAATTTCGGTCATCCCCGCCGCCCGCGCCGGCGAACAGAGCAGGGGACAGATGGCAAATAGCAGAAACAAAACCGAGAGAATTTTTTTCATGCATTGATAATATTATGATTTTGAACGTGGGTCAAGCGGGCCCTATCCTTATCGGTCTGAAATTAAAATATTTGACAAATCTTATATATAATTTATAATGTGAATGAACAGAAAAGGGTGCAAAGATGCCAATGACAACGGGTGAAAAAACGAAACTGGTGATGGGTGGCTGTAGCGCGGCCCTGGTGGCACAGATGGACGGCATGGGCTGGTCGTTTGCGGCGATTCAAGATTTGCTGAAGTCTGGTTTGAATTTCGGCCAGATATAGGCTCTTTTGAGCATTGGTGCCACATATGCCGATATAAAAGCAGAGGCCGATAGACTCAAACAGCAAGCCAAAAGCAAAAAGTTGGACGATATAGGAAACGCTCTTTTCGGCAGTCGCCTTCCGATTGTATCCGACATGCCGTCGTTGCAAAGCAAGGAACCCATCCCCCAGGCTTTGAAAACCACCGCCATAATTGCAGAGACGGCGGTTCAATACACCGGCAAACTGACGTTCGCAATAATCAAAAAGATGATGAAGAATAAGTAAAGCCGCCTTCGCGCCGTTTTCCTTACCCCACAATCTTTTGCCAGATGGATTTCTTTTGCGGCTTTTGCTGCTGCTGTTGATTGCGCTGGCCGTTATTGCGGTTATCGCGATTGTCCCGGTTGCCGCGGCCCTGGTCGCGGCCGTTGCCCTGGGGCTGCGGACGTTTCCGCGCGGGGGCGTTTTGGACGGCTTTTTTGGCCTCTTGATGCTCCGCATTCTTTTTCTTGACATCCGTTGACGGGACGTGCGCGGTCAACAGCTCGTCGGTTTTCGCCACTTCCGGCGCGACGCGCTGGATGGCATACTGGTCAATATTCAACAGGGAATCATCCGCCATAATCACGATTTCGGTGTTGAATTCAGACTCCATCGCCGCCAGCTCCGCCCGCTTGATATTCAGCAGGTAAACCGCGACATCGCCGGGCACGGTCATAATGATCTTTTGCGCCGATTTAGCCAATAACTTTTCCTGCAGATGCCGGAACAAGATGATGGCCGCGGTCTGGATAGACGGCACAACCCCCGCGCCCTGACAATGCGGGCACATGATGTACGAAGATTCCTGGAAAGACGACCGCATCCGCTGGCGCGAAATCATCATCACGCCGAAATTATTGATTTTCGCAACCTGGGTGCGGGCCCGGTCGCGTTTCATAATCTCGCGCATTTTGGATTCCAGACGGCGGTTGTTCCGGTCTTCCTCCATATCTATAAAGTCAATCGCGATGATGCCGGCCAAATCGCGTAGCCGCAGCTGCAGGCCGATTTCCTCCGCCGCCTCCAAATTGGTATTCAGCGCGGTCTGTTCAATGTCTTTTTCTTTGATTGCGCGGGATGAATTGACGTCTATGGTCACCATCGCCTCGGTCGTGTTTATCACCAGCGACCCGCCGGACGGCAGCTGAACATACGGGCCGTGCAGACCTTCCAGCTGTTGCTCTACCCCCGCGCGCACGAACAGCGGCACGGCGGGATCGTCATATTTGACCAGGGCGTTTTTAGGGGCCTTGCCATGCATCTGTTTGTAATAATTGGTCGCGGCGTCAAATGCCTCGTCCCCCTGGACGGTCAGGATATCTTCCGGCGCCGACAGAAAGTCGCGAACAACGCGGCGGAGCAGGGAGTCCTCGGTATGAATAGTGGCGGGCGCCAGTGATTTCAGGGTTGTTGTCCGTATTTCGTTCCAGAGATTTACCAGATATTCATAGTCTTTTTCTATATCCGCCCCCTGGGTCCCGAATGCGGCGGTGCGCAGAACGACCGTCATCCCGCGCGGGATTTTAAGGCCATGCAGAATATCGCGCAGCCGCGCCCTTTCCGGACGGTCGGAAATCTTCTTGGAAATGCCATAGGAATTGCGCTTGCGGGAATTCGGCATCAGAACGGCAAAACGGCCCGCCAGCGACAGGTATGTCGTCATGGACGCGCCCTTTAACCCGCGCTCTTCCTTTACCCCCTGGACCAGCAGGATTTGTTTCGGCTTTATGACGTCCTGAATCTTGAATTCGCGGGCCCGGCGAATGAATTCCTTGTTATCCTCGCCCGCGCTGGTGTCGTCATAGTCCGCGACCTCTGACGCCTCGTCATCTGGATCCTCGTCATCGTCAACGATATTGGCGTGCGCGGCCTCCAGCAGCTTTTTCTTCTGCTCCACAGACACTTGGTAATAATCGGGGTGAATTTCGGAAAAAGGCAGAAATCCGTTCTTTCCGCTGCCGTAATCCACAAACGCGGCCTGCAGCGACGGCTCTACGCGGATCACCTTGGATAAATAAATATTGCCTTTGATTTGGGGTTTTGTAGTAGTTTCAATGTCAAAGTCCGAAACCCGTCCATTTTCCGCCACCACCACTCGGGTTTCCTCCGGGTGGACTGCATCCACGTAAATTTTCTTGGTCATGGTATAATCCTTTGTTATATGAATATAACAAGGCATCAATCCGACCCCATGGGCCACCGGCCGTTCCAGGGGTGCGCGCAAGATTGCCGGACAGCGCGACGCAGATTAAAAAGAATAGTGTAAATACAAACACTTACTCATTCCGTTGTTATGATTCCAGCGCATAGTATCACCGCATTCGCGGTTTAGCAAGGGAAATATTTTTTAGTCGTTGGTCGTTGGTCGTTGGTCGGTGATAGTTTGTAGGGGCAAATAATTATTTGCCCCTACACTGGCATGAAGCAAGTGAGTGGCAATTCCCCCTGAACGTTCTAATTCCCCTCCCCGGGAGGGGTAGTTTTTCTTGGCGGCACTTTTTCATGCGCCTAGAAAAACTGGGGTGGGCGGATATAATGCGGCGAATTGGCTGAAGATATTGAACGAGCGGGAACGGTGCTGATTTTCAGCAAGCGCGCTTATCCATTTGCATATTCGGCCTGGGTCAAAGATTTCCATAATCTGATCCGGAAATAATCCGAAGCAATCAATTCTCCGGGTAATTTGGTTGGTTCCTCGTTTTTAATCATTTCATTGCCACGTATAATCAAGTATCTGCCGTGAACGGGATACAACAACAAATAGTGGTCGTCCACCATGGTGGCGTAAGCCTCCGTGGTGGAGTTCTGAATAGTTGTAATAGCTTTGCCAAGGCTATCTTTATTGAGCAAGTCGAAACAGTTTTTCTCTCTCCCCAGGCGGGAAAGTTTCTTTTGCAATTCATATGCCATATAATAGTTACAGTTTTTACTTTCAAGGAATCCGGCCCGCAATTTACGACTTTGTTGGACCAGGTTTGATACCGCTTGTTGCTGGGCCGTGAATTGCGCCCGGTAAAACCACGACAAGCCGCGAGAGCCTGGTTTCGTGAAATAATTTACCCCCCTACCGTTTCGGAAACATCGGTATCATATCCATCCACCAGGCTGAATTTCTTTTTTGACAGGCTATCGGAAATCGTTTCGGTTGTTTCCTTGGTCAACAGATCGCCGAACAGTTCCCATTCTATCGTGACCTGGCCCATTTGCACGCGGGAATTGGGGATAATCGCTTTATAGCCGTTAATTGTATAAATCGGAGACCGATTCTCGGCCCCTAAAATTTTATAAAACCGGTTCAGATCGCTGTCACGTTCTTGAAAGATATCCTCCACACTTTCCGGCGCATCGCACATCTGGGGCATTTTTAATCTCTTTTGTTTAATTTTATATCCGGGTTATGCCGCATGTTATAATCAAATATGTCCTTTGTCAAATCTTTTTGGTGCCGCGACTTTACTCTCTGCTTGCTTTTTTCGCGGATTTTTGGTATAATGCGCGCACGTTGACGGCCCCTTTTGGGGGCGTTTTTATTATAAAAACTGACTACCCCGAAAATCTAAGGTTTCTGCGCTTACGCGCAGGAACCAAGATTTCCTCCCCTTCTAGGAAGGGGAATTAGTGCTCATTTGATTAAACATATGAGTACTAAATTGCCCTTCCTAGAAGGGCCGGAATCCGAGTATGTGAGAACGAGTGTTGTGCTGGTTTGCAAACACGAAGTTCAAGCAACTACGAGGATACGCGGAGCTTTCAAGCGAGCGAAACCTGGAAGCCGCGCTTTCTTGCGGGCGACCTAAGCTTTCCGGGGTAGTCAATATTTCATCTAAATGAAAGGACACAATATGACACGCACATTGCAAATACGGCGCGGGGGGACCGCGCAAAACGACAATTTCACCGGGCTGGCCGGCGAAATCACCATGGATGCCACGCGCGGCGCGGAAACCGTGCGCGCGCACGACGGCGCGACCCTTGGCGGTTTTGCGCTGGCGCGCGCCGACCTGGCCAACGTTTCGGCCGCCGCATTGGCCGCGACGGTAAATTCCGCGCTCGGCGGAACGGGCGGGGCGGCCGGCGATGGCATGCCCGCCGCATTGGCCGCGGCGCCGTTTGATATAAACGGGGTCTCGGCGGATTTTTGGAATGCTTTGTTCCGGGAATACAATCTGCGCACGACTAATTTCGGGCAAAGCGCGGCGTGCGACATCGGAACTGCGTCATACATAGAATATATATTTGACGCAATTCATTCGTCGGACATAGATCTGGGCGCTGCGACCGCCGATACGGTTCTGATTTGCCGGGTGCCCCAGGCGGGATACAGCATCGGCGACATTGTATATGCATTCGGTATAGGCGCGCGCGCGACCCCGCGGCCTGTCGCGTTTTGCGATGAAAACGGACTGCACCTGCGTCAATTGGTAAACAACGAACCGTTCTGGGTATCGCATAAAACGACCGGCGAACAGACATCAATCACAAACCCGACCTGGAAAATGATTTTCCGGGTATGGTATTAAGGGATTTATGGATTTAAGATTTACGGATTTAAGATTTGACTACCCCGGAAATCCACGCAATCAGAGATTGCGGGATTTCCGACCCTTCTGGACCCACCCCGCAAAAACTTCGTTTTTGCGGGGGCCCCGGGGAAGGGTATCTTCGCACTCATTTGATTAAAGCCATTGAGCGCTAGTTCCCCTTCTCAGAAGGGGAGGAAAGCTTGGCAGCTATGCTGCCTTAGCTTTCCG
>WQUT01000022.1 GCA_009781955.1 Pseudomonadota bacterium | reverse complement strand
AGAAAATGCCATTATTTCTTTCCACTTACGAAAATCGCCTGGATACCAAAGGCCGAATTTCTGTTCCGGCCCCGTTCCGTTCGTCGCTTTCTTCCGAACAATTTTCCGGCGTTGTGCTTTATCGTTCATTTACCGCGCCATGCATAGAGGGGTTAAGCATGTCGCGCATGGACAAAATGGCGGCGGCAACCGACCAAATGGGCGTGTACGATGCGGACCTGGACGATTTGTCGGCGATGCTGTTCGCGGACGCGCGGCCGTTGCAGTTTGACGTTACGGGACGCATTGTCATTCCGGCCGATTTATTGCGGCATGCCGGCATACGGGACACGGCCGTCTTTATCGGCCGCGGAAACAGTTTTCAAATCTGGGAACCGAACGCGTTTCGGCGCGCCCAGGAAAAATCCCTTTCCAACCTGCGCTCTGCCCGCCCGAATTTGATTGTAGGGCACTGAGTGATAAGTTGCCCTTCTCAGAAGGGCCGAATCCGAGTATGCGAGAACGAGTGTTGTGCCGGTTTGCAAACACGAAGTCCGAACAACTACGAGGATACGCGTAAGCGAAAATCTTGGCAGCTTGCTGCCCTTAGATTTTCGGGGTAGTCAAGAATGCTTATCAACTACAAAAATTTACCCTTTAATCCAACTTTGCGCGAACGCGCGCGGTATTTGAGAAACAACATGACTTTTTCCGAAGTGTTGCTATGGAAAGAGCTATATCGCAAAAAATTCTTAGACCTGAATTTTGACCGACAAAAAATTATTGGGAATTATATTGTTGATTTTTATTGCCCTGATATAGGAATGGTTGTTGAAGTAGACGGCGATTCGCATGATTTTAAAGAAAAATATGATACAAAGAGACATAATTATTTGGAAAGTTTAGGTTTGATAGTGATTCACCTTGATGACAAGGAAATAAAAAAAGATATCAGTTGGCCATTGCCTTTACTGCATGCTGAAACTATCAAAAGAATAAAAAGCTTGGGCGTGACTACCCCGGAAAGCTAAGGGCCCGCAAGAAAGCGCGGCCCAAGCTTTCCGGCCCTTCTGAGAAGGGCATTTAGCACTCATTCGCATGAAATAAAAAAAGACCCAAACGGGCCTTTTTATTCTCTCATTTACTTATGGAACAGTAGTAGGCTTTGCGGCGGATGCTCTGCCGGCTTCTTCCAATGCATTTGTTGTGCCGCTTATAACGTAAAGACAATTTTGAACTTTATCTTTTGAGATAAGGTTTGTATCTTTGCAGGCGAAATCTGACAATTTTGTTTTTCCATCCGCACTTACCCCGGTAAGGTTGATTTGGTTCGGGCATCCGTCTTTGCCGCAGCCTATGTTTGTGATGGCTTGGATATCGGCCTGGATCTGGTTTTTCAGCGCGCGGTCAATTTTGCCGGCGGCGATTGCATTCTGCATCTTGGTATAATTATTACGCAGGCAATATACGGTATCCGTGCGGCTTTTCCCGTTGCAGTTGTCCGCGCCGGCCAGACCCGTGCCGGAACCGCCGGTTGCAGAGCCCGCCGCGGGCGCGCCGGCCGCCTCGGCCTGGGCGACAAGCACGGCTTTCTGCAATTGGATTTGGAACCTTTTAACGGTCGCGTCCAGATAGTCGTATTGACGCTTCATCTCGCGCGTGATTAATTCGGACTTCATCGCGACGACCTTGTTCATTTCATCCCTGCGCGCGTAATCGTTGTCAAATACATCGTTGCTGATCTCGCCAATATTATACGCATGCGCGGTGCACATCGCGGCATAGGGCATGACCGTCACGTCGCCGTTGGCCTGCCTCTTTACGAAATAGTTGGGCGATGGGGCCGCGTGCGCCGCCCTTGGGGCGCATTCTTGCGCCCAAAAGAGCAGAGAAGAAACGGCAAAGATCAAAAACAGTTTTTTCATTTACGCTTTTCCGAATTTTATATTCCGTCGCACTTTTTTCTGCATTCCATCAATGCTTGGCTGCCGTCCGCAATCCCTTTGCAATTCGCTTCATAGCAAGCGCTGGGAGAATTATAGCCTGTTTGAGGCTGCAAAGTTTTTAATTCCGGGGTCAAAGATTTTCTCAGTTGATCCGTAGTTGGCATATTGGCTTTAAATTTGTTAAGATTGGCGTCAACAGAGGCGTCCATTTTATTGATAGTTTCCCTTTGGGCGGCTTGGTATGCCGGAGAGCTTGTGTAAACATTTTTCATATAATTGTTGGCGCACCTGTCAAGGCAGTATTGCCTATCTTCTACGCCTTCGTCGGAATTGCAATCCTGCATGCATTGGGCGTATGTTGCGGTAGGCGTAGGAGTTGCAATCGCGCCCTGCGATTCTATGGCGGTGCTGGCATTTATCCGCTTGCTGATTAATATGGACGAAAGCTCCGCTGATGTTATGGCGCATACCGCTAACGATCCCGGTCCGGTCGCCGCCGGCGGGCCCTTTGCCGGCATAATCACGTCGGCGGACAGGACGGCGGCCAGATCGTCCGTGCCGACATCGTCCACATTCATCCGCAGGTTTTTAAAGAATCCAGATGTGGCCAGCGCGTCGGATGCGCACGCGACCGCGGTGTATCGTCCGCTGCCCGGGCCGGTGGATTCAGAAGTAGGGACATCCAGCCAGTTCTGATACACGTCGTCGCCCACGCCCAGCAAGCGCAGCAATTGGCACCCGCCGCTTGCCGGCGGGACGATTTTTCCAACCAATGCGGGGTCGGGCGCGCACCTTGTATTCGCAGTGTCTTCACATTTGCCGCCGGCGTCGCGGGCCAATCCGGAAAACCGCAAGATCTGGCCCTGTTCGCACAGGTATTGCCCCCACACGTTGCAGGAAGACGACAGCATCATGTAAATATCGGAAATATCAACGCCCAGCGCCTGCGCCTGGATCAAGGCGTTATAAACTTCTTCCTGGACCGTTTCAAACGGGTCAAAAAACGCGGCCGCCTTGACCTTGAACGCCGCGACGCGTTTCGGCCCCGTGCAATTTTCCCCGCGGGTGTCGCAGCCGGCGTATGCGAACGCGTCCTGCATCGCTTTCTTTACATTCTGCAACGCAACGCTGACATTTTCCAATTGCGAGAGTATTTGCCCCGACGCCTGGTTCCGCGCGATTATGTCCGCGGAAACGCCGCGCGCCGCGGCATCAGACAAGACATTTTCCGGTATGGCGGTTGACGGCGCGCCGCCGGTCGCCGGCGCCGGCTGGGCCGCGGCCGTCGCGGCCGCCGCCTGTTGGGCCGCTGCCGCCGCCGCCATTTGCGCTTGTTGTGCGGCCTGATCCGCCGCCATTTTTTCTTGCATCTGCTGCATCTGTTGCTGCATCGCCGCCATCTGCTGGGCCGCGGCATCGTTTTGCGCGGATGCGGCCGCGGCCGTCGCGGCCGCCGCCATCTGGGCCTGGGTCGCTTGCGCTTTGTTCGTGGCGTTCGCGACCATCTGCGCGGATATGGCCTGGACCAAATCGTCCCCGTATTGCTTGCAGACCGCGTTTGCCGCCACGCATCCGTTGACGATCGGCACCGCTATCGCCATGTCAATGCACCCGCCGCCGGGACATTTCGGCTGGGCACAGCGCGTGACGATCGCGTTGCAGTTGCCGAAATCCGCCGCGGGCAGCTGGGCCGCGGGCGGCGTGCGGTTGGGGTTTATCATCTGGTTCCACTGATTATTGTTTATCGCGCCAACCCCGCCGTAAAAGCCGGTCAGATTTCCGCCGCCGCCGACAATCGCGGGGCCGGGCCCGCCGATCGGGGTATTGGCGGCATGCGCCGCAAAAGCGACAAAGTTACAGAGTGACAGAGCGACAAAAGGGACAACGAACAGCCGCGCGACGCGCGCGCGCGGTTTTTTTATAAAAAATACGCCAGCGGAAAGCATAATTCTCTCTTTCAAGAATTCTAGCATAAAAAGGGAAAATGGGAAAGGGAAAAGTGAGCGCGCATTCCCCTCCCTGGGAGGGGTAGTTTTTCTTGGCGTGTTTTTCCGCGCTTAGAATCCGAGTATGTGCGAACGAGCTGTTATCGCGAAGTTCAAACAATTACGAGGATACGTGTAGCACTGCGAGCGAAAAACTGGGGTGGGTGTCGGAATTCGGATAGTCTTTTGCAAAAGAACCACCCCGTCTTTTTTGCTCGCGATAAAAGCTCCGCAAAAAATCCACCCCTCCGAAGGAGGGGAAACGCATGGCACGCCCCTCTGTTCCCCTCCTTTGGAGGGGTGCCGGCGTAGCCGGCGGGGTGGTTATTTATTAACGGGATCCATGATCGCGGTGAATGTGGCCTCGCTGACTTTTTTCCCGCCGACCATGGCTATTCCGTGGAACTTGTAAAGACGCATTTTTTTCGCCGTTATTTCCACATGCAGTTCCAGAACGTCGCCCGGGCGCACCATGCTGAAAAACTTTATCTTTTCCATAGTGGTAAAGTATCCCAGCGTCTCGTCCCCCTTGGTATCCAGGCCCTTGAACGCGATAAAGCACGCGGTTTGGGCCATCGCCTCTACCTGTAACACCCCGGGCATGATGGGATTGCCGGGAAAGTGCCCCGCGCACCAGAATTCGTCGCCGCGCACGCGCTTGATCCCGATCCCGCTGGTTTCGTCGTATTCGCGAATCTCGTCAATCATCAGCATGTCGCCGCGATGCGGAATGATTTCTTCAATGCCTTGCTTTGTGATGGTCATGGTAAAAACCTTTGTTTTTTATAGTCGTTGGTAATTGGTCGTTAGTCGTTGGTCAGTAAATTTTCTACTACTTACCAATGACTAACGACCAACGACTAATTCTTCTTTATCTGTTTCCTCGTCCAGGCGACAGAGCGCAGGTATTCGGTTACATTAACCGCCGGGGATCCCATTACTTTCTCGCCCGCCGGGATATTGCGAAATACGCCGGATTGCGCGCCTATTTCCGCGTCGTCGCCGATTTGGACCTTGTTGGATATTCCGACGTGCCCGCCGAACAAAACGCGGTTGCCCGCGACGACGCCCCCCGCGATTCCCGTGCCCGCCGCCAGAAAACATTGCTTTCCGATTATTACGCCGTGCGCGATTTGGCACAGGTTGTCAATCTTGGTCTCGTCGCCGATAACCGTGTCGGTAATCAGGCCGCGGTCAATGCACGAACACGAACCGACCGACACGTGGTTGCCCAAAATGACGCGCCCGGCATGCTGGATAAACACGTTCTTGTCGCCTTGGCGGGTGTATCCAAAGCCGTCCTTGCCAATCACTGCGCCCGGATAAATAACGCAGGAATCGCCCAGCGTCGCGTTTTCAATGTGCGCGCCGGCATGAATGATTGTTCCGGCGCCCAGCGTCACATTGCGGCCGATAAAGGCGTTTGCGAATATCTGGACGTCCGGCTCTATGACCGCGCCGCGCTCTATGACCACGTTTTGCCCGATATAATTGGTGCTTTTCTTGCGAAAAAATACCCCGCGTTCGGTGTGCGCGGTAAAATGAACCCCGCGGCGGCGCGGCGGCGCGTAAATGGCGCCCAGAATTTTTGCGACGTCTGCGCGGGGATGCGCGGATATCAGCAGGGTCGCGCCCTTGGGCGCGTTCTTTTCGTGTTCCGGCCGCAGCAGTATTACGGATGCGCGCGTCTGTTTCAAAACCTCTATGGGCAGGATTTTGAATGTCGCGGATGTTTTCTCGGTAGAATAAAACGCCAGATCGCCCGCCTTGGCATCCGCAATGGGCGCAAGGCCAGTGACGACGGTATCCGCGGACCCGCGGAGCGTCAGGCCGAATTTTTTCGCCAATTCGCCCGCCGTGAACCGTTGTCCCCGCGGCATAAAGAGCTTTTTAATGAAATTTAACATGCCGGCATTATACCTTAAAAATGTGCAAGCGCAAATAAAAAAGATAGGATAGTCGTTGGTCGTTAGTCGTTGGTCGTTAGTCGTTGGTCGTTAGTCGTTGGTCGTTAGTCGTTGGTCGTTAGTCGTTGGTCGTTGGTAGTTGGTCGTTAAGATAACTCATTTATACCGACTAACGACCAACGACTAACGACCAACGACTAACGACCAATGACTAACGACTAAAATGCCAACTTCATATCAAACGGCAATTTCTTCCAAGGACTTTTTTCATCGGCCAGCAGCTCTTCCATATTGCCCTTCATTTCTTCGTATTCGTCGTCGTCAACGCCGCCCCACACCGCGCGGCCGAATTGATATCCGATGGACAGGTCGCGC
>WQUT01000021.1 GCA_009781955.1 Pseudomonadota bacterium | reverse complement strand
CCCCAGTCCGGCTTCGCCGGACAGCCCCCCCCCAGAGGGGGGGCACGCGACGGAGCCAGATTCCACCATTGGCAAAATCGCGGTAATAACCTCGCCCGGCGCCAGCGGCAACAGATTCACCAAGGGCCGTCCCTTGGCCGCCGCCGCGGCTTCGGGCAATTTATATGTTTTCAGGCGATAGCACATGCCGAGGGACGAGAAGAACATCAGCGGATCATGCGTATTCGCGACAAACACCGTCGTGACATAGTCGTCGTCCTTGGTCGTCATGGCGTTGCGGCCCTTGCCGCCGCGCTTTTGCGCACGATAGGTATCCAGGCTGACGCGCTTGATATATCCGGTATTGGTGACGGTCACAACCATGTCTTCGCGGGCAATCAAATCCTCCATATCCATATCAATTTCGGCATCGGAGATTTCGGTGCGGCGCGGATGCGCGTAAGAGTCCCGAATTGCGGTTGTTTCGTCCCGAATAATCTGGATGATTTTTTCATGACTGCCCAAGATGGACAACAGATTGCGTATTACTTCGCCCAGTTCCACCAGGTCGGCGTGAATCTTTTCGCGTTCCAATCCCGTCAGACGGTGCAGCTGCAGTTCCAGAATTGCTTTGGCTTGATCTTCGGACATATAAAACATTCCGTTTTCATACGTCGTGTTCGGATCGTCAATCAGCTGGATATATGCTTCTATGTCGGACGCCTTCCACCCGCGCGCAATTAATGCGGCGCGCGCCGCCTCTGGATTTTCCGACGCCTTGATCAGCGCGATAATCTCGTCCAAGTTTCCAACCGCAACGGTCAGCCCCAGCAAGGTGTGGGCGCGGCTGCGCGCCTTGTTCAGTTCAAATATCGTGCGGCGGCGAATAACCTCTATCCGGAAATCAATAAACGCATCCAGAACGCTGCGGACATTGAATAGCAGCGGCCGCCCGCGCGACAACGCCATCATGTTCACGGGGAACGAAGATTGCAGCTGGGTGTATTGATACAGCTGGTTCAAAACGACATCCGCAATCGCGTCGCGCTTTAATTCTATGACCAAGCGCACGCCGTCGCGGGATGATTCGTCGCGGATTTCCGAAATCCCCTCTATCCGCTTTTCCTTGGACAGTTCGGCGATTTTGATGTGCAGCTGCGCCTTGTTCACCTGATACGGAACCTGATCCACAACGATCGCCTGGTGATCCCGCATATCCTCTATATGCGTCTTGCCGCGAACGATAACGGACCCGCGGCCGGACGTATGCGCCCGATACGCGCCGGCGCGACCCATCATAATGCCGCCGGTCGGAAAATCCGGCCCGGGCATGATTTGAAACAACGCCTCGTCCCCGATCTGCGGGGTGTCCAGCACGGCCAGGACCGCGTTGCAAACCTCGCCCAAATTATAAGTCGGAACATTCGTCGCCATTCCGACCGCGATGCCCTGGCCGCCGTTGACCAGAAAGTTCGGGAATTTCGCGGGCAGAACGCGCGGTTCCTGCTTTGACCCGTCATAGTTCGGCATCCATTCAACCGTGTCCTTGTCCAGGTCATCCATCAATGTGGCCGCGAGGCGGGTCAGGCGCGCTTCGGTATAACGCATGGCGGCCGGCGGATCGCCGTCCATGGAACCAAAGTTGCCCTGGCCGTTGACCAGCAGTTCTCCCATGGAAAAATCCTGGGCCATGCGGACCATCGCCTCGTAAATCGCGCTGTCGCCGTGGGGATGATATTCGCCCATGACGCGGCCGACGATATTCGCGGACTTGATTGTCGCGCGATTGGCCGGCGCGACGTCGTTCATCACATACAGTATGCGGCGATGCACAGGCTTGCACCCGTCGCGCACGTCGGGCAGCGCGCGGTCAACAATGACGCTCATGGCATAGTCCAAAAACGAAGTCTGCATTTCATGCTCAATGGCAGAGGTCGGCACGGAAACATTTTCAATATCTGACATACAAAGAACCTTTGATTTACGATTTAAGATTTATGGATTTAAGATTTAGACTACCCCGGAACGCCAAGGTCGCACAATACCAGTGCTCCCAGGTTTCGCTCGCTATGTTCGCGTATCCTCGTAGTTGTTCGGACTTCGTGTTTGCAAACCAGCACAACACTCGTTCTCGCATACTCGGATTCGGCCCTTCTGGACCCACCCCGCAAAAACGAAGTTTTTGCGGGGGCCCCGGGGAAGGGCAACTTAACACTCATAGATTTGAAATTTATGAGCGTGAATTCCCCTTCTCAGAAGGGGAGAAAACCTGGGAGTGCTTGTATCGCACGACATTAGGTTTTCGGGGTAGTCAGACCCTAGGTTTGCAATTGTAAATCCTAAATTTTTAATGTTTATTTTTTGCCCACGAAAGATAGCAAAAAGCCGGCGCATGGTCAAGGAATAAAGCCCCGAAAAACATAATTAAAAATACCGCGATGCGGCCCCTTGAAACGCGCTTGACAAATTATTATGCGTTTTCTTGGTCGCGACTGTCGGGTTTTATCTCACCAAAGGACTGTGGGACTGGGCGTTTGGCACATCCGCCGCGCCGGCCGCAAAGAGCAAATAGGGAGAATTCCGCCGATGCGCAAGTTTTTCTTGATTTCCAAGAATTGCTATGATTAAATAGCGACGCAAAGTAAATAGAAAGGAATTTGTTATGTCAACGAAACGCACTTATCAGCCGTCAAAAACCCGCCGCGTGAAAACGCACGGCTTCCGCGAGAAGATGGAAACCAAAAGCGGACGCCAGGTTTTAAGCCGCCGCCGCGCGGTCGGCCGCAAACGTTTGGCCGTATCGGCAAAGAATTAAGCTTTCCCCCTCGTTAGAGGGGGAATTTTTGTTAAGAGCGCGCAGCACGAATTTACAAAATTAGGGGAATTATTGTTTGAAGAACAAAAGTGCGTTCTTTAACCAATAATCCCCCTAATTTTCTAAGCTCACTTCGCCAAGAAAATTTCCCCTTTAACAAGGGGGGCTATTTCCACGAACAAATCACATTCGCGTGTTCGGTGCCTGCCTCGGCCCCGGCACCCGAAGGGTGACGGGACGGGTCGCCGGATTTTATCATGTGGCGCGATACCCCGGGGCCCCCGCGCGACAGGTCGCGCGGGGTGGTTCCGCCATCCAGTCGCGACTCAATGATTATTTCCGGCGTGCCGGCCGCGATTTCTTTCTTGAAATTTATATCTATGCCGAAAAGCTTGTGCGTGTCGCGGAACCCGAATCCCAACGCCTCGGTCGCCCAGATGGCATAGACCGCGTTGTTGATATGCTGGTTCACATCCACGTCGTCGTAACGCGGGCGCACGCCCATATTCACATCCGGCACGAAATCGGGAAACTTATCAAACGTGCGGTTCAGCGCGCGCTCTGGAATAAGACCCCATCCATCCATAAAATTATCCAGCCGCATCGGCCGCCGCGCGGCCAAGTCAATCATCACCCATTGCGATGTCGCGCGCACCAGGTCCGCGCCCGTCACCGCATCGCGGATGCGAAAGTCGCGCGTCGCGCGCAGGGAATCGCACCCCGACGGCCAAGTAGACAGCTCTATCTCTTGCCCCTCGGTCGGCATCTGGTCTATTTCCACCAGATAATGGGTGACCACCCACGCGCAGTTATTGTCATTGCAGAACGCGCGTCCGCGCCCGAATTTTTCCGCATGGGTGTCGGCGGCGGCCTGCATTTCGTTAA
The DNA here is from genome assembly GCA_009781955.1 of Pseudomonadota bacterium. Lineage (GTDB taxonomy): Bacteria > Pseudomonadota > Alphaproteobacteria > Rs-D84 > Rs-D84 > WQUT01. The sequence continues at coordinate 10,892 of WQUT01000021.1, read as the reverse complement.
ACAGCATTATCGGCCGCAGCAGTCCGTGCCGGTCCATCTGGTAAGTCTTTAAGATTTTTGTTTCGGTATGCTTTTGCATTTTGTGTTCCCCTCCTATGGAGGGGTGGCATCTCGCCGTAGCTCAGCGCAGGCGGATGACGGGGTGGTTATGGCACAACAGTCGTATTCCTGTTTTGCACTTCAACCATTCCCCCAAACCACCCCGCCGCCTCTGGCGGCCCCCCTCCAAAGGAGGGGAACCCTGTGTCGGTCCATCTGGTAAGTCTTTAAGATTTTTGTTTCGGTATGCTTTTGCATTTATCATTCACCCCAGACCAATTCGCCGACCAGCGCGCCTGCCGTGCCGGAGCCGTCAGGCGAAGGCAGGTCGCCGGAAAATTCCAGCTCTGCGACATTCAAAACATTTTTAATGTCGGGTTCCGCCGCGCGGAAAAATCCATTGTCCGCGATTGTCAGTTTTGCGATTGGCTTTTTCATGGAAAAATTATTCTTGGATTTTTCCCCGCGCACGGCCGACACCAGTTCGCAAAGTTTTTCATATTCTTTTTTAGAATATCTAAATCCCCCTAAAAGCTCTCCGCTCGTTGGGTATTTTTGATTGTGAACAGATGTATTTCCGTTTGCTTTTTCGCCATCATTATATTTCGCTTGCCATACTTCTTCGGTTATAAACGGCATAAACGGAGCAAATAGCTTACAAAATATCCACAGCGATAGATTTAGATATTTTCCAGCACTTCCATCTTTATTATAAATGCGACCTTTTATGATTTCTAAGTAATTATCGCAGAAGCTCCAGAATGCTTGCTCTGACACCTGTAATGCTCCAGCATAGTCATTTTGTTCAAAGTATTTCTTGGCTTCGTCACAAAAACCGCATAAAGTAGCAAACCATGCTTCATCAACGGAATATGGTTCTGAATGATCGGGATAGTTTTTCAAAGTAATTTCTTGGGTTGTTTGTATTACAAGCTTTGCCGCGTTATAGAATTTCATAACCAGCTTGCGCTTTTGGTCCAAAATCTTTTCATCAAACGCCGCGTCTGTTCCCCATTTTAGCGACCCCGCCCACAGGCGTATTGCGTCGGACCCGTATTTTTCAATTATATCCATCGGCACGACGACGTTGCCCCGCGACTTTGACATCTTTTTGCGGTCGGGATCCAGAACCCACCCGTTGACCCAAACCTGTCTCCACGGAATCGTTCCGTGATTTATCATATCTTGCGCGATGGTATAAAAATTCCATGTTCGGATAATTTCCGGACCCGAATTGCGCGCGTCAAAAGGCGGCGAGAGTCCCGCCGGATTTCCCGCCATCTCCATCGCGATTTGCGGCGTCAGCGACGAAGTGGCCCAGGTGTCCATAACATCCGGATCGCCGATAAAGCCGTTCGGCCGGCCGCGTTGTGACTCACTAAACCCGTCCGGCGCGTCGGCCAGCGGGTCGCACGGCAGCTTTGTCGCCAGGATAGGCGAATCAAACAAAGGTTCGCCCGCGGCGTCCAATCTATACCATACCGGGAAAGGCACGCCAAAGAACCGCTGGCGCGAAATCGCCCAGTCCTGGTTCAGGCCGTCCGTCCAATTTTCAAAACGATTGCGCATGTGTTCCGGGAACCATTCAATCTTTCGGCCCTGGGCAATCAATTGTTCTTTCTTGTCCATCAGCGATATGAACCATTGGCGGCTGGGAACGAATTCCAGCGGAATGTCGCCTTTCTCGTAAAACTTTACCGAATGCGTGATCGGTCGCGGATCGGCCATCAAATCGCCGGACGCGCGCAGCATTTCAACGACGGCCTTGCGCGCCGCCTTTATCGGCAGTCCGACCATGCTCTTGAATTTCTCGCTCCGTAAAAATCCGGCGTCGGTGATTTTTCCATCGCGGCCGATAATTTGTTTCAGCGGCAGTCCGTGCTGTTTCCAGAATTTCACATCTTCCGCATCGCCGAATGTGCAGACCATCATAATTCCGGTGCCTTTTTCCGGATCGGCATGTTCGGACGCCATAATCGGAACGGCAAAGCCGAACAGCGGAACAATCGCGTTACGGCCAAACAGATGTTTGTACCGCGCGTCGTCGGGATGCGCCACAACCGCAATGCACGCGGGCAAAAATTCGGGGCGCGTCGTCGCGATGACGAAAGATTCGTCCGAATTTTCCACGCTGAATTTTATATCGTGAAAGAATCCGGGCGTCTCGCGATCTTCAACCTCTGCCTGGGCGACCGCGGTTTGAAATCCGGTATCCCACATCGTCGGCGCGTCAATTGATTTCGCGTCGCCCCGCTTGTAAAAGCTTATGAATGCTTCCTGGGCCAGGCGAATCGCGATGTCGGAAATCGTGGAATAACACAAAGACCAATCGTAAGAATACCCAAGTCTGCGCCATACGGATTCAAACACCTTTTCGTCGGTGTCAATCAGCGCGCGGCATGCTTCTGTAAAATTCCGGCGCGACACCGGCCGATTCTCGGATTCCTTTTCGCTTTCTTTTTGCCGCGGGACAAAGTTCGGATCATAAGGCAGCGACGGGTCGCACTTTATGCCGAAATAATTCTGAACGCGGCGCTCGGTGGGCAGCCCGTTGTCATCCCATCCGATCGGGAAAAACACGTTCTTGCCGAACATCCGCTGCGCGCGCGCCGATATATCCGTCTGGGCGTATCCCATGACATGCCCCATGTGCAGCGAGCCGGATACGGTCGGCGGCGGCGTGTCAACCAAGAAAGTTTCGGCGCGCGGTTTGTTTGGGTCGTATTTATAGACGGCGTTCGCGTCCCAAAATGCCATTGCGCGGTCTTCCATCGCGCGCGCGTCAAATTTATCGTCCAGGCCGATTTTATCTTTATAGTTCATCTGTTTTCCCCAATGGTTTCAATATTACTATTTTATCGCCGCAAATCAAATAAAAATGTCGCACTTTCGGGTGCGACAGGCGGAACGCGCAAAACGCACGTTCCGCTATTTAACCACGACCAATATCTGATTTGATTTTTTCATAATTTTATTAGCCCGATGTCTTGCGCCCCGCTGTTCCCATCCTGTGGAGGGGTGTCATCCCGCCGCAGCGCAGGCGGAGACGGGGTGGTTTTCTTTACTGCCGCGGTATCACCACTTCCCATTTGCTGGCGTCCAGTTTCTGCAGGTCTTTGGGCAAATCGGCAATATTCACAACATGCCAGACCTGCGTCCGGCCGAACGGCCCGATGGAACCGCGCACGCGCAGCAGCGACGCGTCGTCCGGATCCGCCCAGACGCGCGCGCTGTATGTCCGGCCGTCTTTCGGGTCCATTATGCGCCCGCCGGAAAACCGGTTGTTGCGCGCGTCCCAGCTCATGTTCCAGAGGATGTCCAACCCGTCCATATGCGGCAGGCCTTCCAGCTTTTCCGCGACGCGCACGGGATTGCTGATGGTTTCCTCTATTTCAGTGCCGTCGGCATTAAACAGCGCGACTATGCGCCCGCACAGGTTGCCGCCGCAATCGTAAAGCTTCACGATGGACTTTGCGCTGTTGGTGTTGTCGTCAATGGTTTTATAAAACCCGACCAGCGGCAAGGCGGCGCGCGCCGCGACCGTTGCAAATAGCAAACCAACCGCGGCAAATAAAAATTTCTTCATTCCGAATCCTTTTTGTTTGTGGATAGCAAAGATATTACACCCGCCGGAAAGAAAAATCAATTATAAGATTGCGATTTGAAGAGTTATCGGGTATAATTCCCAAGACGTCGGGAATTCCGGTGTTGGGGTCACAAAACCTCTTCCGAAGCGTCTTTACAGACGAAAAGTGTCCTCTCTGCTATTGGCAGGAGGGTGGCGGAATACTCAATACGCCGCACTATTCTTCGGATAGTTTTGTGCCTCCTGCCACTTTTGATTTTCAAAAGTGGTTTTTTCATAGTTTTGTAGGGGCAAATAATTGTTCCACCCACAAAAATCTGCGATTTTTGCGGGGCCCGGATTTGCCCCTACGATACGCAAAAAACAAAAGGAGAGAGTGATGTTTGTAAAATTTCTTTCACGAAAATATGTTCGTGAAATTATGGACGACGATCATATGAACCGGGCGGCGCAGAAATTCATAAAGAAATATCTTTATGAATGCGCCAGAAGAGACAAGAAATTAAAACAGCAAACAAAAGAACTGGAAAACCTGAAAAAACAAAAGCCCGAACCAAAAAAAATCAAATTGTTTTTATCCGTTAGGCCGTTCCCACCTATGCCGGAGTAACAGTTAGATAGCGCGCACGACGCGGCAAAACACGATGCCATAAACCGCACGCGCGCCCGCTTTCTTTAACACCCGATTCAGTTCGGCGAATGTCGCGCCGGTCGTCATAACGTCGTCAACCAGCAGAATGGTCTTTCCGCGGATATTTTCCGGATGCCGGACGCGGAATACGCCGCGAATATTTTCGCGCCGCTGTTTGTAATTCATGTGCCCCATGTCCGGCTTGTATTTGCGGCGCACCGAATTGACATCCATCGGAACATTCAAGTGTTTTGCGATCGGCCGCGCCAGCAACGCCGCCTGATTATATCCGCGCTTCCACAGGCGGCGATACGCCAAAGGCACGGGCAGAACCAGATCTATTCCGCGAACCGAATCTTTATCTTCGGATTTCGGCCCTTGGGTTTCAAGCTCGCGCAGCGAATTTATCATCGCGCGGGACATGACGGTTTTATACTTCAGCGCGCCGGCGTGCTTGAACGGCAGCATGACGTTGCGCGAAACATCGTCGTAAACGCAAGCCGCCCTCATCCAATCGGTTTCGTTCTCGCCCGCCGCGCAGACGGGGCACAGCGGTTTTGACCCCAGATCCAGATTCGCGGGAAAAGGATAGCCGCAGCACGCGCATTTCGGATCGGATATCCAATTAAACGCGGCCCAGCATTTCGCGCAAAGCGTTCCGTGGTCCGAAACATGCGCCTTGCACACCGGGCAAGCGGACGGAAATATAAAGTCGGTGATTTGTTTGAACATGTTGTTTAGTGGTTAGCGGTTGGTGGTTAGTGGTCAGCGAATGTGTCGCGCAAAGCGCGGCAAACAAAAATATTCGCGGCAAAGCCACGGTCACAACAACTAACCACTAATAATCAGCCACTGCTTCGCGACCTTTTTAATTCCGCGGTCGCGGAATGCGACGGTCAGTATATCGCCGCCGTCCTCTATCACCACTCCGCCGCCCAGTTCCGGATGACGGACCAGTTTCCCGGCCACCGAACGCGGGCCGAAATCCGAACCCCGGGAACCGAACTTTTGTTGCGCGCGCCCGGTTTTCGGCTTTCGGTTCTCGGTTCTCGGATTATTGCTTTCCACAAACCGCGGGTCAATTTCGTTTATGAATCTGGACGGCTTGTTGTATTGCCGCTGCCCGTATTGCACGCGCGACATGGCGCACGTGATGACCGCGCGGCGTTTCGCCCGCGTCAGCGCGACATAGGCCAGGCGCCGCTCTTCTTCCAGCCCGCCGTCGTTCACCGCCATTTCGTTCGGAAATATGCCCTCTTCCCACGCCGGCATGAACACCGTGTCAAATTCCAGACCCTTGGCCGCATGAATGGTCATTATGCTGACCGCGTCGTTTGATTGCTTGCCTTCATCATCGTCTTCGGTCATCATCAGCGCGGCATGCTCCAGAAATTCAGCCAGCGAGTCATATTTTGAAATAACGCCCGCCACCAGCTCGTCAATATTAGCCAGGCGGTCGGGGGCGTCGGGGTCCTTGGACTCGCGCCACATTTTAAGATATCCGGAATCTTCCAATAACTTCGCTATCGCATCCGTCGGCGGCATCGCCCCCCAATCAAAATCAAAGACCGCGACAAATTCGGCCGCCGACGTTTTTTGCTTTCCCGACAATGGAATTTCGCGCATCGCGCGCAGCAGCGGCAAAGAATCAGCCGCCGCGAAATCGCGCAACTTTAACAGCGCGGAATCGCCGAATCCGCGCCGCGGCTTTGCCAGAACGCGCAGAAAAGACAAATCGTCAAACGGATAGCACAGCAGGCGCGCATAAGCCACCGCATCCCTGATTTCCGCGCGGTCGTAAAATTTTGTCGCGCCGATCAGGCGATACGGAATTCCGCGCGCCGCGAATTCTTCTTCCAGATTTCGGGACAGCGAGCCCGCGCGTATCAGCACGGCGAAATCGCGATAGTGTGAAGCTTTTTCTGAATCAGCGCTTCTCTTCACGCTTAACATTTCACCCTCAATCGCGTTGGCGATTGCCCGCGCCTCGTCAAAATCTGTCGGCAGGTTCAGGACATGAACCTTTTCCCCGTCATCCGCCGCGCGCGCCGCGCGCAGCTCTTTGCCCAGGCGCCCGCGGTTGTGACGTATCAGGCCGTTCGCCGCGTTCAATATATTCGCGCCGCTGCGGTAATTCGTTTCCAACCGGATTATCTTCGCGCCCGGATAATCGCGTTCAAATTCCAAAATATTTCTGATTTCCGCGCCGCGCCAAGAATAAATGCTTTGGTCGTCGTCGCCAACGCAGCAAATATTTTCCGCGCCGCCGGTTCCCGCGTCCGCGCGTTTCGCCAACATTCGCAGAAACTGGTGCTGCGCGGCGTTGGTGTCCTGAAATTCATCAACCATTATATATCTGAACTGCCGCTGATATTTTTGCAAGATATCAGGCGCGTCCCGAAACAGCTCTAAAACTTTCAGAATCAAATCGCCGAAATCAACCGCGCCCAGGCGCGCAAGCTCTGCATTATACGCCGCATATATTTTATCAAAGGCAGCAGTTGAATTTTGGTCGTTACCAACCGCTATATGTTTCAATCCCTTGTCCTTTGCCGCCGAAATCTTTTCGGTCCATTCGGACGGCGGATAATCTTTGACGTCCAGGCCAAGGCCGGCTATCACGGTTTTCAAAACGGACTTTTGATCATCTTCGCCGAATACAAGAAAATCTTTTCGCAATCCGGCGCGATCCGCATTCCTGCGCAGGATGCGAAGACAGATGGAATGAAACGTCCCCATCCAGATATCGCCGAGCGATGCCTGCTCTTCGGCGGAAAGCGACGCGCGGACGCGCTCGCGCATTTCATTCGCCGCCTTGTTCGTAAATGTCAGCGCGAGCATCTGCCACGGCTGCGCGCGACCGGACCGCAGTATATGCACGATGCGCGCGACCAGAACGGACGTCTTGCCCGTGCCCGCGCCGGATAACACCAGCAGCGGCCCTTCGGTTGTTTCAACCGCGCATCGTTGTTCCGCATTAAGTCGTTGGTCGTTGGGCATTGGTCGTTAGTCGTTGGTCGCCTCTCCGCCGAAGCCTTGGCGAAGGCGGATTGGTCGGTTGTCGTAATTCATATTTCCCCGTATACTAAATTATAGTTGCAAAAGATACTAATTTTTTACTACCATTGCGGCCAACAATCACTAACCGCCCTTCGCCGAGGCTTCGGGTGGCAAGCCGCCGACCCACGACCAACGACCAATGACCAACGACTAACGACCACCGACCAACGACCAACGACCAATGACCACACGCATCATTTGCTTTGACACCGAAACGACAGGTTTTGATTACGCCAAGGGCGACCGGATTATTGAAATCGGCGCGGTGGAGATTCTGGACGGTAAAATCACAGACCGGATTTTTCACGAATATATAAATCCAGAAGGGAAAATTATTCCCCCGTCCGCATATTCCGTTCACAAGCTTTCCAACGAATTTCTGGCCGACAAGCCCGCATTTGCAAAGGTCGCGCCGAAACTCTGGGAATTTTTCGGCGAAGATTCCACCATTGTCGCGCATAACGGATCCGGATTTGATTTTCCTTTTATCAATTACGAACTGACGCAACTGGGATTGCCGGCCATACCGTCCGCGCGCCAGCTGGATTCCATCACGCTGGCGACGGGCAAGGTTTTCGGGCCGAAAAACTATACATTGGATTCTCTGGCCAAATGGTTCGAGGTTTCATTGGCGACCCGCGCGGACGCGCACGGCGCATTGGTTGACGCGGAAATATTGGCCAAGGTTTATTTGGAAATAGAAAAAACCGACGACAAGGAATCCGTCGCCGACATCATCGCGCGCGAACAGAAAGAATTGGCCGCCGCGCGGCGTTTCGGCGCCAATTTTCCGCGGCGCGAGTTTCCAGTGCCGAACGCGGACATGGCCGCGCACAAAAATTTCCTGGAATTGAATGTGAAGGATGCGATTTGGCGGGAAGATTCTCATTCCGCGGAAGCCAAATCTTAAATCCGTAAATCTTAAATCGGAAATTATTTCTTTATCTGCGCCATGAAATCCGGAAATCCGGAATCCTCGTCGTCATCTTCATCCTTGTCATCATCCGGCGCGGGCGAATATTTTTCGCGCGGATCGCGGGTGGAATCAATCTTGCCCTGCTCGTCATTCACTATGCGGCCGTAATGCTCGGCCATTTGCAACAGCCGCTCGCGCTCTATCTCGTCCGGCGTTTGGCGCGCCTGGTCCAGGAACTGCTTTCTTTTTTGGCGCCATCTGTGGCAGCGTTGGATCATAAGCCCCACGGACATTTGGTTTTTCTTATATTGCATGATTTGTTTGCTCCTTTGCGCAAATCTTGTAAGTAAATGATAATAAGTAATACAGGGAAGTTAATCCTTATAAAACATAATTAAAAACGGGAATTTTTTCTAACCGATGGAATCATCATAGAATATTCTAAAACCAATTGCAATAAAATTTTGCCATGGCTATAATCAGGCAGAGGGAGAGGCGGTTGAGAGAACAAAAAGCAAATCGCAACAAACAAAGTTCGCAAAAACGCGAAGCTTTTTTGCGCGCCGGCCACCAATCACCAGCCATCAGCCACCGCGCGCGAAGCGAGCGCGGCAATTTTCTGTTGCAGGCGCTGCTGGCCATTACGCTTATCATCGCGTTTATGCCGATGTTGGCGAACAAAATCGCGACACAGTCCCGGAACGCGGATATGGCGGCGACCGTCTCACAATTAGACAGCGCGGCGACCGCGGCGCGAATATTCGTCCGGGAAAATTCCGCCCGGATACAATACGGCGCGACCGTTGTCGGCGGCGATGATTTCACCGACCTGCTGGAACCCTTTGGACTGCCGCTGGGGTTCATACCCAGAACCCCGATCGGCCAGGAAATATCGCTGATAATGTTGAAAAAGGACGCCGGCTTGCTGGTGTTGTTAGATGTCGGCAAAGGTAAGCTGTCCGAACGCCAGCGCGCGGAACTGGCCGCGCGGATCGGATTCTGGGCGGCGATGGCGACGGATGAAAAAAAACTGGCCGCGGCCGGCGGCGAATGGTCGGCGGATGTCTCGGGATACGAATTCGGGCTGAAAAAAGATTCCATTTACATCCAGATTCCGGATAACAAGGATTTTTCCGAACTGGTCCGCCGAAATGAAAGGGACCCGGACAAGAACAAGTTCCTGACCGACCTGGACATGGGCAAATTCAGCATCGGCAACATCGGCGCGCTGCTGGCGCAGACCGGAAAATTCGGTTCCGCGCAAATGGACACGCTGTCGCTGTTCGGACTGGAAGACGGACGAAAGCTGAAAAATAAATTCGGACTCTTGACCGCGGCCAAGGCGTCTTTCCAGGGCGGCGCGGACCAGAGCGCGCTGTCCGTCGCAAAGGGCGTCCTGACCGCGGATAATCTGTATGCAAAAACCATATCGGGCTTTGGCGACGCCGGAAACCTGACCGCGAACAAGGTGTCCGTATACGACTTTACCATGTCCGCGGGGCACGCCGGATTCGCGGGTCCGGCAAAGTGGGAGGTTGGCGGCAGCCTGATTATGGAAAACGCATCGCTGAGTCTGGAACGGATGGAGCTGGGGTCTTCCCTCAACGCCGCCGGGGGCAAGGATGTTTCCGTTGATCCGAACAACCTTTCCTATATCAGCATGAAGAGCGGGATAGAGACGGTCGCCATATCCGCGGCGAACATAACGGTCCGCGATCAGATATCCAGCGCATTGCAGGCCGGCGGATCGGGCCCCGTCCTGGTGGATGTCCGCGTCGCGGGAACTTCCATTTTGCCCGACATATGGCTGGCGGGGATAAACAACGGGGATATGGCCATCATATCGTCCCCCGATGACAACAGCGGAAAAACGACCGATTGCAAAAATATAGTCAACAGCGTTGCCGGGCGGGCGGGCCTGGGCAACCAGGTTACGTATAACCAGGCGTCGCTGATGCAGAACATCGTATGCCAGTATATTTTCTGGGAGCGCCTTGAAAAGCGGATAAACATAAAAAAATGCATGCTGGAAGGAAAGAGCAACTGCAGTTAAGTGACATAGCGTGGCAAGGCCACGCAGTGACAGAGTGACAAAGTGACAGAATAAAAAGTAAATTTATGAAACATAGATTTTGTTCTTTTATAAAACCATCATGGCAAAGACTCTGCCACTTTGTCACTCTGTCACTTTGTCACTCTGTCACTGCGCCGCGCTCTGTGCGGCTGCGCCGCACAGAGCGCGGCGACAGTATGCTGGAAATGCTGCTGGTCATTGCCCTGGTAATGGCGATGGCACCTTACATGTATTACCGGATTTCGGAAACCGGGCGCGACGTTTCCAATCTGGCGGTGGCAAAGCGGATACCGGCCTATGGCGCGCCGATTATGAACTATGTGCGGCTGAATCAGGATTTATGGACCCCGGCGGCCCGGATTAAAATGACGGCGGAAGAACTGAATCAAATCCTGGCCGACGCAAACGACACCGACCATGGCCCAGCGACCAACGACCAGCGACCAACGACCAACGACCAACGACCAATCCTCCTTCGCCAAGGCTACAGCGGACAGGGGCTACGGCGGACAAGCGACCAACGACCACCGACCACCGACCAACGACCACCGACCACCGACCAACGACCACCGACCACCGACCAACG
>WQUT01000020.1 GCA_009781955.1 Pseudomonadota bacterium | reverse complement strand
TGTCGGCCGTCCGCTTGCCCAGGCATTCCGGCGCCGTATAGTCCGCGCCGCATTTGTCTTGCAAACACTTGTCTATGTCGTTCTGGCAGAATTGAACGCGCAAATACGCCAGCTGGTCGCCGATGACATTCTTTAATCCCGGCACCAAGGTATTGCATTCGGTGATAATGGGGCATATTCCGGCCGCGATATTGACGTTGGTCAGGCACGCCGAATCGGTCGCGTTTTTCACATCGTAAGACGCGCTGCAATTATCCGACAAGCACGCGCGTATGCGCGCCAGACAAGTATTGCGCTTGTTCATGTCCGCGTATTTCGCGGCATCCGCCAAGACGCGCTTAGACTCCGCGGCCCAGTCGTCCAAAACCTCGTCCCGCGTATACATGCATTGATCCAGTATATTGTCGCAAGCCTTTGTTCGGCGCGCCAACAGCGACGCGTCCAGGCAATTTTCAAAATTATCGCCGCAGCCGCCCTTGGTCGCGATGCAGGATTTCAGCGCCAGCAAGCATTCGCCGCGATTGTATTTGTTGGTTGTCGCCAGCATGCTGGTGCGCGCCGCGCGCACGGCTTTCTGTCCCGCGGCCAGGTTGTTGTTCGCGATTTTCTGCTGGTCTTTCAGGAACGCGCTGAAATGCTTGCAGTCGTTGGCGATCATGCGCGAATACAGCGTTTCTTCCATATCCGCGTCCGGCCCGCACGCGGCGAGCCGCGCTTTGCACCCGTCGGCCGCCATCGCGAACAGGCTGTCCCCTATGTCTTGGTCGGAATCCAGCGACGCGCTGTCCCCGCTGTTCATCCAGGTGCTCCAGTCTATTCCCCGCGACCGCGCCTTTGCCCCGGTGCCGAATACTATCATTGCCTGGGCGCCCAGCTTTTCGCGTTCCACGCCGGTGGTATACAGATCTTCGGCCTGTTGCTGGACATCGGTTATGCTTTTTATCAGCGATTTGGACGCGTTTATATTGTCGGAACATGCACAGCGCAATCCTTCGGATTCATCCATCAGACAGAAATCGTCCATGCATTGGCGGTAAGCCTCGCGACAGGTCGCGCTATTTTTTTCCGCCGGCGGGGTTGCGGTTACCGCGCCGCCATTTCCGGTTCCGGTTCCGGTTCCGCCGGCAACGTGGCCGGGGCCGCTGACGGTTGCCTGGATGCTGGGCTTTGGTATCGCAACGGACATATTGGGCGCGCGCATGTTGGCCAGGGCCGGCCGCGAAGACGATGTCGCTGCGATTACGTTCGCTATGGCGGCGGGACGGCCGGACGCCGCATCCGCGGCGTTCGCGGGCGCGGGAACCGCGGCATAGGCCGCAAACAGCAAGCCAAAAATAACAAATAAGGATGATTTTCTCATGGTCCTCTCTCGCTTTATAATCTGTTAAATTATATCATAAAATCTGCCCTGTTAAAAGAATTAATAAAAATGTAGGGGCAAATAATTATTTGCCCCTACTACGGAAAATTAAATAACGATGTAATTTCTAATTTTGCGGAATGGCCGGCGGGGTTGGCGCGGCGGGCGCAGGCGGCAACGGTAATGTAGGGGCAAATAATTATTTGCCCCTACTACGGAAAATTAAATAACGATGTAATTTCTAATTTTGCGGAATGACCGGCGGGGTTGGTGCGGGCGGCAATGGGGCGGCAAGTTCCGCGCGCAGCGCGGAATTCCGGGCATCGGTATTTGAATGCGCGACCAAGAGGGCCAGCACCGCGCACAAAACGAAAAATATGGTCGCCAGTATCGCCGTGGTGCGCGTCAGAAAGTTTCCGGCCGACGCGCCGGTCAGCGCGCCGCCGAACATGGACGCCGCGGAACTGCCCGACATGCCCGAACCTTCGGATTTCTGCAACAGAATCACGCCGATCATCAGCACCGCGACAATAATCAGCAAAGCGAGAAGTATTGAAAACATAAATTTTCCTTATTTAATATAATTGATGCGGCCTGACGGACGATTTCAGAACTTGGTGGTCAGCCCAGCCTTCGCCCTGCGGGCTTCGGCGGGCACTCAATTTTCTCAAATTCGCGCATCGCTTCGCTTGCGCTCATTAGCGAAAATTGGTGGCGCGCCCAGAAGGATTCGAACCCTCAGTCTTCTGATCCGTAGTCAGATGCTTTATCCAGTTAAGCTATGGGCGCTGTGAAAAAAATTTACTCTTCCGATGGCGGCGGTGCGACGGCGGGTTCTGCCGGGGTTTCGGCCGGCGCGCCGGGACGCGCGGCGCGTTTGACAAACGTAATCCGCCCGCGTTCCAGATCATACGGCGTCATTTCAACCTGGACGCTGTCGCCGACATTGACCCAGATCCGGTTCTTGCGGATTTTGCCGGATACCGTGGCCAGAATTGTGTGGCCGTTTTCCAGCTTTACCCGAAACATAGTGTTAGGCAGTTTGTCCTCTACCGCGCCGTTAAAAACAATTACATCATCTTTTGCCATCAAAGCCCTTTGTTGTCTGGGGATTTTATATGCAATTCTGGTAAAAAGCAAGGAAAAAGTCAGTCGTCGTTAGTCATTAGTCATTGGTCGTTGGTATGCGGCCAGCAGTATAAAGTATTTGAGGATATTTTTTGTATAACGAATTGTTGTTAATAGACCACCGACTAACGACCACCGACCAACTATTTTCCTCTTGCCCCGCGTGCTGAATTTTGTTTACCATTAACATTACGGGAAGGTGCATGAGAAAATTATTACCTATTCTTTTTGCCGGCTTATTTCTGGCTGTCGGCGCGAATGCCGCGCGCGAGGGCGCGCCGCAATCGCAACAGGCGTCCAGGGCGGCCCAGCAAAAGACCGCGCCGCCGGCCGAAAGCCGCATCTCTATGCCCGCCGACAACAATCCGAATCCCCGCGCGAACGCAACGCCGGCCGCATCCGCCCCCCGCAACCTCTTGTCCGCCGGCGCTTTGACAAAGGGTGACGGCGAAGGCGGGGCCACCCGCGCGGCCGCGGCAACCGCGCCCGTATCCGCCGCGCGGGTGGCAATGTCCGCAACCGCGTCGCGCGCAGCCGCCCTGCCCCGCGCGGGCGCCCAGAATGCCAAGGTCCCGGCCACCGCGCGTTCGGCGGCGGCGCCGGTGTCGGCCGCGACGCTTTCCCGCGCGGGCGCGTCGCGCGCGGCGGCGTTGTCCAACGCCACGATAACGGGCGCGGCATACGTCAGCTGCAGAAACAATTATTTTACCTGTATGGATCAGTTCTGCGCGCAAAGGGACGCGAACTATCGCCGGTGCATATGCTCCAGCCGGCTGACCGACATCCGCCAGATGCAGCGCGTCCTGGCCCAGACCCAGCAGCAGTTGCTGGACTTTCAAGACTATAACATCAATTCCGTGGACAAAACATCGGCAGAGGTGAAAGCCATGCTGACCGCGACGTCCGGCGAATACGCCGCATATATGACAAAAGACACGTCCAGCACCGCGGACAAATTGGCCGGCATCAGCTCTGTCCTGGCCGGAACACGCACCAACGCGCTGTCAACCGCGGGAACCCTGGACATCGCCGGCGATATAAACGCGATATGGAACACGACGGATTTCATCAGCGGTGCGGACATCGCGACGCTGGAAGGGGACAAGCTGTATAACGCCGTGCACAACCAATGCTATGACCTGGTCGCCGGAATATGTGGCTCTGCCGCGACGCTGAACATGGTCGTGTCCGCATACGGAATGCAGATAGAGCAGGACTGCAACACAATTATGACATCCTTGAACCAGAGCAAGAACATGGCCCAGACGTCTATCCGCCAGACCGAGCGAGAGCTGAACATCGCGCGGCTGCAGAACTATAACGTGCACAACGCCGCCGACATAAACGCGTGCATCGCCCAGGTGCGCGCCGACATAAACGCGGACACCGCGTGCGGCGCGAACTATGTCCACTGTCTGGACCTGACGGGAAAGTTTTTGAACTATGCGACGGGCGAACCCATATATTCGCCGGAGTTTTACAGAATGACGGACATGCTGTCGCTGGACGGCGACGTTCTGAAGCAGCCGAAAAACCAGATGCTGCTGTCATCGCTGAACAAAAAGAAAATTTACGCAAAACGCGGGCTGGACACCTGCCGCGATATTGCGAACGACGTGTGGACAGAGTTTTTGCGCCAGGCGATAACCGAAATATATCAACAGCAATACGCGAAAGTCCGCCAGGTCAAGGACGACTGCGTCGCCGTCGTGACGCAGTGCTATGACCTGCAGCGCGGGGCACTGCGCGATTTCTCGCAGAGAGATCCGCAAGCCCTGCTGGGCCAGGCCGTCGCGACGACCGAAGACATGTGCAAGGCAAAGCTGGACACCTGCTCTAACCTCTATGGCGGCGGGCCGAACGGCATGCAGATGCTGCTGGATTTCGTCCGCAACACCCAGACGGCGCTGATCGCCGACAACTGCCAGCAGTATTTGGAATCCCAGATACAGCAATACTGCTCGTTCAAATTGGACACCGTTCATCCGTATCCGTTTTCCTGCCGCGTAAAGCCGTCCGGATCGTGGAAATGCACGTCCGGTTCCCAGTCGCCATGCCTGAGGTTTGACGACGACAATTCAAGCGCATTTAACCAGACAGACTCTCTGTTTTATACCATCGCAAAGCTCGCGCTGGAAAATTGCATGCGTGAAAAAGACGAAAACGGCGTTCCATACACGACCGTAACCCTCTCTACGGACGTCCAGAAATCCGTGCAAATCACTTTTGACAATCTGTTTAATAACATGTGGGGGGTCCTGGGCGGAATATGCCGCGGGATGGGCGGCGAATGGGTGCGCCGGATTATTTCGGATGCGAAGACAACAATAGACGGGGCATCCGTGCCGGCTGTGACAGTTAAAATGGCGGATGGAACCGAAAAGTCTATTCCCCTGGAACTGCCGCAATACACGCTGGAAATTCATTCCGACGCCAGCTGGGGCCAGTGCCAGCGCACATACTGCAACACCCCGGGCGATATGTATGTAGAGGCCGGGCAAAAGAAATGCTGCGACGAGGGATACATCCGCGACCCAAAGACCAACACGTGCGTCATGGCCGACAACGCGTGCCCGATATTGTTTCCGGGATCGCACCTGGATCCGCAATGCAAGGTCGTTTCGCCGGATGCGCTGGACGCCGGCTGTGTCGCCGAAAGATGCCGGTGCGACAAGGGATTGGTGAAATTCCAAAACGCTACCGCGGGCGATAAGAATTTCGGCAAAAACGAATGCAAACTGTTCTATTGCGATATGGTTGAACACACGGTCAAGGATGACGCCTGCGTATTCCAGACCCCGGGTATCGGCGGATGCCTTACATCCGGCTGCAGATGCGACGCGGACCCGACCCTGGTGCACAAGGATGGGGCGACCGGATGGGGTCCGGCATGGATAGCACCGGCGAAAGATGACGGAACGACACAGAATAGCGACGTCACGAAAGTATTGCAATGCGTCCAATGCAAAACTACCTGCACCAATCCGTTGGATTGGACGACATGCGCGACCCAATGCGCCCAATCAGGGTCAACAAACCCAACCCAACCCCCCTCAACCAACAAATGTCCGGCCGGGACCTCTTGCACTTGCCCCGACAGCACCCCGGGCATATGCAACCAGGATGGCGCCACATGCGGGGGCTGCCCGACAGGCTCGTGTCCGGCCGGGACCTCTTGCACTTGCCCAGACAGCACCCCGGGCATATGCAACCAGGATGGTGCCACATGCGGAAGCTGCACTGGCGGTGGCGATACGGGTGGTGGCGATACGGGCGGTTACGATAGCGGCTGCACGATCTCTGAACAGTGCATATGCGCCGCCGGCGAGACCACAGGGCACTGCGAGGTATACACCCACCTCTCATGCACTTGTTATGTTCCCCCTACTTTCCATTGCGATCCTGGATATTATATGGCCGCGAATTCATCTATTTGCACCGGGTGCCGGGCTGGCTATTATTGCCCCGGCGGAACATTTTCCCCTGCAAGCTACGACCAGGGCCGCGAATCATGCCCGGTTGACCCGGATACCGGGGAGAAGTATCTCAATTCTAGTTCTCCCTATGCAACCAAATGCGATTGCTATATTTTCAGCCCCTTCGGGAATAAGTACTATACGGGTTCGTGTTTGTGACCTGGCATAACAAATCCATATTGCGCCCGGCGAGTTTTTTTGGTAAAATGATAAAGCGAGAGGAAAAAATATGAGAAAATTATTCCTGGGTCTATTCGGATTTTTCACGTGCGCCGTCGTGTTTCAGGCGGGCGGCGCGACGACGCCTTGGTGGCTGCAGGCCACGATTTGCCAGATAAATCCGTCCAAATGCTATGCGGCCATGGGCAAGGGATACGCCTTTGACACGTCGGACGTCTCCACCTGGGATATTACTTCCAACTGCTGGGGCAAGAAATTGATATGCGGCGACGCGCTGACCCCGGCCGGGTTTTATATAAACCCGCGGGCCATGACCAAAACCGAAATCGCCGCGGGAACCGGAATCAGCAGCGACTTTGACATCAGCGTTCTGGGGCCGACAAACGATTGTTTCGGCGCGCGCAAAACCGCATCCGGCGGATCGCAGGTAATGGCGGGCGGAACAATGGTGAATGTCTGGTGCATGGGCGTTTTGTCCAATCCGGACGAACGGGTTGCGAACGGCGAAATAATTTATCCGACATCCGCGCCCCAGCCGACATGCGCGTCATTGGCCGCCGACGGATATGTCGCGATACTGAACGGATCGTGCTATGGCAAATATTTTGATCCCAACCAATACTTTATAGAATGCGTGTCGGGACAATTGCTGCCGACCCGCGTGGTCGCGCTGAACGGCGCGGACGCATACATCGGCGCGACATCGTCTTCGGTGACATACCCGACGGACCAGGCCGCGGCGGACGCGCTATTCAACGCGATGCAACAAACCGCGGCGGGATTGCGATCCTCGCACTTTAATCAATAAAATTCCCCTCCCTTGGAGGGGTGCCGAGCAAAGCGAGGCGGGGAGGGTTACTGAACGGGAACCCTCCCCGTCAATTTTGCTCGCCGCAAAATTGACACCCCTCCGAAGGAGGGGAATTAAACTCCATCGCCCTTTCTATTCCCGCCAGGTCGTTTTTGGATGAAATAAATTTCCAGCCGGCGGATGTAAAGATTTCGCGCACCGCATCGCCCTGGCCCGCCCCGATTTCCAAAAATATGCGGCCAGACGGCTTTAACAATCCGCGCGCGCTTTGCGCGATCGCGCGATACGCGTCCAATCCGTCCGCGCCGGCATACAGGGCCATCCCGGGATCATGCCGCGCCCCCGCATTCACCCGCGCATCGCCCGCCGCGATATACGGCGGGTTGGAGACGATGATGTCATATTTGTGTTCCCCTCCCCCGGAGGGGTGGCAAATTTGCTTTGCAAATTTGACGGGGAGGGTTGCGCATATTCCAATAAACCCTCCCTGCCTCACCGATGCTCGGCACCCCTCCAAAGGAGGGGAATTAAAATCTCCCCTTACTATTTTGATTTTGTCGTC
The DNA here is from genome assembly GCA_009781955.1 of Pseudomonadota bacterium. Lineage (GTDB taxonomy): Bacteria > Pseudomonadota > Alphaproteobacteria > Rs-D84 > Rs-D84 > WQUT01. The sequence continues at coordinate 7,286 of WQUT01000020.1, read as the reverse complement.
CAACCCCAATCTTTTAACATTCCGGCGCGCGACGCGGCATGCGCGCCAAGACCGGTCTATGCCAACACCGGTCGCGCCGGGCAAGTTTTTTACAATCGCGCAAATCAAATTCCCCGTGCCGGCGCCAAGATCAAGAATGGTGGCTGATGACTTGTAGGGGCGGATAATCGCCCCTACATAATTCAGGACTGCCTCTACCAACGCCTCGCTTTCCGGGCGTGGGTCAAGCGTGTGGCGGTTGGTTTCAAATTCCAAAGCGTAAAACCATTTGCGCCCTATTATTTTCGCGACCGGAACGCCGCGGCGCAGCGCCCGCGCCGCGCGGCGGACGCGAAGAGATTTTGAAAATGGCAATTGCCCCCCCACCGGCGCAATCCCAGCGCCGCCCCCCCCCCGGGGGGGGTCGGAAAACGTTTTGCGTTTTCCGGTGTGGGGACAAATAGCATCCATCACAACCCGCGCGTCATGCGCGTCGCGCGCCCGCGCCAAAAGTTCAAATGCTTGCTTTTCAGTCATAAATTTATTATACTGGTGCCTATGCAAAAAGTAAAATTAAATATAACGCGCGCCGGCGTTGCCAAAGTTTCCATCGGCCTGTTGGTTCTGGCGCTGATCGCCGTTATCGCGGCGGTCTTGGTTCGCCGGAATTCGGAACCGGGCGCCGCCGCGCCGCATGAAACGCAGGTAACGGTCGCCAGCGGCGATACATTGTCCAAGCTGCTGGCCGCGGAAAACATTCCCGGCCGCGACATAAACGCCATCGCGGAAATATTGAAAAAAGAATGCGGGGTTTCCGGATTGCGCGCGGACGCCGATTCACTGGTGATGTCGCGAGAGCATGAAAACGCGCCGATTGATAAAATCACGCTGTCCAGCGGCCCTTGGAAACGCGTAGAGCTGACCTGCGCCGACGGGCAATGGACGGCGAAAAATATTGACATTGACCGCGATACCCGGCTGGTCCGGCGCGTGGGAACAATCGCTGACGGCGAGTCGTTCTATATGGCGGGTCGCGACGCCGGAATTCCGGACAGCGTCATTATGAACGTGTTTGACCTGCTGGCGTTTGAAATAGACTTTGAACGCGATGTCCGCGCGGGCCAGGAATTTTCCGTGGTTTACGAGGAAAACTATAACGGCGCGGATTACGTGAACGCCGGAAACGTGGTCGCGGTTTCTTTTGATTCGCTGCGCGGGGATGTCCAGATGTATCGGTTCAGAAAACCCGACGGCACGATCGGATACTATGACCAAAACGGCAACAGCGCGATAAAGTCGCTGAAACGCACGCCGATCAACAATGCGAAGATTTCCAGCAATTTCAATCTGAACAGAAAGCATCCGGTGCTGGGCTATTCCCGCGCGCACAAGGGCGTTGATTTCCGAGCAGGAAGCGGAACGCCGATCCCGGCCGCGGGCGCCGGAACGGTGGTAGAAAGGAAATACAACAGCGGATACGGAAACTATATAACCATAAAGCATAACGGCACGTATTCCACGCGATACGGGCACATGTCCAGCTTTAATCCGAAAGTAAGGCTAGGGACAAGGGTCAGCATGGGGCAAATCATCGGATATGTCGGATCCACCGGACTTTCCACCGGGCCGCATTTGCATTACGAGATTATTCAGAACGGGATCCAGGTTAATCCTATGACGGTAAAATTGCCCGCGATTGACAATCTGGACAACGCCAGCAAGCAGAAATTCCTGGCGTTCCGCGCAAAGCTGGACGAAGCGATAGACGTGCTGCGCAACAATCCGAATTTGTTCGTGCAGATGTAGTCAAATCACCTTTGCTTGCCTTCTTGCAAATATCTCACGTCTTACCATTTCCAAATTCCGCGCTTCTTTTCGCTTCAATTTCCTAAGCTCTGCGGCAATTGCCTTTCCTTTGATTCTTCCCGCCTCTTGTTCGGCCAGCGTTTTATTCAGATTCATATTCTGGTAAAAACCCCGAAAGCTCCCCTGAACTTGCTTGAGACCCATGACCCCGTTGCTATCGCCATCCCTTATGACCTTAACCATTTGGTCGCAATACAAATTGTCCGGATCAAAGTTTATCAGATCGCCATATTGATAGGACAAGGATTCCAAATCTTCGCGCACTTCTGCGAAAACATTCCTCAAATGTTCCTGAAAGCCGATCAGGGTCGCCGGCCGCGGCATTTCGGAATATCTTTTTGGCGGATGCGCGCGGCCAAGATTGGGTGCCTTTATCCGGCCGTTGAATTTATCGTATCCGTTTTTCAGCTCTGTCTTTTTCCTGACATAATCTTCGCCGGCCGCGGCCGCCAGAGAGACATACTTGATTAATATAAACATCCATTCGGGACGCAGGTATTGCGCGATGTTGGAAGTCTTCCTTGCGTTCTTAAAGAAGTTGGTTTTGTAATCTTCGCCGAAAAGGCCTTTGTAGATTATATTGTCAAGTATGAACGCGGCGTTCATGGCCACGTCTTTGCCGCTTTTCCCCGGGGGCATATAGCTCCTTATTGCATTGCGCAGCTTGCCGGTCGCGGCATTCGTGAATTGATCGTATAGGCTTATACGCAAATTATCATACGCGGCGCGGCGAACCACATCCGGTTCTTCCGGGTAAAAGAAAAAGAACATTTCCGCGAACATCAGGCCGAGCTCTTTCTCAACTATGCCCTTGGACAATGTTCCCATTTCGTTTTCCTGCATCATGTCTTGCTTTCTCTGGCGCGCGATGGACACGTCGTCCAGCCATTCCGTTATGACGTGCCAGCACCCGAGAACCGACAGCTGCATCCTGGCGACGCGTTTTGTTTGGCCCCCGTCAAAATAATCTATGTATTCGTATTCGGCCAGCCTTTTATGTTCTGGCGGAACGGCGGCGTTATTGGAAAGCCACTCGTCATTTTTGACGCAATCCTCTTTCCCAGAGTTTTCAACAGGCAGCGCGCCGTTGAATATAGTGTCAAGATCGCCGTAATAGCAGAATCTGAAGCCGTTATCGTCGCAAACCGCCCGGGTCAGCTCTTTATGCAGCCTGTTGAAAATATTTCCGGTCATCTGGTTGAAATTCGCGTAAAAATAAAACCGCCATGGCAAAACCATGCGCAGACGATAGCGCTCTACAGTCTGGGGTGAAAAAACATCAAACAGGGGGACGAATTTTTCGTTCCTGATCGGATTTTGCATCACCTCTTCGTCGGAAAATAAAGACGGTTGGTAATACCCGGTATCTTTGTTGGGATTAAAGTATTCTTTTATTATGCGTTCGGCCAAACCGTTATTTTCTAACGAACCAGATTTTAGAAAAATTTTCGGATTTCCAGCCATGTTGAGCTAGAACCATACCAAAAATTGGCACTTTGTCAAGCGCGCAAGCTCAACGGTCATCTCACCGGGATTTCAGTGTTCTGGGTGTAATTCGCGGCCCGGTCTTACTCCGCTTTGCCGGCACGCCGGTATTCTTCTGCGGATCGGTATAAACATAATACAACGCCGTTGACAGCACATTTCTTTCACACACATTTCTTATTGAAACAGCCCCGCCGCCATTGATCAATTTTTGAGCGGAATTTAACTTTGCCATAGTTTTTTGCGTTGGGATGCCGCTATTCTGGTAATAAGTAGACTCTGGTAATCCTGCTTTTGCGCAAGCTTTCTTAACGGTCATTCCGGTTGCCCGCAGCTCGTTCACCTGTTTTAGTTTATCAAGCGTTATCTGGTGCGGGGCAACCTTTTCCTTTGACGGAGGATATCTTTGATAAAACGAGTTTTGCGGGACACCTAGTATTTGACAAGCTTTATATGCCGATGTGCCATTATCTACCAGGATTTTAGCCTTCTGCAAAGCTTCTTCCACCTCTTTCTTCGTCCGTCTGGTCTTGCGCGATTCGGGCGCATCAACCTCTTTGCGAACAGTATCCTCGCACAATGGCGGCAAATTATTTAATAACTCCGAATTATCCATTTTCAACATCTTTTGTCTTAAATTTACCAAGCATCTTATCTTCTTGTTATTTATTTGTCAAGTATATAATCAACAGCGGCGAAACGACAAGCAAATTAGTGACACAATATCAAAAATATTTCCCCTATAAAAAAAGGCGGGCCAAAAGCCGCCTTTTTTATTTCCCAAACTTTCCCGAACGCGGAAATCCAACGGGGATTGTGTGGCCCTGGGTGGCGCGTTTGCCCAGCCATGGGGCCCAGTCGTCAAGTTTCGTGGTGCCGCGGCCGGTTATCCAGCTGAACCCTTCCGCCGCAGAGAAAAACATGGCATCCAGGACATAGGTCCGTTCGGCATTATACTTTTGCAATATTACGCCCTTGCCCCGCGACATTTCGGGAATTTCCGATGCGGGGAATATCAGCAGCTTGTCATTGGAACCGACAATGGCGCAAAATTCCCCTCCTTCGGAGGGGTGGCGCGCAGCACCGGGGAGGGTTTGTAAAACCGATGATTTATTCTTTGAACCCTCCCCGCCGGATTCGCCGGCACCCCTCCAAGGGAGGGGAATCAAAAGTGCCGCCGGATTCTTTTCATCCGCATTCATAATCTGGCGGCCGTTTTTGGTTTGGGCCAGGCAGTTTTCGCCGGCGACAATAAACCCGGTTCCATGGCGACCCACCAGCAGATATTTGCCCGCCGGGTTTAATACGAACATGCGGACAATCGTTTCATCCGCGCCGATGTCCGCCAGCATGCGCACCGACTCCCCGAATCCGCGCGCTGACGGCAATGTCGCCGCCGATAGGGTGAACATTTTGCCGCCCGATGTGAACAGATTGATTTTATCCGTGCTCTGCGCATGAAATGCGGTTTGCAGTTCGTCGCCTTCCTTGAATTTCATATCCAGCGCATTCAGATCCAGATACCCCTTGGCCGCCCTTATCCAGCCCGCGGACGAGAGGATGATGGTCATCGGTTCTTTTTCAATAAACTCATCCGGGTTCACGACAATTTCATCTTCCGCCGATGCGGCGGCCCAAATGGTGCGGCGGCGGCCCAGCGCAGTCTTTTTATCATATTGTTTTTTAATATCCGCAAACCAGGCTTTCAGCTGATTATCAATCGCCTCGTCCGACGCCAGTAGACCGCGCAATTCTTTCTGTTCCTTGCGCAATTCCTTGTCCTCGCGCCGGATTTCCATTTCTTCCAGTTTGCGCAGTGAACGCAGGCGCGTATTCAAAATCGCCTCTACCTGAATCTCCGTCAGCTGGAATTCCGCCATTAATACCGCTTTCGCATCGTCTTCGTTCCGGATAATTTCAATCACGCGGTCCAGGTTCAGATACACAACCAGCAATCCGTCCAGAATTTCCAGCCGGCGCGCGATGGCATCCAGCCGCCAGTTGGTGCGGCGTTTCAGAACGATTTTCTGATGCGCGACGAATTCGTTCAGGACCTCGCCTATTTTCATGACCCGCGGCACGCCGTTGGAATCAATCACGTTCAGGTTCATGTTGAACCGCGATTCCAATCCCGTCATCGCAAACAGATGCGCCATGACTTTCTCGGCCTCTACATTACGGGTCTTTGGCGTGATGACAATGCGGATATCGGTGGTGGATTCGTCCGTGATGTCGTCCACCAGCGGCAGCTTTTTCGCATCAATCATGCCGGCGATTTGTTCCACCAATGTGGATTTGGTCAGGCCATAGGGGATTTCAGTGATAATGATTTGATACTGACCGCGTTCAAGTTCCTCGGTTTCCCATTTCGCCCGAATGCGGAACGCGCCGCGCCCCGTATCGTAATTTTTAACAATTGTCTCGTAATCGTCAATCAGGATGCCGCCGGTCGGAAAGTCAGGTCCGACCAATTTCTTCATAATCTGGGCGGTCGTCGCATCGGGACGATCTATGACGAGTGCCAACGCATCGCAAATTTCCGCCACATTATGCGTCGGGATATTGGTCGCCATGCCGACCGCGATTCCCATGCCGCCGTTGGCCAATAAATTCGGAAAGGCCCCGGGCATGACAACCGGCTCGCTGGTCGTGCCGTCAAAGTTCGGCATCATATCGGTCGCGTCTTCGTCAATGCCGTCCATAATCAGCATCGCGGCGTTGGTCATTTTGGATTCGGTGTAACGGTACGCCGCCTGGGGGTCGCCGTCTATATTTCCAAAATTCCCCTGGCCGTCCACCAACGGATAGCGCACGGAAAAATCCTGGGCCAGTCGCACCATCGCGTCATAAACGGACGTGTCGCCGTGGGGATGGTAAGACCCCAGAACATCGCCGACAACCTTTGCGCATTTGCGGAACGGCGCGGCGGGCGAGAGTTTGTTGCGCAGCATGGTATACAGGATGCGCCGCTGCACGGGCTTTAACCCGTCGCGCACGTCGGGCAAGGCCCGCGCGGTGATGGTGGAAACGGCATACGACAAATACCGCTCGCTGAGCGCGTCGGCCAGTTGCTGGGCATCTATGTTTTGAATAAGTTCTTTTTCTTTCGGCATTTAGTTTTTTATTGGTTTTTGTAGGGGCAAATAATTATTTGCCCCTACGGCATGGGCATAAATCTAAATCATTTGAATTCAAATCGCAAGTATAAATAAAATCCGCCGATTGGCGGATTTTTTATGCCGTTTTTTTAGATTGCTGTGTTGCGACCCACAGGGAATACTTTTTTCTGATACGCCGCACCCCGTAAAAAGCCCCCAAGACCGTTGCCACGCCATGCAAACCCATGGCATACGGAAACATTTCACCATTTTGGGTATAGGCATCAAAAAACGCATCTTTGAATTTCGGCGCCGGCTGGCCCTGAACTTTGCGATTGGTGCTCCAATCGTCGTCCCATTCGCCTTCGTGCTTGCCATAGTAGATGGTGTCACAGCCATAATTATAATCATAAAGGTCACACAAATATCCGGCGCAGCCCAATCCTATGACAATACCGTTCGCCCACATTATACCCATCAGTATGGTCTTGTAAGCCCGTTTATTCCATTGTTTTTCTTGTTCTTTTGTTATTTCAAAATCAGACATCATGCTCTCCGTTTGTTAAATCAATACTAACATAATACAAAAATCATAAATGTCAATAATATAAATCAATTCGGATTTTGATTCGTTGTGCCAGACGGGCATGAAAAAAGCCCCGACGTGTATTGAACATACACGAGGGGCTTTTTTCATGCCCGTAATGGGCCGATGAGCAAAACGAACCTAGAACCCAAACACCATTCTTTGTTTAGACTGGCGTTTCTTTTCCTTGCGGACGGCCTCTTCCTTCAGACGCTTGCGCATCGTCGTCGGCTTTTCATAGCGTTGGCGTTCTTTGGATTCGCGATAGAGCC
>WQUT01000019.1 GCA_009781955.1 Pseudomonadota bacterium | reverse complement strand
GCGCGGCGGGATAGACTCCCTCCTACATTCTCTCTCCTCTATCCCGTTGCGCACCTTTTTACAGTTCAGAGTGATCGCCTAACTTCTCCTTTCCTTCCTTTTGGCGGCATTCGGAATTCCCCCTCGTTAGAGGGGGAATTTTTGTTAATGAGCGCGATTCCCCCTTTAACAAGCGGGAAAAGAAAATATTCCAACCAGTTCCCAATGCCCGCTGCCCATAAATTGATCCACGGGCGTCAGCTTGGTCAGGCGCAGCCCGCCCGATCCCAGAATTTTGGCGTCGCGCAAAAATGTCGCGGGATTGCAAGAGACATAGCATAGGCGGCAGTTCTCTGTCCGCGCAATTTTGCGGCACTGGGCCATCGCGCCGATTCGGGGTGGGTCCAGGATGATCCGCCGATATCTTGCCAGCTCGCGCGCGGACAGGGGATTTTTTAACAAATCTCGTAATAATGCGTTTCCGCCCGCCGCGCGCAGGGATTGTATGCCCGGCGCAAAGTTATCGTATCCGTCTGCGCCGAACGGCAACGCGAACGCGCCCAGTCCGCAAAAGAGATCGGCGGTTTTTAAACCGGTCGGCTGGCGGCCGTTCAGCGATAGCCCCGCGCCAATCAATTCGCGCAATGCGGTTTCCCCGGCGACCGACGGCTGCAAGAACGCGTTCGGCGGATAATCCGCGCGGATGCCGGCAAATTCAATGAACGGCTGTTCGCGCCCCAAGACGACTTTGTCATTCCAAGTAACGCGTATGGCATCGGTTGCCGCGCACGCGGCCGCGAATCCGGCCGGGTAATACTTTGCCGCGGCAGTGATATTTATATCCGTTCCATTCGCGCATTCGGTGACCAGTATTCCGCCGCTGCCCGGCAAAGGTATTTTCCGCAATTGATTCAACGTGCGGTTCAGCGCGGGCGAGAGCAGGGGGCATGCGTCAACCGGCACAATATCCCGGGACCGATGCGCAAAGAATCCGATGCGTCCGTCTGTGAACGAGAAATCGGCCCGCCTTCGCTTCGCTACGGCGTGGCAAGCCCGCCCGTCATTATTTTCATCCAGCCAGAGGGGCGCATCATGCGCTGGCAAATCCTTTAATAGTTCGGATTTTTGGCGGCGATAGTCCGGGGACGCAATATCAAACTTGCACCCGCCGCATTTTCCAAAAAAGGGACAAGTAGTCATTGGCCGTTGGTCGTTGGTCGTTAGTCGGTGGTCGGTAGTCGTTAGTCGTTGGTCGTTAGTGTAGGGGCGAATTTACATTCGTCCCTACAAATACTCACAGCAAACGACCACCGACTAACGACCAACGACCACCGACTAGATACTAAAAGCTAATTCTAACGCCGGCCCTGAACTGATGCGATACGGGCGCCAGGTCGTCCAATTCATAGTCCAATACGCTGACCGTCGCGTGGATGTGCGGCGCCGCCATATACATGTATCTGTATCCAAAGTCCAGAGCGAACCAGTCGTTGAACTCTATCGCCACGCCCGCCATCGCTGCCCATACGAACGACATGCCGCGATCCATCTTTGGATACAGCCACGGCGAGTCCGCGTTCAGATCGTTAAACGATACGCCCGCGCCCACGCCGACATAGGGAACAAACCATTGGCGCGACATGAACCGGTATAAGCTGCCTATGCGCGCGTCAACGATCAAATTCAAAAACGCCGTGTTTCCGGTTATATACAGGCGGTCGCCGGCCAGATCCGTCCGCAGGCGGTAATAGTTCGCCTCGGCCCGCAGCCAGTCGTAAACGCGCACCCCGGCCATCACGTCAAACGTAGCGTCGTTCCGCCCGTCCAGCAGCAGCGGCCGATCTATCATCTTTTCCCATATGGAATAGTTAAAGTTCGCGCCGATATAGAACCGGTGCGACCGCGCATAGGAATCTTTGTCATTCGCGCCGGCGGCCGTCGCGCCCGGCTGGACGGTATAAATCATCTGGCCCGGCATGTCCAGGGGTTTGGCGAGCGAGGAGTTATAAGCAACGAACAACGACCCGATCGCCAATGCTGCAACCTTGATTCCTGAAAAAAGTTTCTTGTTAATGGTCATTGTTAACTGTTCGTTGGTTTGTTAAAAGTTTATCCTGAGGCTTGCGAATATGTCGCTGATGCTGGTTGCGCCGTTCTTGGACTCCCACCCAAAGCCGTTGGACAGCATCAATTCATACTGATACGCGATGTCCAGGTTCACCAGGTTGGTCAGCGCGAACGATACGCCGATGGTCGCGCGCGGCGCCACAAATGCCGAACGGACGCCGTCCGCAAAGCCGATCGGTATAACGCCGGCATCGTCAAAGTCAATCGCCCCGGCGGAAATGCCCAGGCCGATAAACGGAACAAATTTGCTGCGCGTTGTCAGATCGCCTGTCCGTTCATACCGCCGAATCAGGTCAAAGTATATGTTCGCGCCGACCGACTGCGACCGCGCGCGCAAGTCATAGGCGGACCAGGGCGCGTTTTCAAACCGGAAATTGCGGATTTGAATGTCCATTTCGGCGCGCGTGAATGCGGATATGTTCCAGCCCAGCCCAAATTGCGAATTCCATGTCGTTGCGGATGCGGCGGTGGCATCGGGCAATCCGCCATAGCGCGCGCTGCTGGTCAGGAATCCGATGTTGTATCCCAGTCCCATGCGGATATACATGTCCGTCGGAATAAACAGGTCGTAATCGGTTTCCGGTTCCGGGGCGGCGTTCTGGGCCGCGATAACCGCGGTTGCGGCCTTTTTCTGGCAGCAGTCGTTTTGGAGACAGCCGGCAACCCGTGGACAGTTGGCCAGGTCCGACGCGCTGTATACTTCGCGGGCCAGCGCGCCGCCGGTGTAATCCCGGTCGTCGTAAGTGTTTATGTATGTGTCAACGGAAACTATGTCCAGGCCTTGGGTAACCTCCCACACGAAACGCTGGTTGTCATAGCCCGCCCGCGCCGTAGGCGCAAAGCACACGGCACACAGCACACAGCATAGATAAACGATTTTTAATTTCATTTGCTACATTATATCCTAAAAACTGACTTGATTCAATCAAGATTTAGCCCTATATTAAGATTATGTTAAGAACTGAAAAAACGCATGATAAAAAAATAGCGTTATTCTCTGGGGCGCTGCGTCTGCCGTTTCTGGCGCGCGATTCTCTGCGCGCGCGGGGATACGACGTTTTTGTGATCGGATTAAAGAATTTTTACGACCCGGCGTTAAAGCCCGATCTGGTCGTGCGCCTGGGCGCCGGCGGCACGGCGGCGCGCGAATGCAGAAAGCGCGGGATTAAAAATCTGATATTCGTCGGCGCGTTGGGGCATCCGAATTTATCCGACATCCGGCCGGATTTATGGTCAGTATCCGTGCTGGCGCGGGTTTTGAAAAATCAAAGCGGATATGACAATATGGCGGCCGCGTTTATAGACGGCATAGAATCCAAAGGGTTTAAAATACTTGCGGCCCAGGATTTATGCCCGGATCTGGTCTTTGCGCCCGGCATTCAGACACGCGCCCGTCCGACGGCGGCGGATAAGAAAACAACCGAACGCGCCATCGCCGCATCGGTCGCAATCGGCGCGGCGGACATTGGCCAGAGCGTGGTCGTTGACCGCGCCGTGCTGGCCGTAGAGGCGGCAGAGGGCACCGCGAACATGTTAAAGCGCGTGATTGAAATCCGGCGTGGGCGAAAAAACAAGAAGCCATCAGGCGTGTTTGCGAAAATGACCAAGCCCGGGCAAGATCTGCGCATAGACATACCGGCGATCGGGGCTGATACGGTCGCCGATGTCGCGGCCGCGAATTTGCGCGGAATTGTCGTTAATGCGGGAACATGCTTTGCAATAGACCGCGACCAGGTTATAGCCGCGGCGGATCGGGCGGGGATTTTTATTGTCGCGGTTTGATGCTGTGTTTATCCGTGTGCCCGGGCCAGCTCTTCCTTTACCGCTTTGGTGAAAAAACCCAGGTTATCCGTCGTCAGCTTGAAATCGTTTTCGTAAAAATCATCATCAATTTTTATGATTAATTTTCGGACAGTTTCGGAACTGTTGAACTTGCCCAGCTGTGAAACGTGCAGTTGGCCCGGCTTAATGTGAATGATGTTTCCCATGTTGATGCTGCTGTATAGATCAAATTGCCGCGGCACAGGCTGTATCCGGGATGGCAAGAATCCAATGTCTTTTTTGCTGTCAAAAATTTCTTCTTTTTGGGGTTTTGCCTCGCCAAAATATTTTATTAAGAACTTGCCTTAAATTATACCATATCCGCACGGTGAAAACAATGCGCAAAGACGAAAGGTGTCACTCCGGCGACCCGGGCCCCACCGCAATCTTTTTTGATTGCGGCGGGTGGGGATGGCCGGAGCGAGTCTATAACATTGTAGGGGCAAATAATTATTTGCCCCTACATAATCTCATTTTACTTTCGTAAAGTTTAGATTTACTTATAGTCTGATATTTTGAAGTCCCGCTCCGGCCTGCGCCGGAGTGACACTCTCATTCAGATGAAGAGGCACATTCTCTTCTTTACTATTTTAAAAACTCATGCCATAATCCAAAAAAAAGGGGGGAAATCATGCCGGATAAAACAAATTCATCAAAACCGACGACGCGGGGAATTATTATCGCCGCCGCCGCCATACTCATAGGAACCGGGCTGTATCTTGCCTTGCGCGACGTTGCGGCGCCGATACGCAAGGTGTCCGTTTCCGGCGAATGCCTGAGCACGGTGGCAAAGGACACCACCGCCGTCACCCTGCGCTTTCGCGCGGTGAATAAAAACGCGGCCGAATCCAATCGCCTGGCGCGCGCGTCCTATGACGCGCTGGTGGCCCGGGTAAAAAATATTTCCGACGACACTATGAAGCTGAACACCACCGGCTTTAATTCATCCGAAAAGCGCGAATGGTCGGAAAGCGAAAAGAAATACGTGACGATCGGTACCGAGACCAGCATAGACCTGGACATTTCATCCAAAAACCGCGCGACGATTGAAACGATTCTGGGCGTGGCCGGCGATTCCAAGAATACAGAGATCCAGGGACTGCGCATGTTCGCCGCGCCCGAAACGCTGAAATCCGCATTGGAAGACTGCATAAAATCCGCGGCCGAAAATGCGCGGGACAAGGCGGCGGCGCTGGCATCCGCCGGCGGCGGCCGCGTGGGCAAGATGATGTCCGCGCAGTTCTATCGGACGACAGAAGACAACAACGTTCGTCCGGTAATGATGCGCGCCGCGTTGTATGAAGAATCCGTTGCGGCCAAGGCCCTGGCCGCGCCAGAGCTGTTCTCGTCCGATTCCGACATATCGGTCACCGTAAATGCAGAGTTTGAGATAAGGTAGGCCTTGTCATTCCCGCGTAGGCGGGAATAGGGCTTTAAACCATCAAAAGCCTAAAAATATCGTGAACGATACGAAAGCAGAAAGACAACTATTTACCAAATTTTAGTCACTGTAATTTTATAGCCCCGCTCCCGCCTGCGCGGGAGTGACAACCTTCTTTTAGAAGTTTGTCTAAGAAACTCTGCCTTGTCGGACAGAATGACAATTAAAAATCCCCCGGTTCGGGGGATTTTTTCACTTTTTCGGCAAATATTTGACGAATCCGTCTATGCTTTCGCCTGTCGCCGACAATATCTTGGATATTGACTGCATTGACGGCCATCTGTTTTTGCCTTCCTTGGACCATCTCTTGCTGCGGTTGAATGTCGTGGCATCCAGGCCGCTTTGACGGGCCAGCCGCGAGCAAGACATGTTGTGCTCTCCCGCGAAACGCTCTATGGCGTTCCACACATCGTCGTGGTTCATTTTCTCTCTCCTATTTTGCAGGGCCCTGATTCCTAGGACTCTGTTCTAATAATAATTGAGAATAAAAAGATAATCAAGCCTGGCGCGGTAGGAACGTTTTCTGTCTCGCGAACAAAATTCCCTTGAATTCTGCGGATTTTTATGCTAGATTGAACCTAAACAAATTAAGGAGCTTTTCCTATGGCGATGATTTACTGCTATGAATGCGGAAAGAAATACAGCGAATCGGCAGAAAAATGCCCGCATTGCGGCGCGCCGAATCGGGGCAAGGGCGGCGCGGGTGAAAAACAATGGCTGGTTGCGTTCCTGCTGTGCCTGTTCCTGGGCGCGTTTGGCGCGCACCGGTTCTATTTGCGTCAGACGGCCAGCGCGATTGTCATGCTGATACTGGGCATTACGTTTGTCGGGCTGATTGTTACTGGAATTTGGGCGCTGGTGGATTTGATAATCCTGTTGTGCCACGCGGGCGACGACAATTACGTGAATAAAATCGCGAAACGTAAATAACAAATCCCGCCGATGGCGGGATTTTTTGGTGATTGGTGAATGGTGCTGGTGGTTAGTGGTTGGCGGTTAGTGCTGGTGGTTGGTGTTTGTGAGTGCTCTTTCCCGGGGAATTATGTAGGGGCAAATAATTATTTGCCCCTACGTCCGAACCC
>WQUT01000018.1 GCA_009781955.1 Pseudomonadota bacterium | reverse complement strand
TTATTGCCAACCGCGGGGAAATCGCGCTGCGCATCATTCGCGCCTGTCGCGATATGGGAATCCGCACCGTTGCCGTCTATTCCACCGCCGACCGCATGTCAACCCACGTTCACGTTGCCGACGAATCGGTCTGCATCGGGCCCGCGCCGGCGCGCGATTCTTATCTGAACGAATCCGCGATTTTGACGGCCGCCCTGCTGACCAACGCCGATGCGATACATCCCGGATACGGATTCTTGGCCGAACGGGCGGAATTTGTGGACAAGGTTGAAAAGCACAAATTAATCTGGATCGGGCCCACGGCCAAAATGATCGCCAAAATGGGGGACAAGGTCGCGGCGAAACAGACGGCGGTCCGGGTTGGATTGCCCGTTGTTCCCGGTTCCGACGGCGCGGTGCGCGATTTGGACGACGCGTATGCCTGGGGCGATAAAATCGGGTATCCGGTAATGTTAAAGGCGTCCGCCGGCGGCGGCGGCAAGGGAATGCGCCCAATAATGTCCAAGGACGAGATGGCAGAGGCGTTTCAGCTGACGCGGGCAGAGGCGAAGTCGTCTTTCGGCGACGATACGCTGTATATGGAAAAACTGTTATTGCACCCAAGGCATATAGAGTTCCAGGTCCTGGGCGACACGCACGGGAACGTCGTGATATTTGGCGAGCGCGATTGTTCGCTGCAACGCAAGAATCAGAAAGTTATGGAGGAATGCCCGGCGGCGATACTGACGGACAAACAGCGCGCGGATATGATAGAGGTCTGCCGCAAAGCGGTCAAAAAAATGGGCTATACCAACGCCGGCACGCTGGAATTTATGTACGAAGACGGGAAATTCTATTTCCTGGAAATGAACACGCGGCTCCAGGTTGAACATCCCGTGACCGAAATGGTCTATGGCGTTGACCTGGCGCGCGAGCAAATCCGCATCGCGATGGGAGAGCCATTGGGGTACGACCAATCGGATTTGTCGCCCAAGGGGCACGCGATAGAATTCAGAATCAATGCCGAAGATCCGGTGACATTCATCCCGAATCCCGGCACGATTACACAGTACAGCCCCCCCGGGGGCCTGGGCGTGCGCATAGATTCGGCCGCTTATACCGGATACGCCATCCCGCCGAACTATGATTCCTTGATTGCAAAGCTGATTATTTACGCGCCAACGCGCGAGACATGCATTATGCGCGCCACCCGCGCATTGGACGAATTTGATATCCAGGGAATCAAGACCACGATCCCCCTGCACCAACGCCTGTTGCGGAACAAAGATGTGAAAGCCTTGAAATACGACAACCACTGGCTGGAAGAATTTTTGAAGAAAGGTTAAAATATGGGGGCAAATAATATTTGCCCCTATTTATTTTATGGCCCCATAAATCTCAACCAACTATTGACTTGTTCTAAAAAATATTTGACAAATGATAATTTTAATATATGATTTAAATAAAATTAAAAGGATAAAAAATGAAGAACACAGAAAATCAGATATTGAAAGACTTTCAAGAACTTAAACAATTTAGCACAGGAATGCGCGAGATTGTCAGCGACAATAACTTGAAACCTTTGGGATTGGGAGATAACTTTAATGCACTGGAAAAAGACGAAATCAATAAAACCCTGGATCAAATAGAAGTAGTTTTTTCTGGCGATAAAAAAATGACAAGGATAGCGAGAAGCGGGGCAAGTATTGCCATCGTATCCCTGGCTGGATTGCTGGCTATTTATCTGTCCGAAGAATTTAACCCGGAAACCGTAAAATCTGTTTTGAAATGGATTGCGATCAGCGGCGGCGTTATTTCCGCAGGCGGGTTTTCTATCGGTGTATTCTTCACAGCACAAGTAAGGAAAGCTGTTGCCGGCGCAAAAAGCGATTTCGGAATTAAAGATTTCCAAACGATACTGATGTATCCAAAACTGAAAAAATTATTCGGATCAAACTTTGAAAAAGCCCTTGGTTTGCTGGTTGAAAAGAGCAAGTAAATTATGGCATTTGCGGCGAATCGCAAATCATCTAAAAACGCCCGCTTGTTTTTCCAAATCCACCACAAATACCCCCGCTGGCTTGCCCGCGCGCATTCCGCATTTGCGCGCAACCGCGACTGCCGCCGCATTTTCTGGGTCCGTATGAATTTCTGCCCGCGCAAAGCCCAACGCGGCGGCAACGGAAATTAACGCCTGCAAAGCCTCGGTCATATATCCTTTGCCGGTTTGCGCCTCGTCCATAAAAAATGCAAACGAAACCGTTTTGTTTTCCCAATCTATGTCAGATTTTTCACGCATCCACAATGACTTTGAGACCGGATCGGTTCCAATATAACCAATCATTTTCCCGGCGGGCGTTTCTATGACCCAATCAAAGCCCGTTTTTCCTGCCGCCGCCGCCATCCGGGCGGCGACATATTTTTCTTCGTCTTCCAAAGTTTTTACGCGCTCGGGCCAGTCCAGATATTTGCCAATGTGTCCGCGCTGCGCGTTTACCAAATTAAACAACGCGACCGCATCGTCCGGATGCAATGCCCGCAGAACAAGACGTTCGGTTTTAATGATTTTCGGAAAATCTTTCAATTTATCAAAATCGTCCCAATCCGCCGTTGACATGGATGGTCTGGCCGTTGATGTATGACGCCATGTCGGTCGCGAGGAACAGCACCGCATTCGCAACGTCCGACGGTTCCCCGAATCGGCCCGCGGGAATTTGCGCCATATACGCCTTTTTCAAATCTTCGGACAAGACGTCCGTCATGGGCGTTTTGATAAATCCCGGCGCGACGCAGTTCGCGGTGATGCCGCGGCTGGCCGTCGGTTCGGCCGCGATGGATTTGGTCATGGCGACCAGCGCGCCCTTGCTTGCCGCATAATTCGCCTGGCCCGGGCCGCCGATATAACCCACGATGGACGATATATTGATAATCCGTCCGAACCGGTTCTTGGTCATGGGCGCGATAACCGCGCGGCATAATTGGAACGCGGCGCGCAGGTTGGTGTTCATCACATCGTCAAACTGCTCGTCCGTCATGCGCATCAACAGGGTATCTTTGGTAATCCCGGCATTATTCACCAGAATGTCAATCTTGCCGACCTTTTCTATGGTTTCTTTGACCAAGCGGTCTGCCTCGCCCGGTTGCGACAGATCTGCCTGGATGGCGTGTAGGGGCGAATGTAAATTCGCCCTGCTATCGGCCGCATCATTGGGCGAATTAACATTCGCCCCTACAAATTCGTCTAATTTTTGTTGGTTCCGGCCCGTGATAACGACCGTCGCGCCAACATCGCGGAATGTTTTCGCAATCGCCTCGCCTATTCCGCCGGTCGCGCCGGTAATTAATGCAACTTTGTCTTTTAGTAACAACATTGTTTTCACCTTGTTCTTCTTATATTTCTTGCGCGTTTCGTGCGCACCCAGAAATTGTAAACGCCCGCCGCGTATGATATTGTAAACACAATTGTCGTCGCAAAAACAGAAACGGATCCGCTGTAATAAGAGTGTATAAACCAGAACGGCTGCCCGATTAAACCCAAAAACACGCCATATTTTGAAAACCGATTATTCATATTCAACAGCACGATAGAGCCCGCGCTGCCGATAAACATCATTATTTCGGTCAAGATATACAGCCAGTCCGGCATTTTTGCCCTTTATTCGTTTTCGTTACTTCTGAACTTGCTGGGATCAGTGTTTCTTTTAAATTCTGTGCGCTTTTTATGCGCAGGCCCCGAACCGCCCTTGTGCTTAAAACCTTTTTTTATCTTTGAGCCGCCTATCTTTCCCATCTGTTGACTGGTAAGCAGCCCGCCCACCACTTTTTTCCCTTCCTCAAACTGCCTTGCCTTTTCAACATTGCGCGTAATCTTACGTTGCGCTTTTCTATTTTGATAATTATCTTTATGATCCTTTGTCTGCATATCAAACCTCTAATTTTCTTGCGGCTAATTCGGACGCTATGCGGGGCGTCAGGCCCGTCAAGACATTCCCCGGTCCGACCTCTACCGTTTCAGTTATTCCCAATGCGGGCAGGCCAAGTATAGTCTCGCGCCAGCGCACGCCGTGGGTAATTTGAAAGGCCAGCGCGTCCTTGATTTCATTCACATCCGTGATAGTCGCCGCGGTTTTATTGGAAATAAATGGCACATGCGGTGCTTTCATATCAATTTCAGCCAACGCCGCCCGCATGACATCCGCGGTTTTCGCCTGCAACGAGCAGTGCACCGGCGCGGACAGCGGCAATTGCATCGCGCGCTTTGCGCCCGCCGCCTTTGCCAGCTCCATCGCGATCTCAACGGCTTCTTTGTTTCCAGAAATCACGACCTGGCCCGGCGCGTTGTCGTTCGCAACCTCTACAACGTGACGCGTGACGCGTGACGCGTGACGCGAATTTGTTTCCGATTCCGCCGCGGCGCAAATTTCTTTTACTTTATCAATATCAAGCCCCAAAATTACGGACACCATCCCCAAACCCACCGGCACCGCCGCCTGCATCGCGTCGCCGCGCAGCCGCAAAAGGCGCGCGGTATCGGCAACCGACATCGCGCCCGCGGCGCAGAGCGCGGTATATTCGCCCAGGGAATGTCCCGCGACATACCCGAATGCGATCGGGCCGTCGCGTTCAATTTTCGCAAACAGCATCGCCATGCTTACCGCGAATATCGCCGGCTGGACATTGGCGGTCAGCGTCAGATCGTCCATCGTTCCGTTAAAGATAATATCAGACAGCTTGCGCCCCTCGTTCAGCGCGTAATCGTGTGGACCGGTCAGGGCCGCGTCAACCTCGTCAAAAACCTTGCGCGCGGCGGATGAATTGTCGTAAAGCTCGCGCCCCATGCCGACCGATTGCGAACCCTGGCCCGGGAAAACCAATATGCTGGACATAAAAACTCCTTTGCCGAATTATAGACCAGAAAATTACAGGTGACAAGCGAAACGTGACAAGTGATGCCGGCGCACTCATAGAAACGAATATAGTATCGCATTTCACATATCACGTTTCACGTATTGAAAACTCGCACCCGCAATATTTTTGCCTATAAAAACAGGCTTTTTTGTTTTTCGCCACGCGCGCCGATTCGTCCCAGGCGATTGGGATGTATCGTAGGGGCGCAGGAATCGCGCCCGATATGGGGCGGGCGGACCCCGCCCCTACAACCGATTCCGCCGCCGCGTCAACCTGGGACTGATTTTTCCAGCGCGATACGCCGAATACGGACGCGATCGCGTTATACCCATGCCTCCGCGCCCATTCCGCGCCATACGCGAATCGGTGGCGGAAACATGCGGCACAGCGCGCGCCCTGCTCTGGCTCATCCTCCAACCCGCGGACACAGTTGCGCCATTCTTGATGCGCAGCATCATAATTTGTCATTCCCGCGCAGGCGGGAACGCCGACGACATATTTCACGCCCAGCTGGTCGCAATACCTGATCTGTTCCGCCAGCCGTTTTTGATACTCTAATTCTGGAAAAATATTGGGGTTATAGAACAACACCACGAAATCGGAAATTTTTACCAAATCACCGTCTTGTAGGGGCAAATAATTACCGGGCCCCGACAAAATCGTAGATTTTGGTGGGTGGTTCTTTGCCCCTACGATGGCGCGCAATTGCACAATCGCACCCGCCGAACACGGCGCGCAACAGGACATCAGCACTAATTTAAGATTTATGATTTCAGATTTAGGATTTGATTGGGTCATTTCTTTACATACTTTGCAACCATTTCCGCGATTTTGTCGTCGTCCAGGCGCGTAAACAGATTCTCCGGCACGATAAACGATTCGCCGTCCGCAATACGGCGTTCATACTTTTCCGGCCATCCGCCTTCGCTGTCGCTACGGCGCGATTGAAAAATCGCCTGCATTTTTTCGGCCGCATCCGGGATAAACGGCGCGGAGACGCGCGCATAAAAATCTATCAGCTGAAAGCATTCGTTCAGAACCGCCCCTGCCCTGTCTAAATCGCCGTTTTTAACCAACGTCCATGGTTCAGTTTGCGTCATAAATTCATTACCGGCGGCCCACATTTCGCGCAATGCGGCGACCGCTTTTCTGAATTCGCATTTCTCCAACGCATCGGTTAAAACTTTTAATGATGTAGAAATATCTAGTGCCGTAAAGACCCCGTCTTTTTCTATTGTTATGCTGTAATTGTCATGTTTCTCGCTATCAGAGAATGGTAATCCTGTTTGTTTAATTTTTGCTCTTTCTTGCATTTCAATACGAAATTGTTTTCCGTTTGGAACTTTATTCCCGAAATTTTTCTCGGTCAGTTTGCACACGCGCGACACAAAGTTGCCCAACATGCCGTTCAGGTCTTTGTTGACGATGTCCGCAAACCGCTGGATGGTGAAATCCGTATCGTCCGTCTCCGGCGCGCTTGCCATCAGCGCATACCGCCAAGCGTCCGCCGGCGCATCTTTTATGGCTTCGTCCAGAAATATTCCATTTCCGGTGGATTTTGACATCTTTGCGCCTTCAAAGTTCAAAAAATTAACGGCGCTCAACGAATCAACTGTTTTCCAATTATCATTCATTGCCAGTTGCTGTTCCGGGAAAAATACCGCATGAAAGGCAACATTATCTTTCCCCATAAACTGCGTGTAATGACAATTGTCATTTTTCCACCATGTTTCCCAGGCGTCGGGGCGTGCAGCCTGCGAGATGGACACATACCCCCACGGCGCGTCAAACCAGACATAAAATACTTTGTCTTCGTATCCAGGCTTATTTACCGGTATTCCCCATTTAATATCGCGGGTTATAGGGGTGTCGCGCAGCCCTTCGTCCAACCATTTGTTTGCGATTGACAATGCAATTTTCGGCCAGCCGACACGCGAATCAATCCATTCGCGCAATTTGTCTGCCATTGCGCTGGCACGAAAATATAAATGTTTAGTTTCGCGGGTTTCAATATTAGTAGATCCGGAAACAGCAGACCGCGGATTGATTAATTCAAGTGCGTCCAGCAATACGCCGCAACCAGAATCGCATTGATCGCCACGCGCACGCGTATTTCCGCATTTCGGACATGTGCCTTCTACAAATCTATCGGCCAAGAAAATCCCATCATCTATGGAATATAACTGACGTGATATGCGTTCTTCTATCAATCCCTCTGCGTCCAGACGCGTGAATAATGATTGAACCAATTTTTTGTGCAATTCCGTATGGGTGCGACCGTATAAGTCAAATGAGAAGTTATATGATAAAATAGCGTTTTCTTGCAAGACGCGATACTTATCCACATACTCTTCAACCGGCAGGCCTGCCTTTAATGCGCCAATCTCCGACGCCGTCCCGTGTTCGTCTGCGCCACATACAAATAATACATCGCGACCAAGTGCGCGACAAAAACGCGCATACACATCGGCGCGCAGATAACTGCCAACCATATGCCCGATATGATGGATATTATTAACATAAGGCAACGCGGCGGTTATAAGATATTTTTTGTTCGTATTTTTATTCATGTTTTGCGTCCGTAATTATGACTTTGCCCGTAATGATACAAGACAAAATCGGCTGTTACAATTATTATTTGAAAAATAGGCTGGTATAAATTTAGCGTGGAAATTAATTGCGCGCGCGGCGCATGATCATTTTGGAAAAAATCGCGTAAATATTTTGCATTTCGTATCCGATTGTATCATGCGCGGCCGGAATTTCAAGAAAAAATCAGCGTCGCGCAAAATCATGCATCCAGCCGGGCGACCATCGCACCGAGTATCGGCAAATCAATTCCCAATTCGCGGGCGCGGACGGACAACCCGCGAATCGCGGCGATGCCTTCCACCGTTGCATCGCCCAATGATTCGCCCCGCGCCAGTTTTAATCCGGCCGAAAAATTCCGGCTGGTTTTGCTGGTCGCCGTCAGATACAGGTCGCCCAGGCCGCAGAGCATTGAAAACGTGCGTTCATGCGCCCCCAATGCCAACCCGAATTCTATAATTTCTTGCCAACCCATCGTCAGTTTTAATGCCCGTTCATTTTCACCGGCGCCCTTGCCTGTTAAATAGCCCATCGTTATTGCCACCGCATTCTTGCCAACGCCGCAAACGCATGCCCCGATAATATCGGGCGTTGATTCCAAAATTAATCCGGGCAACGCCCCCCGGCCTGCCGAGAATACCGCATCCGGTCCCGCCAAAGTAGATCCGGTCGGTTCGCCCGCCACAACCTCGCCCGCATACTGCGGCCCCGATAAAACGCCCAATTTTCCGGCCGCGCCAACATCCGGCATTAATTCATCTAATATTTCAGACATGAATTTATGTTTTGCATGTTCCATGCCCTTGGTGCAGATAATTACATTTTGCCCCGACCACAGGTTTTGAAATTTCGGTATTGTTTCGCGTATAAATCCAGACGGCGTCGCGATCAGCCATGCGTCGGCATCCGCAATATCGGACATTTCGCGCGTAACAAGAATATTGTTTGGTAAAACCGCCCCGCCCGCGGGGAATTCCGCCACCGCGCCGGTATGCGACCAAATAACAACGTCGTTCCCGCCCCGCGCAGACACGATCGCCAGCGCGGTTCCCCATGCGCCCGCGCCCAGCACAGCAACCTTCATTTCAAATTCCTTAGTTTTTTATTCAGGACGGATTCTATGGTCAGGCCGTCGTCGGACAGTTTCAGCGCCCGCAAATACGCGTCGCGCGCGCCGGACGCGTCGCCGAGTTCCGCGTAAACATCCCCCAGATGTTCAAACAAAGACGAAACCGATTCGGCGACCCAGCCGACTTTCTCGTAAATAGCCAATGCGTCCCGCGCCCCGTCTTTTTTCCACACCACCAGGCCGAGGGTATCCCAAGCCTCTATTTCCGACGGGTATTTTTTAACGAACGCGAGGGAATAAGCATAAGCTTCGTCCAGATTCTTGTTCTCTGCAATCCAAATGCGCACTTGTTCCGATAAAATGCCGGCGTCGGCGGGCAAAGTCGCCGTCGCCGCGTCCACATCCTTTTGCGCGTTCGCTATGTCGCCGAACGCCAGATTGACCCGCGCGCGGGTTTTCAGCAAGAACGCCCGCCCTATGTCGCCGAGGTTCGGCTGTCCCAATGCCCCGTCCAAAACGCCGAGGGCGTCATTCTGCCGGCCGTGCTGAACATTTATCCCGACCAGCCGCATAATCGCCGGCACAAACAGCGGATTCTTTTTCACCGCGCGCGAAAGCTCTGCCCGCATGCTGTCAAAATCGCCGACCTTGTCCGCGTTCTTTAACAAAATGAACGGGTAATACGGGCTTTTTTTGCCGATTCTGTCAAAATACTTTCGGTAATTTCCATCGTTTTCATAAAAATACATCCCGGTATAGTAATTCAGCGCGTCATCGTTGCCCGCCGCGCCATTGTCGGCCGCGGCATCCGGACGGACCAATTCGGCCATCCGCAGCAGCATGATGGCCAGATCCGATTGCATCATCGGCGCGCTGTGCGCCACCGTCTGGATCAGCGAGAAAGCCAGCGCCCCCCGCGCCCCCGCATACGCCGCCGGATCAATGCCCGCGTCCTGGTTCAGCATATACAGGCCGGCCGGCCGGCTGGTGAAATTAGCGCGCAGTTCGCCCGCCGCATCATCGTAACCCACGGTCTTGTAAAAATTCATCAGATACGCATAATCGTTGAGGTTCAAAAAGTCCAAAGATACTTTTCCGAACCGCCCTTTTGCCTGAATTTTCCGGCCTGTTTCGGCGTAAATCATGCCGACGGTAAAATTGCGCCAAGACTCGCTGGTGTGCTTTAACGAATCAACGAATTTTATGGCGTCCGCGTCCTTGCCCACCGCAACCGACGACCATATTCGGATAGGGGACAGAACGCCGGAATTATTATTGGCGAAACGGCTGTAAACCTCTGCCCAGTCGCCGTTCTTGATCAGATGCGTCGCATAGATCAGCTGCAGCGGAACGCGCGTTTCCTTTTTCAGCGAACGCGCGGAATCGTCCAGATTCCCGGCCAAAAATCTGGACACCTGGCCCGCCGTATTAACAATGTTTATATCAACGTCGGACAATTGATCGGCAAATTTCGCGGCCGATTCAAAATCATTCATGTATAATGCGTGCTGTTCCGCCAGAAACAAGCCATAGCCGGTGTTCTCGTAAACGTAATCTTTCTGTTCCGGCGGACGATTTGCGACATGCCACAGATACGCGGTCGCACCCGTTATAACGCACATGCCGGCGGCAACGATGGCCGCCGCGCGCCAGTTGGGTAAAAGATTTTTATTTTTTTTCGCGGTTTTTTTCATAGTTTTTGAATATTAGATTAAAACATGATACAATTCAAGGGTAAAGGTGCAATAGCATTATGGAAATATCCGAAAAATTTGAAAAATATGCGGCGTTGCTGCGCGAATGGAACGGGCGCATGAATCTGGTGGCGCCCAGTACCCTGAGCGAAATAGAATCGCGGCATTTTGACGATTCCGCGCAGCTGGCGGAATATATCCCGCATGATGCGTCCGTGATTGACCTGGGGTCCGGCGCGGGGTTCCCCGGTGTTGTTCTGGCGATACTGGGTTATAACGTGACATGCACCGAATCGGTTGCTAAAAAAACAGGCTTTTTGATGGAATTAAAGCGCGAATTAGGCCTGTCCAACCTGACAATATTTCACGGGCGGGTGGAAGATTACCTGAAAAAACACCGGATTTCCGCCGACCGACAATCACCAACCGTTTTCACGGCGCGCGCGTTCGCCCCGTTGATTAAAATTCTGGACATGGTTTTTCCCTATAAAAACAGGCTTTTTTTATTAAAAGGCCGACAAATTTTGGACGAAATCCGCACGGCTAACGCTAAATATGATTTCGGGTATGAACTTTTCCCATCAAAAACGGGGGACGGGTTTGTTGCAGAAATTTATGATTTACGGATTTGCTGATTTAGGTCGTGTTGACACTAATTATATTTTGCATTTCGCACGAATTAATCGGCAACCCTCAGAATATACTAACAAATCTTAAATCACTAAATCTTAAATCTTAAATCCCTTGACCGAATCGCGGCGATTTTCTATGTTTTGTTCAAGGAAAATACAATACATGGTAAGAATAATCGCTTTTGCAAATCAAAAGGGCGGGGTTGGAAAAACAACGACCGCGATCAATATCGGCGCGTCGCTGGCCGCCATAAAGCGCCGCGTTCTGTTGGTTGACCTGGATCCCCAGGGAAACGCCGGAACGGGCCTGGGCTTTGTCCGCAGCGGCCATGAACAAAACGTCCGCGATGTAATTATGGGAACCGCGGCGGCGGCCGACAATATACTTTCCACCGCGATTGAAAACATGCATATCCTGCCCAGCAGCCCCAGATTGTCGGGGGCAGAGGTTGATTTGCTGGATATGGAAAACCGCGAATACCGGCTGCGCGACGCCCTGAAACCGCTGGCGGCGCATTATGACTATATCCTGCTGGATTGCCCCCCTGCCCTCGGCTTTTTGACCTTAAACGCCCTCACGACCGCGGATTCCATAATTGTGCCGCTGCAATGCGAATTTTACGCGCTGGAAGGGATCCAGCACCTGATGAATAACGTGTCGGAAATTCAGGCAAAATGGAACAAAAGCCTGAATATATTGGGCGTGTTACTGACCATGTATGACCGGCGGAACAATTTGTCGCGCGCGATAGAGGAAGATGTCCGCGGAACGTTCGGAAACAAGGTATTCAAAACCGTGGTGCCGCGGAATGTGAGGTTGTCAGAGGCGCCAAGTCATGGAAAACCGGCGTTATTTTACGACTTCGGTTCGCCGGGATCCCAAGCATACCTGCGTGTTGCGACGGAAATAGTAAACGCCACCGAAGGCGGCGTTGGTGACTAGTAACTGGTGACTGGAAACATTAAACACCAGTCGCCATTTACCAATCACCAGTTACCAAAAGGGGCTATTATGCCATCAAAATTTGGACTGGGCAAGGGACTTGCCGACCTGAAAAATGAAATGGGAAATTCGCCTGAAATTTCAGTGCTGGCTGGGGGCGAGCGCGTGGTCGTGCGCAATATTCCGATTGCCCAGATCGCGCCTAATCCGGATCAGCCGCGCAAGACGTTCGCGGATTCGGAACTGGCCGATCTGGCGGCCAGCATTCGCGAAAAAGGTGTGTTGCAGCCGATTCTGGTGCGACTGGGGGGCGCGCAGCAATACGAAATCATCGCGGGCGAACGCCGCTGGCGCGCCAGCAGGCTGGCGGGATTGCCGGAAATTCCGGCATTGGTAAAGAACGTGGCGACCGAGAACGCGATGGAAATCGCATTGATTGAAAATGTCCAGCGCGAAAATCTGAACCCGTTGGAAGAGGGCGCGGCCTATAAAAATCTGATGGAAAAGTGCGGGTATGCGCACAAAGACATATCGCGTTTAATCGGCAAATCGGAAAGCTATATACGCAATATTATGCGCCTGGAAACATTGCCCGAATCGGTAAAGAAAATGGTGGTGAGCGGCGAGATTTCGGCGTCGCACGCCCGCGCAATCGCTGTCGCGGAAAACCCGGACGAACTGGCGCGCCAGATTGTTGGCAGGGGGCTCTCTGTTGCCGACACCGAAAGCCTGGTAAAATCGGTGCCGCGGTCATCAAAAAGCCGGTTTTTTCAGGCAAATTCTCTGCCGCCCGAAACAGTTGCGAAATATGCAAAGAAACTGAAATCCGCGGTTGGCGCAAATGTGAAAATCCGCGAAAGAAAAGGCGGGGCAGGGGATATAACGATTCATTTTGAATCGCGGAAACACTTGGAAGAGATTGCAGAGGTAATTTGTAGGGGCAAATAATATCCGTCCCCATGATAATTTCCCTGAATATTCAGGCTTTTTAATATGAAATAATGCTTAACTGCTTGCATTTGCTATAAAAACCGGCATTTATATAATAAATCCCCTGAATTTTTGTAAAAATTCAGGGGATTCTGTAAAAAATAGGGGCAGCGTAAAAATTACCTGTATCAATGGGATCCGGATCCCATTGAATCGTGTCGCATGGTGCGGCGGCGGCATCACCAGGAATTTAGCAAAGCGCTGGCCATAGAATTATTGATCACGCCTGCGTTATTAACGTATCCTATGCAAGCCCCCGCACATCTATTTGCACATCCCGACGCAGAACCATTATCGCCCTCGGACACATAATATCTGCCGAATGCTCCGTCAGAGATTCGCATTAATCTGCACCAGCAGTATATGCCGCTGGCACTATATGTCGGAGAGCCCAGGCATGACGATGACGACCAATCATAGCAGCAGTATCCATTGCAACCCGATGGATTCGGGTTGTTCGTGCATGTGCCGGTTACATAATATCCAGAGAAACCGGCCACTGGTTGCGAACCAAAACCCCAATTGCAGTTCATATTGGTATTTCCCCCGGTATAGCTGATTGTAGTATTTGTGGAATCATTATAACAAATCATGTCTTTGGCTATAAGGGGGGCCGGCGCATGGCACTGGCTGCTTGCGCTTGCGCCCGTGCCATCGGTCACATATCCCGCGCCTATCGTGCTGCATGGCACCGCCGCGTTGGCGCCGCCGGTGCAATAATAGTCCTTGGGACATATCGTGCATGTCGCGCCGGATGTGTTGTTATTAGATATATAGTATCCCGCGCTCGCGGATACCGAATACGTGCTGGCCGGCCAAGACGCGCCGTTATACGCGACCTGCTGTGATGTCACGGATGCGCAGCCCGTTATCGTTTTATTCGGCGCGGTGTATCTGCAGTCCGTGTTCGCGCCAAAAGGACTGACCGACGCAAACGATCCGCCAACGGGATTCACGCCGGATAGAGTGTTGCATAATACGGGCGTTTCCTGGCCCGCGGGGCAAAATGAGCCCGCAGAGCACGTCACGCACCGGACACTGCCGCCCGTCCCGCTGCCGTCGTTCGCACCGCCGCCGTCAAGGTGATTGCCTGTGCCAACCGTCACCTGTTTCCAATATCCGCCGACGTTGCAATTGAACAGACGGTTTACAGCATTCGCCACGGCCCAGGTATCCGCCACTTGCTGTGTCGCACGCGGATGCGTTTGGTAAGTCGTAGCGGTGCTGGCCGGCGACAGTTCGTTCAGCTTATCAATAACGGCCAGCAGATAATGCACATTGACGGCCTGGGCGACGTTTGTTTGGACGGGGTTTATCGGCACTGTAACGCCGGTTTTTGCGGCGATATAGGCGTGAACATATCCGACGTTTGCGATCTGAGTAGCGTATGCGCCGCCTGTCCCCAGTCCGAACCATTGTAGGGGCAAATAATTATTTGCCCCTACAAATGCGCATAATGCCGCAACCATGCGGAAAACTGCCGGAATCATGCGAACCCAACCAGGGAAAATAAACGTTCGGTTTTTTTACCCGCTGACTGACAAAACAGGGGCAACGAAAAATGCGCAGATTTCTGGGGGTTTTTATTTTTGAGACGGGCAAGAAAGGTGTCCTAAAAAACCGAACGGTTTTTTAGGACGCTTTTATAAACCCGTGGTTTGAATCTTATCTTTTTTGAATACATTATTCAAGCGATTATTCATTACTCATACCGCAGCGAATCTATCGGGTTCAGTTTCGCCGCCTTTAACGCGGGGAATACGCCGGATGCGATTCCGACCACGCCGGCGACGCCGATTGATAAAAAGACCGACCAGATGTTCAGCGGCACCGTCATATTCATAACGCCGGGCAGAACCGTCTGGGACAAAACCACGCCCAGCAAGAACCCCAGCACGGACCCCATGAACGATATTAAAACCGATTCGGACAGGAACTGGATTATAATGTGCTTTTCCTTGGCCCCGATGGCCTTTCTTATGCCGATTTCGCGCGTGCGTTCGGCGACGGATACCAGCATCATGTTCATAATCCCGATGGACCCCACCAGCAATGACACGCTTGCTATCGCCATCAGCAGCATTTTAAGGAACCCGGTGACGGTGTTCATTGTATCCATAATCTGCTTCATGTCCGTTATTTGGAAATCATCGCGGGCGTCGTCTTTCAGATTGTGCCGCTCGCGGAGCAGGGCGGTAATCTGATCAGTCACGAGCGCGTTGTCGGCGTTCGCGCCCAGCCTCAGCACTATCTGCGGTACGGAATCCGGAAAGCGCGATCCCATGACCCGCTTTTGCAGCGTAGTGATAGGCAGATAAACCATGTCGTCGGTATTGGCCATTCCGGCGCCGCCTTTCTCTTTGGTAACGCCGATGACGACCAGCGGCACGCCGTTCATGCGGATCACCTGGCCGATCGGATCGTCGTCCATTTCCAGTTCTTTCGCGACGGTGGGGCCCAGAACGACATACGTGCCGGCATTGCGGACGGCCGCGGCGTCAAAGAACGCTCCCCGGGCCATTTCTATATTCTGTATGGTCTGATACGCCGGATAGCTGCCGACGGCGCTGGTGGTCCAGTTCTTGTTCCCGAACACAAGCGTCCCGCTGGACGTGCGCACGGGCGTCGCGTAGTCCACATCGGGCAACTGGCCCAAGGCCTCGGCATCCGCAATCTTCAGCGTCTGGATACCGGACATTGTGCGCACGCCGCCGGCCTGCGCGGCGCCCGCGCGGATCATAATTGTGTTGGTGCCCAATGCCGAAAACTGGCCCGTCACCTGTTTCTGGACGGCGTCGCCGACAGACATCATTACGACGACGGCCATAACGCCGATGATTATGCCGAGTATCGTCAGAAACGACCGGATTTTGTTTCCCGATATAGACAGCCAGGATTCTTTCAAGATGTCGTTAAAGGTCATTGTGCTTCGCTTTTATTTAAGATTTAAGATTTGCGGATTTAAGATTTTTTTGGGCGGACGCTTTGGTGGCGCAGAATATAGATAAAAGTTCGTCCGCCTCCTTTCTTAAATGGGCAACTTTACATTCAGGCAATATTTCGGCTTCTATTATTAAATCCAACCAAAATAGGGCTTCATCGCTCTCTTCAATAACGACCCCTACCTTTGAGACGAATTCAGGTTTTGATCTTGCTCTCAGCGCGGCCCTGTAATTTGCGCCGACCGATGTGCCAGAGCGAACCAATTGCCCCGCAATCGCCTTGCCCGATGTTGTTTTGGGCAAAGCATCCACCAGTTTTATAATTCTCAAAGAAAATTTTTTTGTTCTTTGCCTTAATTCTTCCGATGTCATTTCCCGCCTCTTAGCAAATCTTAAATTCGTAAATCTTAAATCTTAAATCACAGCACCCTCTCGTCCCGCGGCACCGGGCCGTCGTGGGTTATGCGGCCGTCGCGAATATGGATCAGGCGCCGCGAATACCGCGCGATGTCAAATTCGTGCGTGATCATCACTATGGTTATCCCGGTCTCGCGGTTCAGCTTTTGAAAAAGATCCAGAATATCGTCGCTCATTTTGGTGTCCAGCGCGCCGGTCGGCTCGTCCGCCAGTATCAGCTTGGGATCGCCGGCCAATGCGCGGGCGATCGCCACGCGCTGCTTCATTCCGCCGGACAACTGCGTCGGATTATAGCGTTCAAATTTTTCCAGCCCTACTTTTTTCAGCATCGCGCGCGCGCGGTCCGCGCGTTCGGACAGGTCCAGCCCGCGATACATCAGCGGCAGCATGACGTTGTCCAAAACGGACCGCCGCGGCAGCAGATTGAAATTCTGGAACACGAATCCGATGTATTCGTTCCGCGCGGTCGCCAGCATATCCGACGTCATGTTGGTAATATCGTTGCCGTATAGCTGATACGTTCCGGATGTCGGCACGTCCAGCGCGCCGATAATATTCATGCATGTTGACTTTCCGGAACCGCTGGGCCCCATGACCGACAGGAACTCGCCGGCGCGGACGTCAAACGTCACGTCAAACAGCACGCGCTGAACCCCGCCCATTTCCAGGGGGAAATCTTTGCAAATTTTGTTTAAAGAAATGACGAGCGGCTGTTTCGGCGGCTGGGGCTTTGCGGTTTTCATTTTATCCCCCGATGCGCATTCCGCCGCCGCCCGGGCCGCGGTTGCCGCCGCC
The DNA here is from genome assembly GCA_009781955.1 of Pseudomonadota bacterium. Classification (GTDB taxonomy): domain Bacteria; phylum Pseudomonadota; class Alphaproteobacteria; order Rs-D84; family Rs-D84; genus WQUT01. The sequence goes on along the minus strand of WQUT01000018.1, from coordinate 12,696 downwards.
CCCGCCGCCGAACGGCGTTACGGTTGCGGTTTTGGGCGCGGCGCCGGTTTTGCCGGTTATTATCTTGTCGCCCGCGGACACCGGTTTCGCGTCATCTGTCGCGATGATTTCCGTTTCCGTCGCGGTCACCAACCCTTTCTTGAACGGAACCAAACGAACCGTCGCGTTCTTGTCCGGGCCCTGGACCAGCAGAGTATTCCGCGGTGTGCAGGTTCCGTCCTGGATGCACGGATCGTCGGACAAGGATTTCAAATCGCGCACCAGGAACGCCGCGTTCTGGGCCTTCCACACGTCCGCCCTTTCCGCGACGGCGATGGTGACGAACGCCGTCATGCCGGGCATCAGGCGCAAATCGGAATTGTCCACATCAATAATCACGGTGTATACAACGACGTTCTGGGTCGTCGTCGGGGACAGCCGTATCTGCTGGACCGCGCCCTTGAAGGTCTGGGTCGGATATGCGTCCACCGTGAACGTCACGCTTTGCCCTTCCTTTACCATGCCTATGTCGGCCTCGGACACATTGGTCTGAATCTGCATCTTGGTCAGGTCTTCGGCGATAGAGAACAAATCGGGCGCCTGGAACGACGCGGCGACCGTCTGGCCGAGGTCCACCTTGCGCGCGATGACCGTGCCGTCCACAGGGCTGGTGATCGTCGCATAGCCAAGATTGACCATGGCGCGATCATATTGCGACTGCGCGCGCTTTACGGATTGCTGGGACGTTTCAAACTTGGTTCTGGCCTGTTCCATTTCAGATCGCGCGATGTAGCCGCTGTTGAATAATGTCTGGCTGCGCTTATACTCCGACTGGTCAAAAGACAGCTGGGATTTCGCGGAATCCAGCGCGGCCCGCGCGTCATCAACGGTGGATTGCAGAACGGACGGATCAATGGTCAGCAATACCTGGCCCTTGGTCACCCGGTCGTTATAGTCCACGTAAATATGACTGATGATTCCGCTGACCTGCGAACCGACGCTGATGGTGTTTACCGGCCGAATCTCGCCGGTTGCGGTCACAACCTGGCGCAGGTTGCCGCGCATGACCGGCACGGTGACGAATTGATTCGCCGCTTGGTCGGATTTCCCCGCGAAAAGCCAGTAATATCCCCCCAATAGCACCGCGGCCGCGACAATCACCCACCATTTCCGCCGCCACAGCCAGCGCAACGGGCGTCCGGCAAAGCCGAATATTTTTTTAAATTTGGATTGTTTTTTTACCGCGGGCGTATAGGCTTGCGGCTCCCGCTCGGTCTCTATCACTTGCGCTGTTGGTTTTACTTTGCGCTGTTTTGCCGCCGCTGGTTTTTTCTGTTTCTTCATCATTCTCTCCGTGTTCATTTCAGTGACAGAGTGACAAAGTGACATAGTTAATGTGTCGCCTATGGCGACAAGTAAATATATTATTAATCCGACACTCTGTCACTTTGTCACTCTGTCACTTTGTCACTATTATCCCCGCTGTCCAATTCTTCTTTCAGGTCGCCCACGGCCTGGGCCAGGGCCGCGCGTTTCACATACAAATCGTAACGCGCGGATATGTTCTGCCTCTCTGCATCGGCCAGGTTCGCCTGCTGCGTCTGCCAGTCCAGCATTGTCGCGCGCCCGACCTTATACATTCCGCCGGTCACTTTTTCGGACTCGGTCGCGGATTTCAACAGAACGTCCGTCTGGCCCAGGACCTGGCGCGCGGTCTGATAATTCTGATACGCGGTCCAGATGTCCAGTTCCACGCTGTTTTCCTTGTCGCGCATCTGTTCTTGGGCGCGCTCGTAATTCGCCTCTTGCGCGCGGACATTATAGACGTTGGCAAAGCCCGCGAATATAGGCACCGATGCCCGTATGCCGATGCCGCCCCCCAGCTTGTCATTCGGATTGCCAAACTGGTCAAAGGTCCGCTCTGGATTATACGACAGCGACCCGTTGGCCGATATGGACGGCAGATTGGACAGGAACGCCGAATTGCGCCGGTGCCAGGCGGCGTTCGCGCTTTCCTGGGCCGACAACAGGTCGGGGCGGGTCTTTTTCGCCTTGTCAATCAGCTCGTCAATCGTTTTCATCTCGGTCGCGCCGCCGAACTGCGCCGGCATGTCGGATATTTTCAATTCCTGGCTCTGCGCAAAGGACAGTAAATACAACAGCTGTCCCTTGGCCACCTCGCGGTTGTTCCGGGCGCGCTGCAGATCCAACTGGCGCGAGGCGAGGTTGGTTTCGGCTTGGAGAACGTCGGCCTTGGCCGCCGCGCCGGCGGCGAATTTTTTGGCGGCGGTGTCTTTCGCGCTTTGCGATACGGTTACCAGCCCCGCGCTGGACTTCACCTGGGCATCCGCGGTCAGCAGGCCGTAATACGCGGCGATCACCTTGTAAACATAATTCTGAACGGTATTGCTGTAATCAAATCCGCTCGCGCGCCATACGGCGGCCATCTGGTTCAGATTTTCCAATCTCTTTCCAAAGTCAAAAATCAGCCATGTCGCGGACAGCGACGCGCCATAGTTCCTGCCCTGCCACTGCTTGTTCATGTATTGGTCGGAAACGCTGGCCGATGCGTCCACGGACGGCAAATACGGCGCGTATCCGGTATTTTTAGTCAGCCGCGCCGACTCGGCGGCAAGATACGCGGCCGAAGTCTGCGGATTGCGGCACAGCCCCAGTTCAACAATCTGCTGCAAAGTCTGGGGGCCGTCCGGGGTCGTTTTGCGCGTGGCGCAGTCTTTGTCCGCCGCGAACGCGGCGGAAGTGACAAAGTGACAGAGTGACAAAGTGACAACCGATACAGTTGCGAAAATCGCTGATTTTGATTTCATAACATTCTCTCTTATCCGTGAATTATATCACAAAAAATGCAAAGTCAAAAATAAAACCGCAAAAACCGCGATTAAAATTGGTTCGGATTATATTGGAATTTACCGCCTGAAAATGAAAATTGCCTTCCCCTTTCACAGGTTGCGTTATTTATCCTCAAACTGTTTAATAATATCGGATAAATTAACTTCCAAATAGTCTGCAATCATCAAAAGAGTGTATAAAGTCGGGCGCTGTTTCAAGCTTTCAATGTAATATATAGAACTCTTGCTGATACCGGTTTCTTTGGCCAGTTTATATTGGGTAATATTTTTACCAAGCCTTTGTTTGCGAAGGCTTGTTATTACTTGGTCGCTCAGCTTCTGGGCTTGTCTTTTATTCATAATATCAATTATAAATAGATAGACATTTTTCCAATAGTTTTGTATAATGACCTATTAAGCCGAGAGCTGAGATGAATTGTAAAAATCATTTTTGCATTTATTGGAAAAAGAACAAATGTGCTTTGCCCAAAACATCATTGGATATTCTAGGCTGCTGCCAAGAATGTGTCTATGTTGATATTGATGGCAAAGTCTTGGAAAAAGAACGGCAACGCATTTTAAAGTCATATCAGGACCCGATGCCAAAAGAAAAGATTCAAAACCAACCAGAAAATAAGAATTTTTGAAAACCCGGCTTTGAGTCCACAGGTTGAAATTAAAAACCGCGGGAAAATCCCACGGCAATATCAAATGGTGGACGCGAGAGGACTCGAACCTCCGACCCCCTCCATGTCAAGGAGATACTCTAACCAACTGAGCTACGCGTCCGATAGGGGCGCATTATAACAAAGCATTTATAATTTTCAACAGAAATTTGCGAGAACTGCCGATTTTCGCTTGATTTTTGCCAAATCGTATGTCAAAATGCGCGGCGACCGTGGGATTGTAGCTCAGTTGGTAGAGCAAATGACTTTTAATCATTGGGTCCAGGGTTCGAATCCCTGCAATCCCACCATCCTTCGCCCCTGCGGGGCTTCCTCCTTCGCTAAAACTACGGCGGACAGGTCGGATGGCGCGCCAATCGTCCCCTTTGCGGGGCGTTTTTATTATCCGCGCCGATCTGCACTGCGGGCTTTCAAAACCACAAAAAATAGGGTATAATAATTGCGTGTCTTTGGGGGTTCAAGATGAAGTTCAAAACTATTTTATTAAAATCCATACCCTATGTCCTGTCCGTTGCGGGCGGCATAGTCGTTTATATCCTGTCCGTGGACAATACGAACGATACGAATCTGCTGGGCCTGATGTCCAATGTCGCGGCGTCATTGCTGGCGATTCCGCTGATATTTCTGCTTTACGAATACGTTAATTATAAAATATCCAGCAATGTTAACGAAAAGCTGGCCGAAAGCATGACCTTTGACGTGAATTCAATTGTTTTGAAGCTCTTGAAAGACCTGCGGATCATGCTGAACATCCGACAGCCGCTGAACTGGAAGACAATCCAGAAAATGCTGCGCATGAAGGCGCCGGAAATAAAACGCGCCGCGAAAATCACCGATAAAGACATAGAGTTTCTGAAAGCGCACAAGAAATTGCTGAATGAAATAACATACAAGGTCGCGCGCGCGAACGTGCTGAGCGACCGCCAGATCCAGCTGATCATACAAATAACGAAATCCGCCGCGTATACGGTGAACGAATGGGAATACAAGGGCGACACCGCGCAGATTCCGAAATATTTGGAGGCCCTGTTGGATGCGATAGACAACTGGTTTGATTCGTGCGAGCGCGAATCTGTTCGGTCCCACCAGCAATTCCAACTGACCGTAGAGCAAGAGATTAGTGACAGAGTGACAGAGTGACAGAGTTATTGAAGCCGCGCACAAAGTGCACGGCTATTATTTGTTGCGGCTTTGCCGCAACGCCGCAACTTTGTCACTCTGTCACTTTGTCACTCTGTCATTTTTACGTTGAACACTGTCCCATTTTTTGATACAACATTTGCATGATTGAAGCCCTTACATTGACCGATTTCAGGAATCACGCGCGCACCAGGATAAAATCCGCGGGCCATCGCAATATAATCATCACCGGCGGTAACGGCGGCGGAAAAACCGCGGTGTTAGAGGCCGTCTCCATGTTCGGCGGAAACGGCGGCCTGCGCGGCGCAACGATGGCCGAGGTTGCGCGCGACACCGGCGCGGGCGGATTCGCGGTATCCGCGGAACTGGCGGACGGCACGACGCTATCGGTCGCATGGAGCGCGGGCGACGCATGCCGACGCGCGCGGATTGACAATGACGCCGCCGCCATATCCGACTGCGCGCGATATTTGCGGATGGTATGGATCACCCCGCGCGAAGACCGGCTGTTTTTGGACGGGGCGTCCGAACGGCGCGCGTTTTTTGACCGGTTGACGGCCAGCTTCGCGCCCGCGCATGCGGGGCGGACGGCGCGATTGGCGAAATTATTGTCCGAACGGGCGTTCGCGCTGAAAAACGGATCGGACCACAACTGGCTTTGCCCCATAGAGAAACATTTGGCCGAAACCGCGGTCGCCGTCGCCGGCGCAAGGGTGAAATACGCGGGAGAGATAAATCACGAGCTATCAAAACCAGAAAGCCCGGAACCGAAAGTCGCGAATAGCGCCACGGATTCCGGCTCTCGGCTTTCGGCTTTCGTCACTCTTTCCGGCTGGCTGGAAGACAGGCTGGCCGCCGGCATCGCGGCGGCGGACGCGGAACGGGAATATTTGGAATACCTGGCGAACAATCGGGAATTGATCGCGGACAAGATGAGCGCCGAGGGCGCGCATAAGTCCGACTTTGGAATGTTTGATTCGCGCCTGAACAAACGGGCAAGCATGGCGTCCACGGGCCAGCAGAAAATGATGATGATGGGGCTGATTATCGCGCATGCGCGGCTGATAAAAACCAAGACCGGGATGTCGCCGGTCATATTGCTGGACGAGGCGGCCGCGCACCTGGACGCCGCCGCGCGCGCGAAACTCTTCGCGGAATTGGGCGATATGTCCGCGCAAGTATGGGCGACGGGACTGGAACGCGCCGTTTTCGGCGACGTTCCGGACGCGCTATTTATAACTTGCGTTAACGGAACGGTCGTTGGTCATTAGTCGTTGGTCGTTCGTATTAAAAAGTTATCGTTTGCATTTTAATCTATATATTTTGTATTATATCCACAATTGTTAATTAATTAACGACCAACGACCAACGACCAACGACCAACGACCAACGACCTGCGAGCAGAGCGAGCAATGAAGAATATCAATTATCAAAATTTACTGGAACGCGCGCTGAAAATGGTGGTGAGAGAGGCCTTGTCGTTCGCCAAGGTAAACGGCCTGGGCGAAGGCGCGCATTTCTTTTTGACTTTCCGCACGCGGGATCCCGGCGTGGTGATTCCGGACTTCCTTAAAATCCGATACCCGGAAATGATGACGATTGTTCTGCAATGGTCTTATTCCAACCTGAATGTCTCCGACGAAGAATTCGGCGTGACGCTGACCTTTGACGGGCGCCCGTTTTACATCCGCGTGCCGTTTTCGGCCCTCGTTGAATTCAAAGACCCGTCCGTGGATTTCATATTGCAATTCCAACCCGGCGCGAATCAAAATGCGAAAGATAATCTGGAATTGCCGCTGGAAGAAAAAAAGCCCGATGACCAGCGCGTCGTGTCGTTGGATGATTACAGGAAAAAATTGTAGGGGCGCATTCCCCCGGCCCCGACGGCAAGCGAAGCGCGTCGTTGGGCGGGCATCGCGCCCAAATCATTGGGGCGGGCGGACCCCGCCCCTGCAACGGCGCAGCACCACCATTATTCCCGCCGGGGTGATTCCCGGGATGCGCGACAACGCGGCGATGTTTTCCGGGCGCGTGCGGCCCAGCTTTTCGCGCAATTCGTTGGTCAGTCCAGGCATGTCGGCGTAATCAAAGTTCGCCGGAATCTTTATATCCAGGTCGCGGCGCACGGATTCTATCTCGCGCGCATTCCGCGCGATATAACCGGAATACATTTTATCAATTTCATTGCTGATTTCGGATTGCTGACTGCTGATTTTCTCATATCGTTCTTGCGATAACAATCCCAAATCGCGCGCCATGGGCCCCAGCCGGAATATAGCATTATCCGCGCGAATGCTCAACCGGTATTCTGCGCGGCTGGTGAATATGCGATAAGGCTCGTCCACGCCCAGCGTCGTAATATCATCAATCAGAACGCCAATCATTGAATTGGTGCGATCAAGGACGAGAGCCGAAAACCGAAAACCGAGAACCGAATTTCCATCAATATTTTCGGCCTTCGGCTTTCGGCTTTCGGTTCGCGCCGCGTAAGCGGCGGCGTTCGCGCCGGCGACGAGGCCCTGGGCCGCCGCCTCTTCATATCCGGATGTGCCGTTGATTTGCCCGGCGAAAAATAGGCCCGGAATATCTTTGGATTCCAACGTTGATTTCAGGCATCTCGCGTCAATCGCATCGTATTCAATCGCGTATCCGTATCGCGCCACGCGAACGTTTTCAAGGCCCGGAATGCTGCGCAGGAATTTGTCCTGGACCGCGGCCGACATGGATGTTGACAGGCCGTTGGGATAAAAAATCGTCCCGTCGCTGGTTTCCGGTTCCAAAAACACATGATGGGTTTCGTGTTCCGGGAACCGCATAACCTTGTCTTCCAAAGACGGGCAATACCGCGGGCCGGTGCCGGTAATATCGCCGTTATACATCGGCGCATCGGCGATATTGTCGCGAATGATCCGATGGGTGAGGGCGGTCGTGTGGGTAATATAGCAGTCATTGGTCGTTGGTCGTTGGTCGTTGGTCAAACTTGAAAACCATTCGTGGTTTTCATCGCCCGGCTGAATTTCGCATTTTGAAAAATCAATGCTGTCGGCGAACAGACGCGCCGGCGTGCCGGTTTTAAGGCGCAGCATGCGAAATCCGGCGCGTTCCAGAACGCCAGATATGTTTTTATCCGGCGATTGATACGTTCCGTCGTCCCGCAGCCGGCCGGATTTAATCTTTTCCGGCCCGCGATGGACCAGTCCGCGCAGGAACGTACCGGTTGTAATAACAATCGCCGTTGCCCGATATTTGCCATTTATGACCTTATTTTCCAGGTCCAGCGATTCCACCGGTTCGTAAATAATCTCTAAATTTTCATACTGCTCTACCCCCGCCCTTGCGGCGGGGGTCGGTCGCGCACTTTTTCGTGGCGACCGGGGGGTGGGTTTATTAAAACTATAAACTGAATTATTTTGATTTTTTAATTTACTGAACCCATCCCCCGCCGTGCAAGAAAGCGCCGGCGACCCCTGCCGCAAGGGCAGGGGTGAATCCGTGGGATCTAGACCAAGCAACTCTTTCACCGCCGCCCGATACAAATTCCGATCAATCTGCGCGCGCAGTGCGCGCGTAGCGGGCCCATGCGACGCATTCAGCATGCGAAAGTGAATCCCCGCCATATCGGCGGCACGGGGCATAATTCCCCCCAGCGCATCAATTTCCGAAACAAGCTGGGACTTGCCCGGCCCGCCGATGCTTGGGTTGCACGACATCGCCCCCAGGTCGGATTCGGCCATGGTAATCAATGCAACAGACGGGCGGGCGGATCCAGCCATTGTGTGCGACAACACGCGCATGGCCGCGGCCGCGGCCTCGGTCCCCGCATGTCCCCCGCCGATAACGATTACGTCGTATTCGCGCCGGCGGTTCGTGCTGGCGGCTCTTGATCTGTTATTTGTCTTATTCATAATTCAGGATAATAAATCATATTTGCCAAAATGCAAATCCGATCACGAACACGAGCCACGAGCACAATTAAAAAAACTTGAATCGTGCGAAAACTTGTATTAGAATGACGCCCATGATCAACAAAACCATCATCATTATAGAAAACTAAGCGGGCCCCGATTTTGCGGTCTTGGGGCGCTATCGCGCCCGTTTTTTATAATAGTCAAAGTTTCATTAAACGTCATCCCCGGGGGCGTCCGAAATGCGCGGCATTTTTTCCCGCGCGCATGAGGCGCAGCCCGGGGATCTGGCCGAACAAGGGAAGTATAAAATGTCACTTAAACAATATCCAAAGACAGAAACGAAAGCGAATTTCCCGGAGCTGGAACGCCAAATCCTGGAATTCTGGCGCACGCATGATACTTTCCATAAATCCCTGAGACAGACGGAAAAGGGCGCGCCGTTTTCGTTCTATGACGGGCCGCCTTTTGCGAACAATCTGCCGCATTGGGGGCACCTCAGCGTGTCTTCTATGAAGGATCTGGTCGGACGGTATCAAACCATGCGGGGGCGGCATGTGGAACGCGAACTGGGCTGGGACTGTCACGGATTGCCGGCGGAACAAAGCGTGGAAAAATCGCAAAAACGCCTGGCCAAGGACATTGTGGCCGACACCGGCATTGGCGCGTTCTGCGACATGTGCCGCGCGGACGTTTTGACCTATTCAAACGAATGGGTGAATTATCTGAACCGCATCGGCCGCTGGGTTGACGGCGGCGAAACCTTGGGCTATCGCACCATGGACAAGAATTATATGGAATCCGTAATCTGGGGGATAAAACAGCTTTACGACAAGGGGTATCTGTATAAAGACTTTCGCGTGAATCCTTACGATTGGAAATTCGGAACCGTGCTGTCTAATTCCGAGGCATCCCAAGATTACCGCGATATTGTTGACGATGCGGTCACGGTTTGGTTTGAATTGTCCGGAATACAAGGTGGAGGAAAATCCTTCTTGCCTCATCATGGCCGACGAGTACTTGCTTGGACGACGACGCCTTGGACCCTTCCTGCAAATTCCTTATTAGCGGTACATCACAAAATGAAATACGCTGTGATGCGTGACAGCGATGGCGCGGAATATATAATCGCAGAATCACGGCTTCCTGCATACGAAAAACAATTCATAAACGCAGAACGCATTGATACAATTACTGGTGCGGATATATTCGGATACAGTTACAAACCATTATTTGATTACTATAAAAGCAACGATGCCTATAGAACCGATGGGCTTTCATTATATACCGTTATTCATGCCGATTATGTATCAGACGATAGTGGAACCGGAATTGTTCATATCGCGCCTGCGTTCGGGGAAGACGACTTTTGGGCCGCAAAAAACACCGACCCGAAATTTCCCGTTATCCTGAACGTGGACGATTATGGCAATTTTACATCAGAGGTTACGGATTTCGCAGGCATGAATATTTTTGATGCTAATCCGAAAATCATAGAGCATCTGAAAAAATCCGGCCATCTGGTCAAGAAAGAGCAATACAAACACAGCTATCCCTTTGGCGACCGCAGCAAAGAGAAACTGATATACCGCGCAACGGACAGCTGGTATATAGACGTTCCGAAAATCCGCGACCGTCTGATTGAAAATACCAAAAAGACCCATTGGACATCCGCCGGCGAACGCTTTATGAAGTGGATTGAAAATGCGCGGCCCTGGTCCGTATCGCGCAACCGGTTCTGGGGAACGCCGCTGCCGATCTGGATGCGCAACGGCGAAGTCAAAGTATTCGGCAGCATTTCGGAAATTGAAAAATTCTTTGGCGTCCGGATAGACGACCTGCACCGGCCGACACTGGATAAACTGGAAAAAGACGGATGGAAACGCATTCCGGATGTTCTGGATTGCTGGGTGGAATCGGGTTCCATGCCGTTCGCATCGCTGCACTATCCTTTTGAAAACAAGGAACGCTTTAACGCCACGTTCCCGGCCGATTATATCATAGAGGGCCAGGACCAGACCCGCGGCTGGTTCTATTCGCTGATGGTGCTGGCGACCGCGCTGTTTGACAAGCCGGCGTTCAAGACGGTCAGCGTCAACGGCATGATTGTGGACGACAACAAGAAAAAGATGTCCAAATCCGTCGGGAACTTTGTTGATCCCACGGCGATTCTGAACCAATACGGCGCGGATGCGATGCGGCTGTTTGTGCTGGGCAGCAATTTTATGAAGGCGGAACCCGTCAGCATAGACCTGGAAGGCAAAGTATTCAACGAGCCTATAAAGAACATCCTGACCCCTTTCTGGAACGCTTATCACTTCTTCACGCTGTATGCGAACGCGGGCGGAATAACCGTAGGGGCAAAGAACCACCCACAAAAATCTGCGATTTTTGCGGGGCCTGGTAATTATTTGCCCCTACAAAACGAAAAAACGAATGTTCTTGACCGATACATCCTTGCCGAATTGGACGATTTGATTAGGCAGACGCGCGCGGCATTGGACGAATACAAGCCGGATATTGCGGTTCGCGCGTTTGTAAATTTTTTGGAAATATTGAATAACTGGTATATCCGCCGTTCGCGCGAACGTTTCTGGGGCGAAGAGCAGGGCGCGTTTGACACCTTGCATTTTGTCCTGACAGAATTCTGCAAGCTGCTGGCCCCATTCGCACCATTTATCAGTGATTATATTTTCCGCGCGCTGACCAGCAAAGAATCTGTGCATTTGGAGAAATTTCCTGAATATGTCCCAAAATCCGGCCAGGTTTATATTTTATCTGGGATGCGTTGGATTCAAGACTTCGTCGCCACCGGCAAAGCACTGCGGGAGAAATACAGACTCCGTAATCGTTTGCCATTGCATAAAATGGTTGTTACAACAGCCATAACGTCTTTTGATGACGCGCAAATAGAATTTGCTACGGACATCATGCGTGATGAATTAAATATCAAATCAATTGAAATTACAGACGATATATCCTCGGTTGCGGATTCGTTCGTGTATCTGATTACGCCGAAAATCGGGGCGCGGCTGGGCGGAAAGCTGAAAGAAATCATGGCGGCGGTAAAACAACCCGGATTTAATCCTGAAAAATGGGGGCTGATGCCCGACGAATACGAAATGCGACTGACCGTAAAGCCCGGTATCACCGGCGCGGCGTTGCCGGACAATACCGCGGTCGTCGTGCTGGATACCACGGTGACGCCCGAATTGGCGGCAGAGGGGCTTGCGCGCGACGCCCTGCGCTTTATCCAGGATTCGCGCCGGACGGCGGGGCTGGACGTGTCCGACCGGATAATTCTGGAATACGCGGCCGACAAAGAGCTCTCGCTCGCAATCGCGACGCATAGCGACATGATTCGGGAAAATATTCTTGCCGGAGAGCTTCGCGCGGTCAAGAATGCGTCCGAATTTACAACCGAAATAGAAGGCCACAAATTCGGAATCAAAATCATAAAGGGAAAATAAATATGCCCGCAAAGAAAATCTCTTTGACGCCTGAAATTTATTTCCGCGAGGTGCCGAAAGCGGTAGATATGACGATCAAGTCTGAACTGTGGGCGAAAAACGAATTCACTTTCGCGGTCGCGGTGATTTTATCCGCCCAGGCGACGGATAAAAAAGTGAACGAGGTCACGCCCGCCCTGTTCGCCGTTGCCGATACGCCGGAAAAGATGTTGGAACTGGGCGAAGACGGCCTGAAAAAACATATCAAGGTTATTTCGTTTTTTAACAACAAGGCGAAAAATATTATCGGATTGGCGGATGCGTTGGTGGTAACAAACCCTCCCCGCCGCGCGGAACCAGCGCGGCACCCCTCCGAGGGAGGGGAATGGAAATTCCCGCTGAAATACCATAATCGCGACGCCCTGATGAAGCTGCCCGGCATAGGGCAAAAGACCGCAAATGTTATTATGAACGCGCTGTGGGGCGCGCCAATGATCGGCGTGGACACGCATGTCTTTCGCAATGCGCACCGATACGGCTGGGTAACCGACGCGGACAACACGCCGGAAAAAGTGGAAGAAAAATTATTGAAATTAATCCCGAAAAAATACCACGGCATCGTCAATCACGTCATGGTCCTGCACGGGCGGTATATCTGCAAGGCGTTAAAACCGAAATGCGACGAATG
>WQUT01000017.1 GCA_009781955.1 Pseudomonadota bacterium | reverse complement strand
ACGCCGACCGTCGGCAGCAGCCCCAGCACCATGGCGACATTTATAAAATAATAAATGAAAAAGTTCAACATAAATCCAAAGCACAGCAATTGCCCGAACCTGTTCTTCATGGTTCGCGAGTACCGAAACAGGATTATTATAATCGCGCTGTAAATGATCAAGAGGGCGAACGCGCCGACGAATCCTATCTCTTCGCCGAACATGGTGAATATGAAATCCGTCTGATTTTCCGGCAGGAACGAGAGCTGGGACTGTGTGCCGGACAGATACCCCTTGCCGAATATGCCCCCCGATCCGAACGCTATCTTCGCCTGGTTTATCTGGTATCCCGCGCCGCGGAGGTCGTATTCGGGCTGGATGAACGTCAATAGCCGCGCGCGCTGGTAATCGTGCATGCCGACGCGCCATACGACGGGCGCCGCGACGGCCATCAGGATTGCCGACACTATGAACCATTTTCGCGGCGCGCCGACTATAAAGAACATTCCGACCGTAATCAGGCCCAACGTTATCGCCGTTCCCAAATCCGGCTGGTAAAGTATCAGCGCGAACGGCACCAGCATCATCGCCAGCGGCGCCAGGTAATTTTTCAGCTGCGACAATTCCGTGGAATTAAACCATGCGAAATACCGCGCGAGCGCGATGACGAGGGCGATCTTTATAAACTCCGACGGCTGGACGGAAACGAACCCCAGGTTCAGCCACCTCTGCGCGCCCATGCCGGTATGCCCCATGAAAGTCACCAGGATTATCAGTATCAGCGCCCCCGCGTAAACCCAGTAAGACGTTTTTATCCAGGTCTTTATATTTGAAAACGCGGCGATAAAGAATATGATGAGGCCCAGCATTATCTTTGACAATTGGGATAACGCCCACGGCCGCCAGGCGCCAACCCAGTTGCAATCCGGCACGGACGGTGGACATTCGGCGTGCCCCGCGGAATACAGCATCGCGACAGAGAGGGCCAAGCACAAAACCATCAGCGCGAACAGCGGCCATGAAAAAGCGTTCAGCTTTTCACGCAGCGACATGTTTTCAGCCCTGGATACGCGAATCTGTTTGGACAAAATTTGCTCCTTCGTCGCGAGTGACAAGGCTCGCTTTGCTCGCAGTGACAAAGTGACAAAGTGACAGAGTGGCGGCCCGCGCTGCGCGCGGAGACAAGATTGATTTGGCTTGTCGGCAAAGCCGACGCATTAATTTTGTCACTCTGTCACTTTGTCACTCTTTAATAGTTCCTTCATCACCCCGGCCGCCACGCGCGCGGCCGGTCCGCTGCCGCCGGAATGCTCGGTCACGACGGACACTATGTATTCGGGCCGGTCTGTCGGCGCGTATCCCACGAACAGTCCGTGATTGCGCAGTTCCCACGGCAGCTGCTCGCTTGTTCTGACGCCTATGTCGCGCTCTTTCCTGCTGATGCTGCGGACCTGGCTGGTTCCGGTTTTGCCGCCCATGCGCTTTCCGCGGACATTGATCGCCGCGCCCGCCGCGGTGCCGCCGTCCTGGGTGACTTTTTCCAATCCTTTCAGAACGACATCAATGTTCTTTTGCTGCAACCCCAGCGACTGGAACCCGATTTCCGGTTTGGGATCGCCGGTAACAAGCCGCGGCCATACGGCGCTGTTTGTGGAAACGCGCGCCATCATGGTCGCAAGTTGCAGGCAGTTCGCCAGAACAAACCCCTGGCCTATGCCGGATATGATCGTGTCGCCGTGCTGCCAGCGCATGCCGACGTTCTTTTCCTTCCACGCCTTGTCCGGAACAATCCCCGCCATTTCGCGCGGCAGCGTGGAGAGAAGGACCTGCCCCAGCCCCAGCCGCGCCGCCATGCCGTTTATAGCCTCTATCCCCGTGCGCAACGCGACCTGGTAAAAGTAAATATCGCATGAATGCTGCAACGCGCCGACCATATCTGTCCAGCCGTGGCCGCGCGCCTCCCAGCAATGATACAGATGGTTTCCGTATTCCCATTTGCCGGCGCAGTTTATTTTTTCCGTCGGCGTAATCGCGCCGGATTCCAGCGCGGCCAGCGCCACGACTATCTTGAATGTAGAGCCAGGGGGATACAATCCTTCCAACGTTTTGTTCATAAACGGTTTCAGCGGATTTTTAAGCAGGTCCTGCATCATTTCCGCGCTGTCGTCGGCCTTGAAATTATTCGCGTCGTAACTGGGCGCGGATACCATCGCCAAAATCTCGCCCGTTTGCGCGGCCATAACGACGCCGCAGCCGGATTTGTTGGGCTCTAACAGCTCGTAAAGTTTCCGCATGATCGGCTCTGAAAGCGTTGTTTGCAGATTTTTGCCGTCCGTGCTTTGGATTTCCATGGATTGGTCTTTGCCGGTGACGCGCCCCATTGCGTCCACGATCAGCGCGGTTTTTCCGACCGTTCCGGAAAGCTGCGCGTCAAACGCCTTTTCAAGCCCCGCCTGGCCCGTTGTGAAGAACGGCGAACGCGCGGCGTCTTCCTGATCCGGCCGCACGATCGCGCCCGGCGCGCCCAGATATCCGATCGTCTGCGCGCCCGCGGGCCCCAACGGATAGCGGCGCGAAAATCCCCGCTCTATATGCAATCCGTTCAGATTCATGGTTTGCAGTCCCGCCAGCTGGTCCCAATTCGTATTTTCTTTCACCAGCGCCGGCTGGAACCCGCGCTGTTTCTGGATTCTTTTCTGAATCCGACCTATGTCGGACGGTTTCAGGTTCAGCTCGCGCTTTACCGCCGCCAAAAGATCATTCAGGTCGTCCGCCTCGTCCGGAATTATGTAAACCCTGTAAATGGGGGCGTCCTTGGCCAGCGGCGTATTGCCCGACCCCAGTATTTTCCCGCGTTCCGGCAGATTGATTTTGGTGCGGTATGAATTTCTTTCGGAAAGTTTTTTGTATTTGCCGTGCTGGAACAATTGCATTTGCAGCATGCGCGCGACCAGAATGACGGTAAGCGCGGCCGCGCCGCCCAGCAGCAGCGCGGAACGACGGTCAAAAGTTGCGCCGACTTCGCGGTCTATCATAGTTTGCTCGCTTCGCTCGCAGTGACAAAGCGACAGAGTGACAAAGTTAACGTGTCACCGGTGGTGACAAGCAAATTAATTATATCCGCGCCCCGGGCCCCAACAAAATTGAAAATTTTGTTGGGTTGGCATAGCGCGGTCGCCACAATTCTGTCACTCTGTCACTTTGTCACTCGCGCCGCAGGCGCGGCGGATATTTTCTTTGCCAATGCCACGAACGGCATGTATAGCACAGTTACCCATAAAAACAACCAAATTGTTTCGGGCGCGGGCCGCAATGACATCGTCGCGGCCATTGCCCACGCGCCCAGGATCAGCAGGCATAATCCGAAGAAAAACATAAAGACGTAAAGCCCGTCAAACTTCTGCCGCGATATGTCCAGGTATGACTGGAACCCGTATACGCCATAGCTAATCGCGAACATGGTCGTCCAGAACAGCAGAGTGTCAAAGTTGTAATCCAACAGAAAGCACCCGAGTATCGCGAATGGCAGGAAAAAGCCCCGCGGGCGCACGAACGAATAATAGAAAATCGGCAGAATGGCCAGAATGCCGCCTGGATTCCAAACGCGCGAATCCAGCCGCCATAAAATCAGAGTGGCGGCGAATGGGAAAATTATATCAAGATAATGGGTTAGTTTCTTCATAAGCGAATCTACCATTCTACTTGTATTTCTCTCCTCCATCAAATCCCAGAACCATCACGTCGTGCAGCCGGCCCACGGGCGCGACCAATTCCACGCTGGCGGACGTTTTGTCGGCGTCGCGCACTATGCCGACCGGGATATTGTCCGGAACGGTTCCCTTTATCCCGCTGGTAATCAGGCGGTTGCCGGCGCTCGCCATGAATTCCGGGTCGCTGTAAAATTCAAAATACGGCGCGGCCGCGCCATTCCCGCGCAGGAATCCGTAAACGTCGCTGCCGGCGACGCGCACGGGGATGTTTGATTTGGGGTCCGTCAAAGCACGGACCTTTGCGCTGTCCAGCGTGACAGACGCGACTATGCCGACCAGGCCGCCGTCAAAAGAAACCACGGCCATGTTGGGGCTGACACCGCCGTTTTTGCCCCTGTTCAAAATAAAGGTATTGTGCGCGATGGAGGAATTATCATGGATTATTCGCGCGACGGTCGCTTTCTGCGGGTTTGCGCGGACGGCGCCCAATTCTTGGCCCAGCCGTTTGTTTTCATCCATCAGCACCAGGCACTGGTTCCGATCGCGCATTAATTCGTCCAATTGCGCGCGCAAGTTCCGATTTTCCTGCATAATCAAGGCCCCGTCGTGCAGGTTTTGTGCCGCGCGCCCGATTATGCGGAATGGGAAAGACACCCCGTCCGCGACAAAATGCGCGACCGGAACAACAATCCCGGACACGGAATTCATAATTTTGTAATCAGGCTTGTCAATCATAATGTATATGAAGAATACGGGAACCAGGCACGCGACAATTCCGGCGCGTATTGTGGAATAGATCTTTGAAGATGATTTGTTGGTGGTCATTGGTCGTTAGTCGTTGGTATTTGGTCACTTGCATACACAATTTTGCAGATATTACAATAGATTTTTCAAATTGCAACTTATAACGAAATACCAACGACCAACGACTAACGACCAACGACTAACAATTTTTCTTGATTTTTCTGAAATTTAGGTAATAATGATCCTGCCTGAACCGGCCAAGCATTGCCGCAAGGGCGCCGCAGCTTACGGGCCGCGAGCACGAACCACGAACACGACGGAGCATAAAATGCCAAAAATGAAAACCAAATCGGGCGTGAAAAAGCGCATGTCCATGACCGCATCCGGCCAGATAAAAACCGGACGGGCGGGGCATAACCACTTTCTGCGCCACAAATCCAAACGTGCCAACAAAGCCGGCGCAAAATCCAACTATCTTAACGAAAACCACGAAGGCCAGATCAAACTGATGGCCCCATACGGCTTGAAATAAAAGGGGGCAATCATGGCACGTGTAAAACGCGGGACAACCGTAAAACAAAAACATAACAAAATACTGGGCCGGGCCAAGGGTTACCTGGGCCGCCATCATTCAACATATCGCGCCGCGCGCGAAAAAACCGAAAAAGCCGGACAATACGCATATCGCGACCGCCGGGTGAGAAAGCGCGAGTTCAGATCGCTCTGGATCGTCCGCATCAACGCCGCAGTGCGCGCCGCAGGTTTGACATACAGCCAATTTATGAGCGGTCTGAAAAAAGCCGGGATAGAGCTGGACAGAAAGGTATTGGCCGAAATGGCGTATGCCAACGACGCAAACTTTGAGAAATTGACCGAGAGCGCGAAACGATTTATCAAAACCGATAAATAAATTTCGGTGGCGATTTATCATGCAGTATGCAACAATAAAGCCATCAAGAGATGGCTTTTATTGTGTTCCCATCATTTGGGGGCGTGCGCCAAGGGGGCGGCGGGGCGGTTATCGGACAGAGGGTAAAAATGAATTTCTTTCGCAAACTATTTTCGGGAAAAACAAAACCGGCGGAATGCGCGCGCGCGGAATCCGTTCCCGCGCCATTGCTGGTCGTTGCAAAGATTGTGGCGGTGGAACCCCATCCGAACGCCGATCGCTTGCACGTCCTTCGCGTTGACGCGGGCGACGGCGAATTGCGCCAGATTGTATGCGGCGCGCCGAACGTGCGCCCCGGGTTTGTCGGGGTTCTTGCGCTGCCGGGCGCGATTCTGCCGGATGAAACCGAACCGCTGTCCGCGCGCGAACTGCGCGGCGTCCTGTCCAACGGCATGATGTGCAGCGAGGGGGAGCTGGGCCAAGGCCCCGGCCACAACGGCATCCTGGAACTGCCCGCGGATTCCAAGCTAGGAAAGGAATACAAACTATGAACGACCTGATTAAATCGTTGAAAGACGCCCTCTCGGTTGCGAAAACCGCCCAGGATCTGGATAATATAAAATCCAAATACCTGGGCAAAAAGAGCGAGATAAAGGCAAAGTTTGACGAGATGAAAAACGCCGCGGCCGCCGCGCGCCAGAAATTGGGGGCAGAGCTGAATGCCGTGCGCGAACAGATGGAATCCCTGCTGGATAATGCAAAGGCCCAGTTGGCGCGGCATGTTATAGAAGAAAAGCTGGCCAATGATGCGTTTGATATGACATTGCCCGGCGCGGGCCAGCCGACCGGCGCGCTGCATCCGGTGACAGAGGTTGAGCAGAGATGCATTAATGCAATGCGGCGATTGGGGTTTTCCGTTGTGACGGGGCCGGAAATAGAATTGCCGGAATACAACTTTGATCTGCTGGATATTCCGGAACATCATCCGGCGCGCGACATGCAGGATACTTTCTGGATTAAAGATACTGTAAGCCCCCCCCCTGCGGGGGGGCCGGCGGCGCCCGGCGGCGCGCCGGGTGGGGGTAAAAAATGCGAGGCATTTTTGCTGCGCACGCACACCACGTCCGTGCAGAGCCGCTTTATGATGTCGTTAAAGGGCGACGAATCCAAATTGCCCATCCGCATCGTCGTTCCCGGCCGCGTCTATCGGAACGAGGCGGTGGATGCCACGC
>WQUT01000016.1 GCA_009781955.1 Pseudomonadota bacterium | reverse complement strand
ATTCCCCCCTCCCTTGGAGGGGGGCGGCGGCGCTTTCTCGCGCGCCGGGGGGGAGGCTATGTGAATTTTCAGCAAAAGCCTCCCCCACCGCCCTGCGGGCAGAGCCCCCGACCCCGGGTCCCGCCGAAATCACCGATTTCGGTGGGTGGGCATGGGAGGGGGCAATTAAACCAATTGATTTCATTACAATCTCTAACAGAACGTCGTGACGGACCGACGGATAGAATTTCCGCACGTCGCATTTAAGAACGTATTCGTTCCGGCGGCAGAATTCCATCGCGCGACGCGACGCGGAATGCAGCCCGCGCCCCGGAATGCACGCATAGGTATCGCGAATAAACATCCGCGTCCATCGCGGCGCCAGAACATTCATCAACGCGTGATGAACAATCCGATCCGGCGCGAAAGGCAGAATGTAAATCGTCCGCGGCTTTGGATCCGTGATTTCCATTGTGCGGTATTCGGACGTCCTGAAATCGCCGTTAATCACAGACCGACGGATGGATTCCAGATTATTCGCGGCATCCCGCATAAAATTCACGATCGCGGCCTTGTCTTTCTTGCCGCGCACGGCGTTATGCAGCGCGAGTTCAAAATTTTCCGCCGATATGAATTTGTCCCAAAGGTTTTGTTGGTTTATTTTCATAAGACCTTTATCCCCCTGCCCCTGCGGCAGGGGGTGCCGCGGCACTTTTTCGTGCGCGGCGGGGGATGGGTCCATTAACCAAATTAACCGAATCAATTTGATTATTTGATTAATCAAACCCACCCCCCGGCCCGCAAAATCGCGGGCCGACCCCCCGCCGCAAGGGCGGGGGTATGTATAAAAAACAATCGGGGGGCAATGCCCCCCGATCCCCCCGGCCCGCGCCGGGCCCAACGGGCCCGGCGTTTTCCGGTTACCGCTTCCTCGCGGCCAGTTCTTTGACACGTTGCTCGGCAAGCCGCCACACCGCGGCCCAGAGGTCGTAGTCCGGGGACAGGAAGGAGCCCGCGTTGCGCGCGGCGCCCCGCGCGCACCCGAACGCATTGCTCCACGAAGAGCACGAGAGCCATTTGGTTTCATCCGCGATCAATCGCGCCAATTCGCCGGTTTTCTTATTGCGTAGCCACAGCATCGTGCAGCCGTATATTGATTCTTTGCCAAATGTCGGATTCTCTACGATTTCGCCATATTTTTCCGGCTGAACTTTCGCGTTATACGGCGCGCTTATCTGGATGGCGAATTCCCAATCTGTGTTCTTGAACGCGCTGTTCTCGGTGCAGAATTCCATTCTGTCCGCAAAGTTATTAACCAGCCAGTTTTGATATATAACCTTGCCGCCGGACTGCAGGTCGTTTTTGCCATCCCATCTGGTTTCCAAGGGAAAGTTATTCGCGCTGTCGCTGAATACAACCCGGCCGTCAATAACCGCAACGCCGACCTGGGCGCGGTTGCCGTTGATAAGTTTGTTTACATCCGTAGAATATGTGATTGACGGAACCAATGTGGCATAAGAATTTTCTGATAACAATTTTTTCTTCTCTGCTTCGTTCAAACAATCTGCTCTAATTATTTGGTCGCGCTTTTTGGAAATCTCATTGCGGACAGGGCGCCGTTCATCATTGCGTTGGGCCAAGGTTCTGCCGTCCGGCAATATAAACAAATCAGCCGGATTGACAGGCGTGCCATGCAGAGGTTTTGCGCTGAACCCGCTAAATTTAAACATGATTGATCCTTTCTTTAATTATCTGAACCAAATTGTAGCGCACAAATAGCATTTGTCAAGAACAAATTTTTGGCATTTTCTGAAATCTGGTTATTTATACCAGATTTCAGAATTTTTACAGAATGGTTTATTTGCGCATCTGCAAAATATCCATGTTGCGAATCGCCGAATTTATTCCCAACATTGCGGTGCAAAATCAGAATAATCTGATTTGCAGGCGGCATATCTGACAAGCTGTTGCTTTGGCTCTCGTGCTCTTCGTGGAACAATGCGTTCGATTGCGCGCAGAACGTCGCGAACAACGCGGGCAACAACCTGAACCCGGACAACGACCTCTGGGCCGCGGTGTGGCGGCTCGCGATACTTGTATCACGATTTTTGCCAACCCGGGGGACGAAAGCATTGCTTTCTTGATGCCTGAATGACACAAGGCTGGATATGCGGCCTTTTCGTGGGGGTTGCGTAGGGGCGCGTGGAAACGCGCCCGGGGTGGGGTTCCAACCACCCCCGCCATCAAAACGGAAAAATACGATAACCGGGAAAGCCGCCGTTTCGTTCTTGAACTTACCGCGGCTTTGATTCTTAATACTACCCCGGAATGCTAAGGCAACGAAGTTGCCAAGCATTCCGGCCCTTCTGAGAAGGGCAACTTAGCGCCCATGCCTTTAATCAAATGAGCGCGAATTCCCCTTCTCAGAAGGGGAGAAAACCCGGGAGCGCGCGATGTTGCGCGCGACCAAAGGGTTTTCGGGGTAGTCAGAAAAGGCTTTTATCGTCAAATCAATAACAAAATGGATTGTTGCATGCATCAATTTTCAGATTTCGCCGAGGTGCGCGGCGGCCTTGACGGACGCAAGCGGCGCATAGAAGAAATACTGAACAAAGAAATAGTCGTCCGCGGGCATAAAATAATCCCCAGCAAGCGAAACGACGGGGAAAAGTGCCTGCAGCTGCAGTTTGAGACGGACGACGAGCTGTGCATACTATTCACAGGCAGCGCGGTCCTTATTGATCAATGCGAAAAATACGGCGGCAAAATCCCATTCCGTGCAACCATTAAAAAAATAGACAAGTATTTTACTTTTTCATAAACCGCGCGGCATGCCCCTATTTGTCCCGTTGCGTAGGGGCAAATAATTACCGGGCCCCGACGAAATCGCAGATTTCGGTGGGTGGTTCTTTGCCCCTACAAATGTCCCCCCTGCAAATCCACTGACCGTAAAAAAACCGCCCGTGGGCGGTTTTTACATACGCATCGGCATTAATATAAACAACGCGTCGGTCTTCTTTTCCGTGGATTGCCATACCGTTGGCGACAGGGGGTCCTGCATCGCCAGCTGGAACTTGTCGCCTTCTACCTGGCCCGCGATATCCAGCAAGAATTTCACATTAAACGCAATCGTGAACGTATCGTCGCCGTTGTATTCTATATCCAGTTCCTGGGTCGCGGTGCCGGCGTCCGGGCTGGACGCGTTCACGACCAGTTTGTTCATGGAAAATGTCAGCTGCACGGATTTGGTCTTGTCCACCGATGCGACAGACACCAGGTCAACCGCCGATATGAACGATTTGCGGTCAAGAACGGATATCTTGTCGTTGCCCTTTGGGATCACAACGCGGTAATTCGGATACTGCGCGTCAACCAGCTTGCTGGTCAAAGTCGCAGAGCCGACCGTAAACCGCGCCTTGGTGTCCGACAGTTCCACGGTGACGTCGTCCACGGTCGCGTCTTCCAACAGCTTGGACAATTCGCCGATAACGCGCCGCGGCAGAATGACGGACGGCATTTCTTTGGACCCGTCCGGCGCCGGCAGGCTGCACAGGGCCAGACGCTGTGAATCCGTCGCGACCGCCGTCAGCATTTTGTTTTTGCCTTCGTCGGTAATATGCAAATAAATTCCGCCCAGGTGATAGCGAACGTCGTCGGTCGGAATCGCGAACTTTGTCTGGTTGATCAAATGCGCCAGATCGTCGGTGGTCATGGCGAACTTTGTGGTCAGATGCGCGCCCGCCATCATGGGAAAGTTTTCGGCCGGCAGCGTCGGCAGACGGAACACCGCGCGGCCGGATGACACGACCAGAACGTCGCCCTCTTTCTTGAATCGGATTTCCGCGTCTTCGGGCAGCTTGCGCACGATGTCATAGAGCATCTGGACGGGAACCGTCGTCTTGCCGCCCAATGTGATGTCCGCGGCGACATGCTCTATCAATTCCAAATCAACGTTGGTGGCGGAAAGGACCAGGTTATCCGCAACCTCTAGCTTTACATTCATTAATATAGGCAGGGTGGCGCGGCGTTCCACGATGGATTGCATATGCCCCAGGGCCTTGATCAAAACCTGTCTGAAAACTGAAAAATCCATGATTTGCTCCGTAAATTTATGATTTAAGATTTATGATTTAAGATTTGCATTCTCTCTGTAAATTCCCAACATTCAAGAATACGAGTTCTCGTAAATCTTAAATCATAAATCTTAAATCAACGCTGAGTTTACAAAAAATGCCGATTCGTGGCAAGGGGAAAATAGTGGCATAATTAGAGCGCCGGCCCGCCTACGCTGACGCTACGGCGCGACATCTTTCTGATTTACGGATTTAAGATTTACGGATTTAAGATTGGACTACCCCGGAAAGCTAAGGCAGCATAGCTGCCAAGCTTTCCTCCCCTTCTGAGAAGGGGAACTAGCGCTCAATGGCTTTAATCAAATGAGTGCGAAAATACCCTTCTCAGAAGGGTCGGAAATCCCGCAATCTCTGATTGCGTGGATTTCCGGGGTAGTCGCAAATCTTAAATCCGTAAATCTTAAATCCGTAAATCAGCAAGATGTCTCGCCGTAGCAAAGCGTAGGCGGGCCGGCGCGACTATTTATCGCCGTAAACCCAATCTCTATACAGTTTTTCACTCAGCAGCTTTTGTTCATCAAATTTCGCCTTTTTCTTGGGGTCGGTGTAAACCACCGGGGACATTTTTGCCATTTTTTTCAGTTTGGAATTAGCCAGTGTGTATCGTGATTCCTTTTCCCCGCCCTCTTTGTAATGGGCGCTTTCCGGCATAATGTCTATCAGCCTGTCCCTGACCCGCCGCGCGATAATCGTCCTTTTATCCGCGTTATCTTGAACGTCCGCGTAAACTTGGCCGAATTTTGGCCTTGACGTTCCGCCCAGGTCCGCCTCTAATTCTACCAAAAGATTCATCAGACCGCGCGTATCTTCCGGAAATTTGGCGGCATATTCATTAATGTATTTCATCGCCTCTTTCTCGGACGGCGCATTCCTGACTATGTCGCGTAGCAACTTGGTTGTGTAAGAACCATTATCCATCTCGGGCGCGTATTGTTTAATTATCTCCCACCGCGATTTTTCGTTTGTCGCTTTTCCCATTTCACGACCGTAATCAAACCAGTTAACTGCCATGAGAACGCCTCTTGCTTCTTTTATTGTTGACCTTAAAAATTATAACAGATTTTTCGCAAAAACCCAATAAATTTTGGAATTTATATCCCAGGCTGGCCAGCAGGGATGCAAGGGCGCATTCCCCGGGCCCCGATGACAAGCAAAGCGCGTCGTTGGGTGGGTTGCGCCCAAGGCTGGCAAACCCCGCCCCTATAAACGCGACTTTATTATTGTCGGGACCCGACGAAATAGTGGATTTCGTCGGGTGGTTCTTTGCCCCTGCAATTCAATAGTGTCGCGGCAGATGTGGGTAGCATCGCAAATAATCCCTCTTTAATAATACTTGACAAACACCTTTAATAGTGTAATATGATGTCCATGAAACATAAATTGTTGACAATTTTGTATTGTGTCGCCTTTGCTTTGCCCGCGCGGGCGGCGCATGGCGGCGCGTTGGGGTTCTATTTGGGGACCAATATGTCGCGGCTGAATTACCGAGAGCCGGACATAAATATTTCCCATCGCGACAGCTATGTTCCCGGATTTACCGCCAGGGTCGTATTTGACCAGGCCGAGACAATGGCATTCTATGGATATATGGCCGGAAAATATCAAAGCGGAACGTATAGTTACCAAGGATATTCCCAAAATCTGGCCGGGGTCAGGACGCGGCTGGCCATGTCTGACCTGCCCAAGACGCAAAGCGAAACGGAACTTGCATTCGGACACTATGTCTGGTCTTTTCCCGCGGATATACGCCTGAAGCTTTTCGGCGGAATTCAATACGAGCATATAGATGACCAGGCATACACGGTAAACCGGATGTTTTACGGACGAACGCGCGATTCCTGGTTCGGGGTTATCGGCATGGGCGTCAATAAGAAAATCGGCGACCGGCGCCAGGTTGAATTAATGTTAAAGGCAAAGCCGGTCATCGCGTCATGGCACGAGGCGAACCTATCCGATACCGGCGGAGTATATGCGGACATGCCGGCCATCCGCCAGAGGCAGCCTAACGGATTTAGATTCGGCGCATCGGTAAATTACCAAGACAAGTATTTCTGGTTTGAACCGTATCTGGTCACGACAAACCTGGCCGCGACCAGGCCGGATAAGTTCTGCCTGGCCCAAAACGTCTGCGGCACGATTCACGAACCGTCCAACACATCGCTTGAAATGGGAATGAACATGGGGATTTATTTTTAGTTTCGTGGCTCGTATTTCATCAACATTCACGAACCACCAGCACGAACCACCAGCACGATATTATCTTATTAATATCTTTTCTATCGCCGCGCGCAACTTCTTCATATCGTCGTATTTTTTAATCTGGCCGTTGTGGGCGATGGAAATATCGCCGGTTTCTTCGGACACCACCAGGACGTAAGAGTCCGATTCTTCCGACATTCCGATCGCCGCGCGGTGCCGCGTGCCGTATTTCCATTCCAAATTGCTGTTGGCGGTCAGCGGCAGTATCGCGCCCGCATACAAGACCCTGTTGCCGCCTATTATCACCGCGCCGTCGTGCAGCGGCGTTTTGTTGAAAAATATTGTCAGCAGCAGCTCTGATGATATTTCCGCGTCAATCTTTGTTCCGACTTTCTCTATGGTCCCGTCCAGATTGTCCCGGAAAACAATCAGCGCGCCGGTGCGTTTTTGCGACATGTATTCGGCCGCGCGAAAGACCTCGTCCGCCGCGCGCGCGGCCGCGTCGGCATCCGATGCCTGGCGGAACGCGCTGGGCACCAGCATGGCGCGCAGGAATGTCACCTGGCCCATCAGGCCCAGGAACTTTCGCAATTCCGGCTGGAAAATAACGACCAGCCCGACCGACAGGAACATCGCGATCCAGCGCACGAATGTCCCCAGGATGTCCAGTCCCAGCCACATCAAGACTAAGCTGGCCACCCACATTATGCCCAGGCCGATAAGCCCCCGGACCAGTTTTTCCGACCCGGTGCCGCGAATGAACCGCCGATAGAACAGCCAGGCGATGGCGAAAATCACCAAAATTTCCGCAACCTCAATCCAAGTATGAACAGAATCAAAATACTGAAACATGAAAAAACCTTTGGTTTTTTAGTCGTTGGTCGTTGGTCGTTGGTAATTGGTAAAAAGAAATGGTTCGCTGACCAACGACCACTGACCAACGACCACTGACCAACGACCAACGACTAACGACCAACGACCAACGACTAACGACCACTAATTGTTAATCATTTCCCAGACCAAATCGCTTGCCGGCAGGTTCAGCCACTCCGGATCGCCGTTCATTGCGGGCGCGCCGCTGTTGCGCGCGGTCTGGCACGGCATAGGATCGGACAGCCAGTTTTCCAACAAATCGCTGGCCAAAAATCCGATGCCCGCGCCCGCGACCAGGCCGAGGCCGCCGGTAAACGGCGCCAGCAGCAATCCTATGCCCGTCGCGGTCAGCGCCTTGGCCGCGATGGCGCCGCCGTTGATCTTTATGTCGGGCTCCGCCAGATTGCCGCTGATTTCCAGCGAATTAACAACGTTCCCGCTGATGGACAGCTTTATGCCCTTTACCGGAACCGTCACCAATGCGGCGGAAAGTTTTTCTTTGCCGAAATCAACGAATCCCTTGGCCCTGATATTAATCGCGTTTGTTCCGATCGCAACGCCGCGTTCGGTATCCGCGCGGCCGCCGCGCACCTTCAAATTAATCGCCGCGCAGTTGATCGGCATCTGATCGGATTTTTTCGCGGACCTGAACATGTCGGTTATGCTGTTGCGCAGCGACGTCAGAAAGTCCTGGCCGTATAAATAAGCCACCAGTTCCGAATACGCGTATCCCGAACCGACCGAATAAATCTGAACGGGACCCCAGGTATTCGCGACCAGCTCCGACAAATTCTCTCCATTGCCGCGAAGGTAAAAGTCAAAATTAACAGGCAGCTCTGCCAGTATATTTTTTTCCCCCACGCTTTCCAAAATATTCCCGACAGAAACGCCGCGGCCCGTGCCGGCGGCCTCGGCATCCAGCATTCCGTCCATATCCTCGGCCCGGACCCGCGCCGCTATGCTGCCGCCTGAAAAATCGGCATTCAGCGAAATGTCCGCAAAACCGTCTTGGACGCTGCCGCTGGCGCGGAGGTTTTTAACGGTCAAATCGCGATACACGTTCAGACTGGCAAAGTCCAGGGAAAAGTCAATGTCGTATTCCCGCAGCATCCCGCTGTATAGCGGCGTGTCTTTGAACACGTTCAGGGGGCGGTTTGGCCGGACCCATTTGGGACCGGGGGCGTATAAATCCGGAATCGCCTCGCCCAAGACAAAATTCTTGGAAGATTTTAAGTTAACAGACACGCGCGGGCGGCCGCCGCGCTGATTCGCCACCGACCAGTCAAAGCCGCCGGACACCGTCAGCTCGTTGCCCCCAAGCGTAATGCCGGACTTTCGCAAAGTCACCTTGCCGCGGCCGAATCCGCCCGCGATATTAATGGCGACGGGCGGCAGCCGCGGCATGCCTATATCAAAATAACCGGCCAAGACCCGGGGGTCGCTTATCTTTCCCTTTACAACAAAATCTATCGGGATCAGGCTGGTTTGCTCCAGCGCGACGTCCGCGGTGATTGGCGTTCCGTCATTTGCAAACGCGATGTGCATCGGGTAAACCTTGCGCGTTTTATCCAGCTCGGACATCGTTATTATGAATGGAAATACCAGCTTATCCTTGGCGATATACCCGCTGTATTGCAGCGCGCCGTCAAGATTTTTATAGTCCAGCGAGAACCTGTCCACCGCCCATTTCAGCTGCATGCCCGGCGTTGTGATATTAATATTGATGCCCGTGAACATCAGCGATTGCAGGCCATAAGCCCCGAAATCCAACGGGTATCTGGCAACCTCGCCATCCTTGTCGGCGGCGGACGGATTGCTGATCAGCGAATAATCGCCTTTCTCGTTCTGTTCCAGATTCGCGGTCAGCCCGCTGATGCGCAGGGCCCTTATCGTGGGCCTGTCGCTGAACAGCGAAAACAAATCCAGCCGCGCGTAAATTCTGTCTATCTTTATCCCGTCCTTGTTTTTAGCCCAGTCCGCATTCGCAATGCGAACGTCATTCAGCACCACGCGCGGCTGCATGGAAAAATTCCAAGAAATGGTCCCGCTTATCTCTATCGGCAACCCGGTCGCATCCGACAATACGGAAATTATGTCCCCGCGCATTGTTTCCAGGTTAACCCGGGACAACGCTATGTATACAGATATGGCCGCGCCCGCCAGCAGCAGGACGATTATCCTGAACAGGTAAACATAAAATCTTCTTCTTCTGCGTGGCATTTTCTAGTCTTTGGTCGGTGGTCGTTAGTCGTTGGTAGTTAGAATAAATTCTTTTTACTAATTACCAACGACCAACGACTAATGACTATTTCGGTATCTCCAGTTCCAAAAACCGGACAACCGATTGCATGAAATCCGGCATCTCGGCGACCAGCGTGACGATTTTTCCCGTGCCCGGATGCCGGAACGACAGCCGCCGCGCGAATAAAAACAAATGCCGCCCGCCGATAAGGCTGCGCAGGCCGGAATCCCGCATTTCATCGCGCTGGCTTTCGGCGCGGCCGTAAAGCTCGTCGCCCACGATGGGACAACCGAGGGATACCGACGCATGCAGGCGCAGCTGGTGCGTGCGTCCCGTCAAGGGGATAAACTGAACCCAAGACAGCAACCCCGGCAATTCTCCCAAAACATTGTATTTCGTGATCGCGCGCCGCGGGCGCGCGCCGGCGTCACTTTCGGCGTCTTTCACCTCTTCTTCGGACAGCACCCTGCCCTTGGCCAGAAAGTTATCTATGATTCCGGACTTTGCGGACGGAACGCCGGACAGCAGCGCCAGGTATTCTTTGCTGGCCGTCTTGCCTTGGAATTCCTGGGCAAGGGCTTGCGCGGCTTTTTGATTCTTGGCGCAGACTATGATTCCCGACGTTTCCCTGTCCAGACGGTGGACCAGAAAAATAGTATCGTAAGGAAACAACGCCGCGGCCATTTTGTCCAACGATTTTTTTATCCCCGTCCCGCCCTGGGTGGCCAGTCCCGCCGGCTTGTTAAACGCGACTATGTCGGGGTCGTCGCGGATGATGCATTTTCGCAAGGATTCTAGATCCGAAAGCGAAAACCGATTTCCGCTTTCCCCCGCCGCGCCGCCGCGCGCGTGGGCTTCGCCCGCCTTGGAATGCGCCGCGGACGGCGGAATCCGCACCATATCGCCTTCGTGCAAAATTTCGTTCCCGCGACAGCGCCCGGCGTTAACCCTAAGTTGGCCTGTGCGGCATAATTTGTGAAACTCGCCAGTTGATATCCCGGGATAGTGGCGCAAAAACCAGCGATTCAGCCGGACTCCATCCTCGGTCGGGGAAATTTTTATTGGTTGAATCATACTCGCTTCGCCCGCAGTGACAGAGTGACAAAGTTACAGAGTTTCAGAATCTGCGCTTTGCGTGAATGCTATGATTGGCTTACCGGCGCAAGCCGATGAATTTAACTCTGTCATTCTGTCACTTTGTCACTTTGTAACTCGCACCCACGGGGTGCTTTTATCCTCCGTAAATAATATTCACCTTATTCTGGCCGCCGGCCGCATTGCAATTTTCGGGGTCGGACACCGCGCCGCCCTGTTTCCCGCCGGATATGGTATATCCCACGGAATCGGTCCAGGCCTTGGCCTTGAAATACGTGCAATCGGAAGAAGAAAGCCCGCCGATGGACAATATGAACTGCTGCGGATTCGCCGGATTGACCGACAATTCGTATCTGCCGCCATAAGGATTTTTAGGCGACATTCCGATCGCCGCGAATATGGTCGCGTTGTCTATGTTTGAAAAATCATCGTATTCGCCCAAGAGCGCCCGAACGCCGGTCACTATCTGCGCGACTTCGTCCTGGACAGTTGTGCGTTTCTGGCTCTTCATGGCGGCGGAAATCATGGCGATGGCGCCGACCGTAATCACGCCCATGATGGCCAGCACCCCCAGCATTTCTATCATGCTGCGGCCGCTTTCAGCGGCAAAGCGGTGGCTGGTGGTTCGTGCTGGTGGTTCGTGCTGGTGGCTGGTGACTTTCATTTTGAATCCTTTTTACTTTCATACTATTATACTTCCCGCTTGCTACTTATTTCTTTCTGCCTATAATATCATAAAAAGGCGCGAAATGCAATTTTCTGAAATGATAGAAGATATTCCCAAAAGTCCCGGCGTGTATCAAATGTTTGACGCGGACGGGGCCCTTTTATACGTTGGCAAGGCCAAAAATCTCTATAACCGTCTGCACCAATACATCAACACCGAACGGCTTTCTTACCACATAAAACTGATGCGGTCGCATGTCGCGCGCGTTGAATTCATAACAACCGCGACCGAAACCGACGCCCTCTTGCTGGAATCGGACTTTATAAAGAACAAGCGGCCCAGATACAATATCCTCTTGACCGATGACAAGATGTATCCGATGCTGATGCTCTCGCCCGACAAATTCCCGCGGCTGGTCAAATTCCGCGGACGCGCGATTCCAAAGCGGGACGTGTTCGGCCCGTATCCGTCGGTCGGAAGCCTGAACGAAACGATAAAGCTGGTGCAAAAGGTCTGCAAAATCCGCACATGCGGCAATTCTTACATGAACAACCGCACGCGGCCATGTTTGCTGCATCAGATAGGACGATGCAGCGCGCCATGCATGAGCAATGTAGGGGCAAATGATTATTTGCCCCTACAATATAGCGAAGCGGTAAGCATGGCGCGCCGCATCCTTTCCGGCGACATCGCGCCGGTTGTCGGGGAACTATCGCGGGAAATGCAATCGGCCAGCGAAAAACAGGATTACGAGGGCGCGGCAAAAATCCGCGACCAGATACGCGCCCTTTCCGGCACATCGTCGCGCGGGAAAATGTCCGGCCGCGACGCGGACTTTTTCGCCGGCGATTTCGGCGAATCTCCGGTCATCGCCATCGCGCGCATGCGCGGCGGGCGATGGATTTCGCATCAGATTATACGGCCCAGGCAAACCGACGGCCTCTCTCCCGCCGATATTATAGAGCAGACCGTATTATGGTTCTGTTCGGAAGAAAGCCGGGGGCCGAGGGCCGAAAGCCGGACAAAAATAGTAACAAATATAAAGAGCGGACTGTTGCAATCGGTTTTCGGTTCCCGATTTTCGGCCCGCGAATCCGATCCGGAAATAAAAAACCTGCTGGCCCAGGTCGCCGCGAACGCGCGCGTCTTTGGCGCGCGGGAAATAAACTGGAACGAATCGGTCGGCGAACTAGAAAAATGGCTGGGCATTAAAATAGACCGCGCGGACGTATTTGATAATTCCCACATATTCGGAAAAAATCCGGTCGGCAGCATGATTGTGTTCACCCGCGACGGATTCGCAAAAAAGGAATACCGGCACTATAAATTGCAAGACTTGTCCCGCGCCGGCAACGACATCGGCATGATGGAGGAATTTTTGCAACGTCGCTATTCTAATGTAGGGGCAAATCCGGGCCCCGCAAAAATCGCAGATTTTTGTGGGTGGAACAATTATTTGCCCCTACAATCCTCCCTCGTCATCGTGGACGGCGGGCGGGCGCAGTGGAATATCGCGAAAAAAGTCCTGGGGAAATTAAACCTGGACATCCCGGTGCTCGGCGTGACCAAGGGCGAGGTCCGCGACGGTGACGAGCATTTTATCCGGCCGGACGGCGCGACCGATACATCCGTCCCGAAAGATTCAAAATTATTCCTGTTGCTGCGAAGCGTGCGCGACGAGTCCCACCGATTCGCGATTGCATTTCACAGGAAAACGCGGGGCGCGGCGGCGACCGCCAGCGCATTGGATGAAATAGAAGGCATCGGCGGCGCGCGGAAAAAGGCCCTTTTGCACCATTTCGGCAGCGTCAGGCAGATTACCGACGCGGATGCCGACGCCATATCGCGCGTCGCGGGGATATCCAAATCCGCCGCCCAAAAAATCTACTTACATTTTCATCCGGAAAATGTATAATTAAAGCACCTAAATAAAAAAAGGATAAAAAATGAAATTCTTTGTAAACTTTCTGTCCGCTTTCCGCATTGTCGCCGCATTCGCGATCGTGCCGTTGCTGATACAAAACAACTTCGCATGGACATTTTGGGTTTTCGTTATAGCAAGCCTTACCGACTTTTTTGACGGGTTATTGGCGAAAAGATTCAACGCCTCTTCCAAGCTTGGCGCGGTTCTGGATCAGATAGCGGATAAATTCCTGGCAACGAACGCCCTTATCATGCTGGCTATAATGTCAACGCTGCAAGGATGGCTGATTATCGTCCCGGCGATTGTTATGATCTGCCGCGATCTTTACGTTTCGGGGCTCCGCGAGTTCCTGGGCGCGCACAAAGCCGACATGCCGGTCCCAAGCCCCCGCTTTTCTATGGCCAAGGCCAAGACATTCTTGCAGATGCTGTTCCTGTCGCTGATATTCTTCTCGTTTTATCTGCAAAGCCTGGGCTATGCGACCAAGTTCACCGCATACTATCTGCCGATGTGGTCTTTGTATGGCCTCTGGATCGCGATGGCGGCGGCGATTCTGTCCGCAATCGCCTATACGAAAGATTTCGCGAAAAAGATCAAGAGGATAAAATAGGGGTAATTATCAGTTGCCCCTAAGATTTACGGTCCGCCGCCCCCCCATGCTTTGGGAATTGATGTGTAATCGGATAGTCCCTTTGCGTTGTAATAACAGTTTTCACCGATGCCAGTGACGGGCCATTTTTGATACAGGAACTGTCCGTCGGACTTTGCCGACGGCCCGGTCAGCTTGGTGCAATTATAAAACATATATCCAAAACTTCTGTCTTTTGCCGCACCGGTTATACCGTTAAACAATCCATCGCCTATGCTGGTCACAGCGGTCCCCCAAAAGACTTGATCAAACATCCAAGTTTCTGGCGCGCCTTTGATACCGGCGAACAAAGTGCCAGGAATCGCCCCATCCAGTTTAGCGCAGACCGCAAACGTGGCATAAAACATGTACTGGGCCGGCGCGCCAGTAATCCCGGCAAACAGATTTTCTGGAATCGGGCCAGTCAGAACAGAGCAAGTATAGAACGTAAGGGCGAACATATATTCCATCGGCGCGCCAGTAATCCCGGCAAACAGGTTCCCGGGTATTGGTCCTTTTAGGCCGGAACAGGCATAAAACGTGCCGTAAAACATGTATGACACTGGCGCGCCATGCAGCCCGGCGAAAAGGTTTTCCGGAATTGTGCCCGTCCATCCGGTAAGACTGTTAAAAGTATTATAAAATCGCGGACTGCCTGTTGCGGTTGCATTCAGTATCGGAAACACCGACCCCAAATCGCCCGATATCTTCGTTATCTTTGCAGCATTCGTTCCACCTGAAAAAGATACCGCGGCGATATTGGTGGCGCTATTGTACTCCGTCGCCTTGCCGCCGATCGTTACAACATAATTACCCGCCGCTGAATAGGTGTGGATATATGCCGTAAAAGTCACATCTGTTTTTGTAATATTTTGCACTGCAGTTCCGTCGCCCCAGTCGATTGTAAAGTTTCCGGATGCACTAATCGCGAAATTGAACTGCGCGCCGGCCGTCATTCCTGTCAGATATACTTTGAACGGCTCGCCATCTCCGCCGGTGCCAGGATATAGATCTTTCTTAACCAATCTATCAACTGCGTCGATAACCTTGATCGTATCAATAATCTGATCCGTCGCCAGCTGGTGGTTGCAATACGTTGTCGCGGACGGCGCGCCGTTCAGGATTTCATTCGCGCGGTCTACGGCGCAAAGGGTGTATTTGACATTAACGGCTTGGTATATGTTTGACGTTTTAATAGGAACAGTTATTCCCCATTTTTTGGTAATGTATTGGTGCACGAAATCCACATTCGCCGCCGGCCCAGCATAGGCCGACCCGGCATTCGCGAAACCGATGATTGTAGGGGCGCGTGGAAACGCGCCCAATAACATCGCCCCGGCAAGCACAATCGCATAAAATACGCGGCGCAATGTAGGGGCGTATTGCATACGCCCTTTGTTCGGGCGGATAATATCCGCCCCTACGATCGTTGTGTGCCCGCGACCTGGGGCGCGTTTCCACGCGCCCCTACAATGGAATGTTCCCAGTTTGAAAAACCATGATTTTACAGGCGCGCTGCGGATCGCCAACGCGCGCCGCATGGGGAAAATAACCGA
>WQUT01000015.1 GCA_009781955.1 Pseudomonadota bacterium | reverse complement strand
GGGAGTAATTCAGCACTCATCCTAGCCGCCCCAGGTGAGCACTTAACTACTCCCCCCTTGGGGGGAGTCGGCGCGCGGGGTTGCGGGCCGGTGGGGGGACGAATAAGATTCCCAATCTCGGAAAATGGAGCATTGATAAAAAGAAATCTTTCGGGACCGTATTCCGATGCGAATTTTTCCGCCGCCGGCATGACCGATGAATCGCGGTCAAACGCGATGACATTCGCGCCCGCCGCCAGGAACGCGCGCGAATATCCCCCGGCGCCGAACGTGCAATCCACAATCGTTTTGCCACCGAGGTCGCCCAATGTTCGCAATACTTCTTCCAAAAGAACCGGGACATGATTCATTGCGAATTATTCCATTGATACCTTGACGCCGAGGGCGGACATGTCGGTCGTGATTGTGGGCGACAGCCGCACAGATCGGGGCAGGGCGATCGTGGCGTTCTTTGCCCCGTCGCGCAGGTTTATGAAAACCCGCGTTCCGCCGGCAGGCAGCGCGTCCAAGATTTTTTTTATGTCAGATAAAATTGCATTGTTTGCCGCGATGCTTGCCTCGCCAGAGCCTGTTGGCGGAGGCGGGTCCAGCGTGATTTTCCGCGCCGCATTCGCGACCCATTGAAAGAGCGGCGCCGCGCTGTCCACAAACAGAGACACCCGGTCGTCGCGGACTGACACGCGTCCCGACAGCAATACCAGCTTTTCATTGGCCAGCATTCCGGCGATTTGCGGCACGGAATCGCCGAACGCCACCGCGTCTATGTTTCCAAAGCTGTCGGACGCCGCGATGGAAATCATTTGGTTTCCGGTCTTGGTCGTTCTGCGCGAGAAAGAATTCACGCTCGCCGCTATCCGGACATTTTCGCGGTCGCGTTTTTTGGGCAGGGTTTCGGACGTGGTCAGCCTTTCCCGCGCGATGAGATTCTTGAATTGGTCAATCGGATGCGCGGAAATATAGAATCCCAGGACCGAATGCTCGTTGGCCAGCATTTCGCCAAAATCCCATGCCGCCGCATTCGGCAGATTTTTGAGCAGGCGGTTTTCCATCACGTCGTCTTCCGCCGAATCCGCGAACAGCGACAGGGAATTCGCGGAATCCTTCTGTTTCGCCGCATACATCAGAATCGCGTCCGCGTTCAGATACAGCCGCGCGCGATTGGGGCAGAGCGTATCCGTCGCGCCGACCTTTACAAATGCTTCCAGAACGCGCTTGTTCAAAAACGGCGCGCAGCGTTTTGCGAAATCGGTCAGGTTTTTGAACGCGCCGCGCGCGTTCCGCTCTGCTATGATTTGTTCGGTCGCGCCGCGGCCCACGCCCTTGATCGCGGCCAGTGCATAGATGATTTTTCCGTTCTTCACGCTGAACAAAGACTCTGAATTATTTATATCCGGCGGAACGATGTCCAGGTTGAAATTATTTTTGGCATCGTCCAGGTGCAGCGCCAGCTGGTCGGAGTTATTCATATTGCTGGACATGCTGGCGGCCAGGAATTCCGCGGGAAAATTAGCTTTCAGATATGCGCACTGGTTCGCGATGATGGAATACGCGACCGCATGGGCCTTGTTGAAAGCGTATTCGGCGAACTTCATAAATTGCTGATACATTTCTTCGGCTTGCTCTGGCGTCAGGGTTTTTTCTTGCGCGCATCCTTTGGTGAATTTGACGCGCATTTCGTCCATGACTTTTTTGATTTTCTTTCCCATCCCCTTGCGCAGCGTATCCGATTCCCCGCGCGTGAATCCGGCCAGAACGCGGGACAGCTGCATGACTTGCTCTTGATACACGAAAATTCCGTATGTCTCGCGCAGGACCTCTTCGGCGCGGGGATGCGGATATTTTGTCTCTTCCTCGCCGTGCATGCGCGCGATGTATTGCGGGATGAACGCGATGGGGCCGGGGCGATTCATCGCATTCAGCGCGACGATGTCGGCGAACGCCGTCGGGCGCATTTTCTTTAATGTCTGCTGGACAAACGGCGCATCAAACTGGAATACGCCGATGGTCAGACCCCGCTGCCACAGCGCGAAAGTCTTCGCATCGTTGGTCGGAATCGCGTTCAGGTCTATGTTTATTCCGTGAGTCTTTCTGACCAGCTCTGTCGCATTTTTCAAAACGGTCAGTGTTTCCAGCCCCAGAAAGTCAAATTTAATCAGCCCGACATTTTCAATGATGTGCCCGTCAAACTGCACGGACGGCATGTCGTTTGACGGATCGCGATATACGGGCGCGATCTGCACGGTCGGCCGGTCGCCGATGACTATGCCGCAAGCATGCTGGCCCAGGTTGCGGTATGCGCCTTCTACGTCTGATGCGATGCTGACGACCTTTTTCAATTCCGGATCGGCGTCCAGGGCATTTTGAATCTCGTCGGAACTTTTAACCGCGGCCGCGAGAGTCTTCGCATCCATTGGAATCAGCTTTGCGAATCTGTCGGTCTTGGAATACGGCACGCCGTAAACACGCCCTATGTCGCGGATTGTGCCGCGCGCCTGCAGCGAACCGAACGTTATGATTTTGCAAACATGATCCGGACCGTATTTGTCGCTGATGTATTTCCATACGCGTTCCAGCCCGTCCGGCTCAAAATCCACGTCAAAGTCCGGCATGGAAATGCGATCGGGGTTAAGGAATCTTTCAAACAGCAATCCGTATTCCAGCGGATTGACCTTTGTAATGCCCAATGCCCATGATACGACGGAACCGGCGCCCGATCCGCGTCCCGGGCCGACCAAAATATCGTGCGCCTCGCACCATCCGATATAGTCCGCGACAATCAGAAAGTATCCGGGAAATTTCATTCCGATTATGACGTTCAGTTCAAATTCCGCCTGGTCAAAATACTTTTTCTGTTCCGGTTCGGGGATGTTGTTTTCCGCCATGCGTTTCTTTAATCCGGCGATGGTATTGTCGCGCAGCATCTGGCATTCCGCGTCAAAGTTGGTGCCGAACATAGGCAGAAGAGGGGGCGAGCCGGTGTTCACCGCGAACGCGCACCGCCGCGCGATGTTTATGGTATTTTCCAAGGCTTCCGGCAAATCGCTGAACAATTCCGACATCTCGTCGGCGGATTTGAAATATTGCTGGGAATTCTTGCGCGGCCGGTCGGGGTCAATCACGCGCGTTTGCTGCAAAACGCACCCCAGCGCATCCGCCGACTCGTAATCCGCGGACGTCGCAAAGCACACGTCGTTTGTCGCGACAATCGGGATATTTTGTTCAGTCGCCAGCCGCAGGAAAACCGGCTCGGTCTTGGTTTCGTTCGGCAATCCGTGCCGCTGGATTTCCATGTAGAATTTATCGCCGAATATTGCGTGCAGCTTTGCCGCGTATTCCGCGGCCAATGGTTCCTGGCCGTTCAGAATCGCGCGGCCGATCGGCCCGGAGTGCCCGCCCGACAGGCATATTGCGCCCGCCGAATTTTCCGCCAGTTCATCCCAGGTAACATAAGGCCCCAGGTGATTGTTGTCGCGCCGCATATACATTGCGGAGTTCAGCTTTGACAGGTTGAAAAAACCGTCCGGATTTTGCGCCAGCAAGACTATTTGCGACAACTGGTCGGCGCGCAGAATCTTTGGGTCCGCGGTCGCGTGGTGGTTCAATGTGGCGACCAGGCCGATTATCGGCTGAACGCCGTTTTTTTTGCACGCATCGGACATCTCCGGCGTTCCGGACATAAGGTTGGTGTCAGTAATCGCGCACGCCGGCATGCCATATTTTTTGCACAAATCGGGGATTTTTTTAACAAACAGCGTTCCTTCGCCGATGGAATATTGCGTATGAACGCGAAGATGGACGAATTTGTTTTGCATGTTGATTTAGATACTAAAAAAACACGGCGCATTCAAGGCAAAAATTCATAAGAATAAATTTGAAATCATAAAGCCGCCAATGGCGGCTGTCCTGTCCCCTTGAGGGGACGGGTAATTCCCCTTCGCTTTAGCGAAGGGGTGGATTTTTTACGAGCTTTGCGAGTAAAAAATACGGGGTAGTGTTTTCAAATACCCCCTACTACCCCGTCTTGGTCGCTATCGCTCGCAAGCCACCCCTTCGCCCCCAAAGGGGCAAAGGGGATTAACTCAACTTCCCGCAGCAGTGTTTGTATTTCAGGCCGGATCCGCAGGGGCAGGGGTCATTGCGTCCGGGCGCACCGTTGCTTGATTTTTCCGCCGCCGCGGAATTGGGCGCATTGTCCGCCGCATTCAGCGCGGCGTCGCGTTCTTCGTGCTCTCGCTGCATCGCGTAAATATCGTCGGGGGACAGCTCCATCCGGCACAGCATGGACATCGCCATGCTTTTGAAATTGCTCATCGTATTGCGGAATAACTCAAACGCTTCTTTTTTATATTCGTAAAGAGGATTCTTTTGGGCATATCCGCGCAGGCCGATTCCGGTCTGCAGATAATCCATCGCCGCCAAGTGTTTGCGCCAATTGGTGTCCAGCGAGTGCAGCGCGACCTGGCGCATCGCGTTCTTCATCATCTCGTCCCCATAGCGCGATTCCTGGTAATCCATCCGGTTCTGGGCCAAGGTCAGCAATGTCTCGTAAGCCTTTTGCTCTGAAATCGTTTCGCTGGTTTTCCAATCACCCAGGTCGGTTATGTCCAGCCCGAATACATTCTGCATATCGTCGTGCATGGCGGCCAGCTTCCATTCTTCCGGGCGCGATTTTTCGGGAATGTGGTTTTCGCAAATCTGTTCCACCACGTCGCCCATGATTTCGTTAACGAACGGCGTCAGATCGGGCGCGGACATCAGCTCTTCCCGCTGTTTGTAAACCACGCCGCGCTGCTCGTTCATCACGTCGTCGTATTTCAGCAATTCTTTGCGGGCCTCAAAATGCCGGGCTTCCACGCGCTTTTGCGCTTTTTCCAGCGCCTTTGTAATCCACGGATGCATTATCGCCTCGCCGGACTTCAGACCGAGGGTAGTCAGCATTCCGTCCAATCTTGCCGCGCCGAATATTCGCATCAAATCGTCGTCCAGCGCCAGGAAGAATTTTGAATCCCCGGGATCGCCTTGACGTCCCGATCGCCCGCGCAGCTGGTTGTCAATGCGCCGTGATTCGTGCCGTTCGGTCCCGATGACATACAGTCCGCCGGCGTTCAAGACTTTGACTTTGTCGGCCTCTATCCGGTCGTATATTTCTTTCTTTTGCTTTTCAAATTCTTCGTCGGTCATGCCGTCGGGCGCGTTTTCGCGCGCAATTGCAAGCTCTTCAATCAAAGCCTCTGCATTTCCGCCCAGCTTGATGTCGGTTCCGCGGCCGGCCATGTTGGTCGCGATGGTGAGGGCCGCTGGCGCGCCGGCCTGGGAAATAATTTTCGCTTCGGACTCGTGATGCTTTGCGTTCAGGACGGCGGGCTTTATCTTTAATTTGCGTTCCACTATTTCGGCCAGTTCTTCGGACTTTTCAATGGATACGGTTCCGACAAGGACGGGCTGGCCCCGCTCGCGGCAGTCTTTGATTTGCGCCAGAATCGCGTCGTATTTCTCTTCCTTGTTGCGATAGATTTCGTCATGGTGATCGGTGCGGACAACGGGCCGGTTTGTCGGAATGGACACGACGCGCAGCTTGTATATTTCCTCAAACTCCGCCGCCTCGGTCATCGCGGTCCCGGTCATTCCGGCCAATGTCGGATACAAACGGAACAGGTTCTGATACGAAATGGACGACACGGTTTGGTTTTCCGGCTGAACCGCGACATGCTCTTTCGCCTCTAACGCCTGATGCAGCCCTTTGCTGAAACGCCGGCCCGTCATCACGCGTCCGGTGAATTCGTCCACGATCAAGACCTCGCCCCCGCGCACGACGTAATTAACTTCGCGCTTGAACAAATGATGCGCCAGCAAGGATTGCTGAATATGCATGACCAGCGCGGCGTTTTCCGGCGCGTATAGATTTGCGCCCGCCAGCAGTCCTTCCTCGCCCAGCATGCGCGTCACGGTATCGTTTCCGATGTCGGTCAGGGTGACATGGCGGTCTTTTTCGTCTTTCTTGTAGTCGTCCGGCGACAGGCGTTTAACAATTTCGTCTATCTTGTTATATAGCTCTGACGTGTCTTCGGCGGGCCCGGAAATAATCAGCGGGGTGCGCGCCTCGTCAATCAATATGCTGTCCACCTCGTCAACGATGGCGTAAAAGAAGGGGCGCAAGACCTGCTGGTCCTTGGAAAATTTCATATTGTCGCGCAGATAGTCAAATCCCAATTCGGAATTGGTAACGTAAGTAATATCGCAAGCATAAGCCTCGCGCCGGGCGTCGTCGTCCATGTCGTGCTGGATCACGCCGACGGTCAGCCCCATGAATTTGTAAATCGCGCCCATCCATTCGGCGTCGCGATGCGCCAGATAGTCATTAACGGTGACCAGATGCGCGCCTTTGCCCTGCAATGCTTTCAGGTATAGCGCCAGCGTTGCGACCAGCGTTTTTCCTTCGCCGGTTTTCATTTCGGCAATCTGGCCGTTGTTCAGGACCATGCCGCCGACCAACTGCACGTCAAAGTCCCGCATGCCGACACTGCGGACCGAGGCCTCGCGCACCGCGGCGAACGCATCGGCCAGTATGTCGCGCTCTCGCTCTCCGGCGGCCAGCCGCGCGCGGAATTCGGCGGTCTGCGCGCGCAGCTCTTCATCCGACATCGCGTGATACTTTGGCTCCAGGTCGTTTATAAGGGAAACCGTTTTGCTGAAAGACTTTACCAGCCGGTCGTTTGCAGAGCCCAAAATTTTACGCAAAATATTTTTCATAATAATCGTTCCTTGGTGGAAATACCAATGCTATATAGTATAAAATGCGCCATTGGTCAAGAGGCAAACGATTTATGGATTTAAGATTTACGGATTTACGGATTTAAGATTTGACTACCCCGGAAATCCGCGCAATCAGAGATTGCGGGATTTCCGGCCCTTCTGAGAAGGGCAATTTAGCGCTCATATCTTTAAACCAAATGAGCGCTAGTTCCCCTTCGCAGAAGGGGAGGAAAGCTTGGCAGCTATGCTGCCTTAGCTTTCCGGGGTAGTCGCAAATCTTAAATCCGTAAATCTTAAATCCATAAATCGTTTGTATTCCTAAAATTTTCTGTTATACTGCCGGGCATGACCGAAACGGATGAAATTTTGCAGAGGATTCAGGAACGCCTGGACGCGCGGGGCGGCGCGTCATCCCGGGGCGCGCAAGGCGCGAACCCGGGACCGGGTGGTTCGGGGGAAAATATAAAATCGTCGGCCGGGGGCAATCCGGGGCCGGATAATCCGCCGCGCAGCGCGCTACGGCGCGATTTACGGAATGACACAATCGGACTTTCCCCGGATCAGATAACCAGCCAGGTGTTCGTAATCGCGCCGACGCAGATTTCATACATCGCGGAAATTTTCGCGAATTCCGTCGCGGACGCGATGAACATGCGCGCGTTCGCGCAAAAGATAAAGATATTGGCGGAACAATCGCTGCGCGCCGCCCTGACGGTCGCCAGAAAGCAGGGCGCGGGCACAAATTAACAATATTTTGTCATTCCCGCGTAACCGGGTCCCGCGGCCGAGCGTGAGCGCAGGCCGTGGGTGGTGGAAGGCGAGAATAGGGTCTATAAAATTGTAGGGGCAAATAATTATTTGCCCCTACTTTTTTAATATAAGAAAGATCAGAACGGTCTATAAGCCGGATTCTGTTGGCGCGGGTGCTTTCGCCTTACCGCGCCGGACATAATTAATCTGCGTTTCGCATTGCTGCGAACGTCAAGCCCTCTACCCGCCGGCCTGGGTGCGGGACGCACCTGTTCCGCCTTTGCCCTTGCGGGCTAGGGCGGGACTCGGCCGGCCTATTTGAAGTTGCTGCAGATAGAGTTTACCGCGTTTCACCCAAAACGTAAGGCGTTAGACGTAAGGCGTGAGGCGAAACAAACATAACGTTCAATTTCGTCTTACGCCTCACGCTTCACGCTTCACGCTTTGACTCGTCTCTGTGGCACTGGTCATCGGGTTGCCCCGTGCGGCTGTTGGCCGCTATCCTGTCCCGTGCAGTCCGGACTTTCCTCGTTCCCGCGCATGCGCGCGACCGCTATGTCCCGACCGTCTGATCCCACTAAATATAGTGAAAAAATTTCAGATTGCAATATAAATGTATGTAGTAGGAGCAAATAATTATTTGCCCCTACAAAAATTAAACCATGGAACAACCATGACGCTCGGGTCCATAATTCGCGGATTCAAAATCGGGGTTACAAAGCAAATCGGAAAGTCGGTTTTTCAACGTAATTATTACGAGCATATAATTCGTAATTTGAAAGAACACGATAAAATTATCGGATACATTTTGCATAATCCGGCAAATTGGATTTCGGATTCAATGTTTATTGAATAAACAAGTATCGTGGGGGCAAAGCAATTCCGAATATTGGTATATAAACGAATGCCGTAGGGGCAAATAATTATTTGCCCCTACAAAAGTCATTTTTCGCCCATAAAAACCTCTTGCTTTAATTATATAATTTTAGATATAATGCTGGAAAAGGTGGAAGAGAATAATGAAGAAATCCTTTGTTTCAGTGCTTTCCGGCATTGTTGCCGTTGTCGCGGTGGCAATGTTTCTGACTGTTTTTTCCACCGGTGGCGCGCAAGCGGCGGGGTTCAGTTGCCCCCCCAGCGGCAAGACGTATACGGCATGCAGCTGTGGCTATGGGGGTAGCAGTTGCACCGGCTGCACCGGCCGTGATTATCGGTCAGCTACTACCGGCACCGGCGCTTGTTCTACATGCACCGCCGGAACAACACCAACCTCTAACCATTGCGGATGCACCAATTGCTCTTCCGGCGATACTAATTGCGGCTGCACCGGCGGCCAGGTAGCGAACGGCAGCGGCGGATGCATGAGTCCCTGCAGTTCAAAATATGGCACATCCTGCACCGACCACACCACCTATTCTTCATGCAGTGGAACATGGGATTGCCCAGGCACCACATGCATTTGCACCCGAACCTGCGACGAGAGCCAATCTTGCA
Source organism: Pseudomonadota bacterium (assembly GCA_009781955.1). Taxonomy (GTDB): domain Bacteria; phylum Pseudomonadota; class Alphaproteobacteria; order Rs-D84; family Rs-D84; genus WQUT01. The sequence goes on along the minus strand of WQUT01000015.1, from coordinate 6,327 downwards.
CCGCCGGATACGTTTATGACTGCAATTATTGCGGGGGGTACGGGCGGCGTTACAAGTCTTGCAATACCGAATCCGCCAGCGGATGCAAATACGCATCGTATGGCGCCTGCGAAGAAGACCCAAGCCACCCGTGCTGCACGAACACGTGCCCATCTACGCCCAATACCACGACCACCCAGAATTGCAATCCGATGCCGACCGGCACCACCGCCGGCACGCAAACCTGCAACGGCTATTACGGCGGCAATAATTGCACCGGCAGCTGCAGCGGATGCACCAGTTTCGGCACCTGCTGCGCCACGGCGTGCAGCACCGGATATAAGCTGAGCGGGACCGGTTGTCAAACCTGCGTCGCGTGCGCCGTCGGGGATACTTGCGGGTGCCCGGCAAACCAGCATTGGGACGGAACCAAATGTGTTGCGGATTGCGCGAATATTTCTTCTATCAGCTGCACCGATTCATCGGTGCCGAACTATGCGACCTATTGCGGCGGAACGGCCAGCTTTACTTGCCCCAGCGCATGGACCGTTTCGGGCTGTCTTACCAATCAAAGCTGCAGCGCGACCAACACCGTGCCGCATGCCACGGCCACAAATTGTCCGAACAACGGAACAAAGTGCGGCCCGGCCGGAACCTGTGCCGGCGCGTCGCCTTGCGTCGCGACGCAATGCGAAAGCGGCTATTATCTATACAACGGCACGTGCAACGATTGTCCGCAATACGCCACTTGCGACGGGACGCCGACCGTCGTGTGCGACTCGCCCCTGGTGAAAACCGGCAGCGGCGCGAGTATTACCTGCGCATGCCCGTCGGGGACATCCGCGACCGGCGCGGGCGGTCCGCTGGGCGGTTCGGGCGGATGCAAATGCGCAACAGCGGGCGAGGGCTGGGACCCGGTTAACAAAGAATGCGTCCTCAGCACCTGCACCACCGGCGGTGTCAGCGGCCCCGCGCAATGGAAAGACGGCGTCGGCAACTGCCAGCCTTGCCCGGTCAGCGACGGCGACGTCAATGTTTCCGATATATATTCGGACCCGGGCGCGACATCCATAACCCAATGCTATAAGCTGTGCAAGTCCCAGCCGACCGACTGGAAAAACGCGAATCAGACGAACTGTTCCGCCGTCTATCTTGCCAACAATGGCGCGAACCTGAACCCCACGGCCCAGGTCCCGTCCACCGACTCTAACAAGGCGTCGCGGATTTATTCCAATGCGGCCGGCGTGTTCGCGGATACCAAGGGCTCTTATACCGATGAAACCGGAACGTATCCCGGAATATGCAAATACTCGGTCACGTCAATGCCCGGATACGATCCCCGTTATCTGGATACCCCGACGCCCAGTCCGACTTGCGCGCTGCGCACCCTTAACATAGGATATTTCCTGCTGGCCACGCCGCCCGCCGCCGGCCTGCCGCGGCCCGACGGCATGACGGTCGTCACATGGCCGACGACGTTTGACATAGTGCGTAACGGAACCGGCGTGACGTTGCCGGACGGAACGGGCGTTGTCGGGACCAATTGCCCGGGGGCCTCGTTCGCCGGATGGTATACTTTGCCCGGCGGCCCGCCGTCGCCAATGAGCACCGTTACCGACTGGACCGAATATGTGCCCGCCAATTTGTTTACGTCCATCCCGCCATTGACACTGGCGAATTGCGCCGACTGCAAGGACTGGGCATTCTATGCGAAAATGGTTTGCAATTCGGGGTATCATTATATCTCTGGAACCCCGACGGCCGATCCGTGCAACATATGCGCGCCCAACCAGGTGACGATAAAGTTTGACGGAAACACAAATACGGGCGGCGCCGCACCGGCGAACCAGATATGCGCATATGGAACCGCATGCGCGTTGAGCGGCCGTGGAACCCTGGTCAAAAGCGGCAATGTCTTTGCCGGATGGTGCACCAATGCGGACCCGCTGGACCCCGGGACATGCTATTCCCCCGCCGCGGATGTCCAGAATTTGGCCATCGGCAATGCGACGATAACGCTTTACGCGAAATGGTCGGACAATGTGATAGAATGCAACCCCGGCACGTATTATCCGGGCTCTGGCAATAGCTGTTCGGATTGCGAGGCAAATTATTACTGCCCCGGCGGAACGTTTGACAAGGGCATCGGCGAACAAATCAAAAACAGCTGCGCGACCGATACGGCGGCCCTTGCCGGCGGTCCGTTCCCGAAATCCGCGGCAAAGTCCGGCACTATAAACGATTGCTATAAAGATTGCTCTCCGGCCAATACATGCGCGTCGCCAAAGGGCGACAGCGGCGGAACCCAGCATGTCAATGACGCGGCGTGCGGCGGCTATACGATCACCAGCTGCGCGACCGGACGCTATCTGGACACGGCCGCGACACCGAACAGGTGCGCATTGTGTCCGGCGCCGGCCGCGGGCCAGCAGAACGGCCTGACGAATGGCTGCAATGACGGCGGCGCGATCACGAATTGCTTTGTTGTGTGCAAGCTGCCGGTCAAGGATTCCGCCACCACGAACTGGATACACAACCCCAGCGGGGCAGAGGCCGATTATAACGCCAAATTTGACGGCACCAAATATCCGGAATGCGCGTTCACCATAGATTGCAAAACGACGTTCCAGCCCCAAGGCAACGGCACGCCCAGTCCGACCTGCACCCAGGGCAACCACGTGACTTACGTGCTGAACGGCGGCGAATTCATAGTCGCGGCCCAGCCTAATCCCGAATATTTCACGACTCTGCCGCTGCCGCTGCCGATCAGTTCGGCCCCGGACCAGACCACCGTCCGCCAGCCAAAGCGCGACTGCGACCCCAGCGGATTCTGCGCGTCGGCCTTTGCGGGATGGTTTGACGCGGCCGCCGCCGGCCCGATGCCGTCCATACCGGTTGGCGTCGCGCTGGACGAGAATAATAACGTTACTATTTACGCGCACTGGCGGTGCATGCCCGGATATTATGTAAACCCCGCGGTTGACCCGAATAAATGCGTGGCGGTGGGAATCGGATATTGGGCCCCGGGCAACGATGATAACAATTTCCGCTATAAATGCCCCGCCAATTTCAGCACCCAGCTGGACAACTCGTCGTCAATACAGTCATGCTATGTGGACGAATACGTGCCGACGGATAATCTGCCGATTGATTTGCCGGCCAATCAAAGCGGCCTGGACCCGGACTGCGACGCCGGCTGGCGCCGGTCCACGGCCACGTATCCCAATCCGCCGAAAACGAATTGCGTGAATAACACCTGCGATTATGCAATGCCGCCGCCGACGGTTACGGTAACGTATTCAGAGGCAAAGCCGATTACGGCCAAGGCTGGATTTTACTATGACCCGGCGTGGCTGCCGACCGGGACAAACGACCTCTGCCGTCCGGTTACCAGCGGCTGGTATAGCCCCGATCACACGGCCGGGCGCACCGAATGCCCGGGCCATGCCGCAGATCCCGTGAAAATAGGCTCGGTTTCTCCGTTCGCCACAATTGCGGATTGTTATCAGGTTTGCCCGGCCAAGGCGGTCGGCGATGTTTCGCACGCTTTGACCGTAACGAACTCTCCGGCGACCGGCGCAAAGATTAATTACGACACCGCATCGGCATCGTATCCGCTTTCGCAATGCTTGTATACAATCACGTGCGTGCAGAGCCCGCAAAAATACTGCGATGCCAACAAAGGGACGCCCGCGATCCCCGGTCTGCTGGCATGCGAATTCTGCGACATATGCCCGGCCGGCCAATACTGTGATCCAGATCCCAAGAATTGCCCGGCGGGATACACCGACGCGAACCCCGGCGTGGCCAGCATTGACCTGTGCCGAAAGAATTGCGCGGAAACGACCGTTGCGAATGGAAAAATGATTCCGAACTCTCCGTATGTGGTTTACGGCGTGACATCGCCGCACGGAACATGCTCTTACACTCTGCATTGCGGCGCGGGGTATAAGCCGAACGCCGCCGGCACCGCGTGCGTGAAATGCGACGTGGGCGAGATATGCCCCTGTGATCCGTATGTAGAGCCGAGCTGCGATACCTGTGATCCCGGCCTTTGGTGCTGTCCGGATGCCGATGGGAAATGCGATCCGATATGCCTTGCCACGGGCAAGCCGTGCTGGCCGGATCCGTTGCAGTGTTCCAAGCTTGGAACCGGCGTATACCTGGGATATTGGCCGCTGTCCATCGCGGGCGCGAGCGCGCCGGACCAGTGCTATGCAAATTGCCCGCCCAGGAATATTCTTGACGGCGCGACCGTCATCGGCACCGAAAATCCGTTAAAGACGCCGGTTTATTACGCCAATATATGCGCGTATCCGACGGACTGCATCCCGGGCGTGACGGACCCGAACAGCTGCGCGTGCAAGCCGACCTCGCCAACTTGCATTGCCTGCACTGCGCAATATATAACGTGCGCCAAGGGTTATGTTTTGGATGGGTGCCAATGCATACCGGAAAAATGCTCTGGCGGCGAAATAAAAGACCCCGCAACCAACCGGTGCAAGCCATGCCCGCCCGGGGCGGTATCCAATACTGACCCAATTCCAAACGGGTTCAAGGCGGTGCAGCAGTCGTATGCCCCGGTTCCCGGATATGCGGACGTGTGGGGATATTTGTATAAGGCCCCCGTGCTGCCGTCGTCCATCGGCGCGGCGAATACTAAATGCCTGTATTGCGGCGCGGGACTCCAAACGAACGCCGCGCGCACCGGGTGCGAGATATGCCCCCCCGGAACCTATCGGACAACCGGCATGATGCCCTTCTTTGACAAGTGCCAGCCGTGCCCGCCGCACAACATCAAATGCCCGGCCAACGACGATCCGACGTGCGATGCCGGATATGTGGCCCAGAAACAGGCCGACGGCACGACCAAATGCGCGCCCACCGGTGGCTGCGATTCCAGCCTGTATTGCTGCGCCCGCGCGGACGGCACGTGCGATCCGGCCTGTGTGGGAAAGCCTTTCTGCGATCCGTTCAAACAGATGTGCGTCGGCGGCGTGTGCGATCTTGGGGAATACGGCTATGGCACCATCAGCTCTGTCACCGGCCAGTGCGTATTGTATGGCTGTCTGGGGCCGACGCACGTCTCTGCCGACGGAATGCGCTGTGACAGCAATTATATGAGCTGCACTATGGCCGGCGGCGCCGCTGGATACAGCACCTGGAACGGCCGGGTATGGACGGCTTGCGCCGCCGGACAAAATCCGGATTGCGCCACCGCCGCGGGCGGGGTCGGAACCCCCGGCCGCGAGAGCGGAACGCCCGGCGGCCAGACATGCAATGTTGCGAACGCCGCGACTTATTCGGCGGACGGATTGTGCACGGTGCTGACCTGTGTCGCCGGGTATCATACGACCGACGGGGCGGCATGCGTCAGCGATACAAAGTCTTGCACCCTGGCCAACGCCGCGGCTGCGATACAAACATGGACGAACGGCGGATGGGGCGCGTGCGCGCCGACCGCGTGCAACTATGGCTATCACATATCCGCGAACAAGACCGCGTGCGTCAAGGATTCGCAAAGCTGCGCGATTGCGAACGGAACGGGATCACAGGATTGGGTCGGCGATGACGCGTCCGGCGGCTGGGGCCCGTGCTATGCGGTGTCATGCAATCCCGGATTTACCACCGACGCGGCGCTGTCCGCCGCGGTCGCCGCCGGCAATCCTTGCGGCGCGTGCGACAATGCTAACAGCGTGCTGGGCGAACCCGCCGTCTCCGCCTGGAACACGTCCGGCGCGTGCAGCATAAAATCGTGCGTATACCAAGACCAGAAATACGCGTTGGAATATAACGAGTGCGTTCCGATTTGCATCCCGTCGTCCGACGACACCGGCACCATTGTGAAATGGAACGCCGCCACGAACACTTGCGACATAACGTGCGGGCCGGGATATATGAAGTGGTAAAACCGAATAAAAAACGCGGGTTATCCCCGCGTTTTTTTTGTAATATGAAAAATAGCGCGAAGTGATGAGCGCGGTATGCCCTTCCCAGAAGGGTCGGATTTCCCGACCGTCTTGCGGTCGTTGGAAATCCGGGGCAGTCCGGATTCAATTTACGCGAAAAGCGGCGCATGGTGCGAAAGAGCGAAAAAATTTGCAAATTTGCAAAAATTTCTATTGCGCTGATGCTGCGTAATTTTCTATAATTGAATCAGTAGAGAACGTTGCCCATGAAAAAATTCTTGATTTCCAGGTTTCTGGGAATATTTGCCATTACAGTAATTTTATTGTTTGTCGGCGCATCGGCGGGGGCGGCGTTCACGTGTCCGCCTACGGGCAAGACTTATACGGCGTGCAACAACGGGTATAAGCTGAGCAGCGGGGCCTGCACGGCGTGCAACGC
>WQUT01000014.1 GCA_009781955.1 Pseudomonadota bacterium | reverse complement strand
GTTGTTCGCGCATAAATGCGCGCCAACGGAATGACGACAGAGTTTTACTCATTTTTGAAACAGACTCTTATTTTTTCTTTCTGATATTTTTCACCTTTGCAACTTTATTGCCGGCATCGTCTTTACGGACGGATTTTCCCAGCACGATTTCTTCAATCTCTTCGCGGGTCAGCGTTTCGCGCGCCAGCAGCGCGTCGGCCAGTTTCCGGACAACCGCCTTGTTCCGGGACAATATTTTTGTCGCGTCCCGATGCGCCGCGTCTATCCAGGCGCGAACCTCTGCATCCACCGATTCCGCGGTTTTTTCGGACGCGTTTTCCAACCCGCGGCGCGTGTTCCATCCGGCCTCGTATTGATTAATCGCGACGGTGCCGATTTTGTCGGACAATCCGGCCGTAGTGATGGAATACCGCGCCAGATATGTGGCGCCGGCGATGTCGCCTTCTGCGCCCGTGGTTATTTTATCGCTGCCAAAGAATAATTCCTCGGCCGCGCGGCCGGACATGGCGATGGCCAGATTCGCGCGGATTTCCGATATGGTCATGGAAACCTTGTCGTCTATGGGCAGCGTCAGGACCATGCCCAGGGCGCGTCCGCGCGGGATAATCGTCGCCTTGTGAATTGGGTCCGTTATATCGCGGTAATGCACGGAAACAAAGGCGTGTCCGGCCTCGTGATACGCGGTCAATTTTATGTCTTCGGCGCGCATTTTTTTGTTTTTGCGCGGCCCCATCATAATTTTATCGCGCGCTTCCTCTATATCCGCGGCCTGAATCTTTTTATGGTCGTCGCGCGCGGCCAGCAACGCGGCCTCGTTCAACAGGTTTTCCAGATCCGCGCCGGTAAATCCGGTCGTGCCCCGCGCGACGTCGTCCAGATTGACATTGTCGTCCAGCCGGACCTTTTTCGCATACAGGTTTAATATTTCGCGCCGCCCGCGGAGGTCGGGCAGCTCTATGTAAACCTGGCGGTCAAACCGGCCGGGCCGCAGCAGCGCGCGATCCAGCATATCCGGCCGGTTTGTCGCGCCGATTACTATGATTCCGGAATTGGTGGAAAACCCGTCCATTTCTATCAGCAGTTGGTTCAGCGTCTGCTCTCTGTCCTGGTCGTTGAATCCGGAGTGCCCACGGTGCTGGCCGATTGCGTCAATCTCGTCTATGAACAGTATGCACGGGGAATTGCGTTTCGCCATGTCAAAGATTTCTTTGATTTTGGCAACGCCAAGCCCCACGATGATTCCAGAAAAATCGCTGCCGCTGGTTGCGAAAAACGGAACGTTCGCCTCGCCCGCGATCGCGCGCGCCAATAATGTCTTTCCGGTTCCGGGCTCGCCCGCCAGCAAGATTCCGCGCGGCACCCGCGCGCCCAGCGCCTTGAACTTGTCCGGTTCCTTCAAGAATTCTATGATTTCCGTGATTTCCCGTTTTTCCGCGTCTATGCCGGCAATATCGCTGAAAGTCGTTTTTGTTTTCCCGGTCGTGATTTTTGTCGGGTTGTATTTGGACATGCTGGGCATGCCCGCGCCGCCCGCATTCCGAATGCCGCGCCATATCCAGAATATGAATAGAACGCCCAGGACCAGCGGCAGCCATGTCCCCAGCATGTCAATCCAACCCTTGGAATCGTCAATGGTTATGTTTGCGCCCGCCGCGGAAATCCGTGCCAGCATTGCCGGGTCATATTCAATTGTCGCGATGAATTTGGAACCGTCCGCCAATTGTCCTGTCGCGGTGCGGTCGCGGATGGACATGGTCGCGATTTTGCCCGCGTCCGCCGCCGCGATGATTTGGGAAAAATTCATCCGCGCCGGGGCATTCGCGGCCGCGCCCGCAATCGGCGCGCCCGCGATGATCGCCGGCCGCGCGGCGGGGGTCGCCGCCGGCGTTTTTGAGAGTATCGCATGCCCGACCACGGCCGCGAGAATCAGCGCGAACGCGACAAGATATATGATCGCGCTGTCGCGTGGAGTTTTATCATTCATTGGCTTGATTTTTTGTTTTTGCATGTTAAATTTTCCATTCCTTTACATTTGCATAACTACCATGGATTTCCATCGGCAAAGCCGCCGAGGTTTCCGACCCTTCTGAGAAGGGTATCTTATCGCGTTCGGATGTCAAACGAATGAGCGCGCAATTCCCCTTCGCAGAAGGGGAGAAAATCTTGGCAGCTATGCTGCCCTAGATTTTCGGGGTAGTCATTTAATTTTTCTAAAACTGATGCTGGTTCCCTCTGGCGCGATTAAAATTTTTTCACCCATGCGCCGACAGCTGCAATGTCCGATTGTAAATATAGTGTCTCTTTTTAATTTTTCCAGCGCCAGTTGAATCTTTTCCAATCGCGGCGGATAGGGCAGGCCGCCGATTTCCTGGATCAGCCGGCTCAGCAACTTTAACCTAATCTCTTCCGGTAAGTCAAATAGAAAAGATGCCTGAAAAATCGCTTTGCCGTTTTTGGCGGCCGGCGCGCACGCGTCCCCCCCCAATAGGGGGGGGGTGGCCGGCGTAGCCGGCCGAGGGGGGGCTTCTTCAACGTTTTCTTGTATCTTTTTCATTAAATCTTCAACCTTGCTTTCCATGGCGTCGCGCGCGCGCCCGACGGATTCAATCGCGGTCAGAATCCGCGCGTCGGTTATGCCCAGCTGGTCGCGCAGCAGATGCCGGTTCTTGCGAATGCGGACGCGGGCAAAGTCCATGACGTCGTTCATTTCATCATTGACGAACTTTATTTTATTCGCGCGGCAATATTCGGTCAGTTCGTCGCGCGAAATATCCAGCAAGGGCCGCGCCAAAATAATCCCGTCGCGACTTGTCACGGGCCGCATCGCGCCCAGTCCGTAAATTCCGCTGCCGCGGCCCAGGTTCATCAGAAATGTTTCAATCTGGTCGTCCGCCTGGTGCGCGGTCAAAATGATTCCGATATCATTCGCGCGGCAGTATTCGGTCATCAGTTTATACCGCGCCTCGCGCGCTGCGGCTTCCAGCCCAGTTTTCGGCTTTTTCCCCGTCCATTTCAGAACCGCGCAATTCATCCCCAGCTTTTTCGCCGCATCCGCCACCAGTTTTGCGTCGTTCGCGGATGTCGGGCGCAGCCCGTGATCAACATGCAGAATAATGAATTTTGTTTGTGTCGCGCCCAGGCCCAGCTCCGTCGCTTCTCCCCCCTTTAGGGGGGGAGTGGCGAGCATAGCGAGCCGAGGGGGGGCTTCTGCCGCCAAAATTTTATTTTTAATATTTTTTATTTTATCCGAAGAAGCCCCCCCCAGTCCGCCTGCGGCGGACAGCCCCCCCCAAGAGGGGGGGCACGCGACGGAGCCGGTTTTCGCGCACAGATGCATCAGCGCCATGGAATCCGCGCCGCCGCTGACCGCGACCGCTATTTTCGCATTTGGCGTTCGCGCGCGCAAGTCCGCCAGAAAATCGGAAAATTTCTTATTCATTCGTCATTCGTCCGTCATTGCGAGGAAGAATTTCCGTCTGAGCGGCAAAGCCGCAAAAAGGAAATTCTGACGAAGCAATCCAGTTGATTTTGTTGCGCGCAAAGCGCGCGGCCTTATTTACTGGATTGCCGCGTCGCATTTGCAGACGCTGTGCGTCGGACAAATGCTCCTCGCAATGACGGGGTTCATTGGTTGTTGTTTTGATTATTTTATGCTATAATTTTCAAAAAGAAAGGAAAAAGATGCGACAGAAATCAATGGCGGTGTATTGCGGCCACCAATTCGGGAATGATCCCAAATTTGCGGAACACGCGGCGGAAATCGGCCGTCTGATGGCAAAGAATAAAATCCGCCTGATATTCGGCGGCGGAAACGTGGGGCTGATGGGGACGGTCGCCGGCGCGGTTTCCGTCAACGGCGGCTGGGTTATCGGCGTGTCCACCCCGCACGTGATTCACAAGCAAGAGCCTTTGCACGAAGGCATAAAGGTAAAGGTCGTAAAAAATATCGCCGCGCGCCGCCAAAAGATGTTTGAGCTGGCCGACGCGTTCTGCATTCTGCCGGGCGGCACGGGAACCCTGGACGAATTGACCGACATCCTGGTGCGCCAGCAGATAGGCGAATCAAAAAAGCCGCTGTATTTCCTGAACACGAACGGGTATTGGAATATTTTCAGCCGCACGATGGCGCACATGAATCGCGCGGGATTCATAGAAGACATGAATGATTATAACATGCAAATATTTGACACCCCGGACGATGTTATAAGGGAATTCAAAAAAGAAGCCATGAAACCGAAATAATCAGTATTTTCTTGCCATCGTCCTTTGCGCACCGTGGGATATTCGCGCCCTGCAAAAAAGACGGGGTGGTTTATGTGGGACGGTTTTAGTTCACGATAATCCTACATTTTTTGAAAAATGAATGTTATAATTGTTTTATGAACGAAACAATCGGTGATTTTTTGGATTACCTGCTGCACACTAAAAATTATTCCGCGCACACGGTCGCGGCCTATGATTTTGACGTGCGGGATTTCATCGCGTTTTATGAAAAGTTCAACGGCGCGGACGTATTGCCGCCGGACCTGGCGCGCGCGGACACTTTTTCTTTCCGCGGATGGCTGGCCGACCGGCAGAAACGGGGCCTCGCGCCCAAATCCACCGCGCGCGCGCTGTCGTCCGTGCGGACTTTCTTTAAATTCTTGGCGCGCGCGCGCAATATAAAGAACGATGCGATCGGCCTTATATCCTCGCCAAAGGTTCCGCGTAAATTGTCCAAGGCCATAGACGCCGCGGACATGGAAAATATGATGGAGGCGGCCAAGGACGGATGCGGAGAGTCGCGCCGTAGCATTAGCGAAGGCGGATGGATTGCCGCGCGTGACTGGGCCCTGGTCGTTTTGATTTTCGGCTGCGGTCTGCGGATAAGCGAGGCCCTGGGGCTGACGGATGCCGACGTCGCCGGCCGCCCGGATACATTGCGCATCTTGGGCAAGGGCGGCAAGGAACGCCTGGTTCCCGTCTTGCCCGCGGTTTGGATCGCGATAGAAAAGTATATGCAGATGCGGCCATTTACTGGTGTCATCCCGCAGAGCCGCGCCAAAGGCGTGGCGAGTGCGGGATCTGGTGGGGCTAACGATGGGCCATTATTTCGTTCCGTTCGCGGGCTGCCCATGTCGCCCCGCATGGCGGAAAAGGTCGTAGAGCACTTGCGCCACTTGCTGCAGCTGCCGGACTATGTCACGCCGCACGCGTTGCGGCATACCTTTGCGACGGTGCTGTTGGCCGACGGGGTAGATTTGCGTTCCTTGCAAGAATTGCTGGGCCATTCGTCCCTATCCACGACGCAGTTGTATACCAAGGTTGACATGTCAATGATTATGAAGTCATACAACGCCGCCCACCCGCGGGCAAACCAGGGAACGGATAACAATTAGCGCAACAGACAGATATAGAATGGCTTTTTACAAAAATCTTTTAGGGGTTTGTTGAAAATTAAACGAAATATATTTTATACCACTTCCGTAACCGCGCGCAGCGCGCCGTCGCGGGAAAGCTGCACCACGTGCATTTTCTTTTTCATTTCTTCCATTAATTCCGCGCGGTCGTATGCCGGCTGGGTATGCAATATTCTGTCCGCGAACGCGGCATAGGCGGCCTCGGCCGATTCGGCGTGAATTGTCGTATAGAAATGATCGTGCCCCGTGCCCATCATTTCCCACAGAACGCCCGCGTTGTCCGTTGAGACTTCTCCGCCGATAATGACATCCGGTGTCATCCGCACGACCAGGTCCAGCAGCCGCGCATAATTGAACTCGTTCGTCTGTTCCGTGCGCGACAGCACGAAATGCACGCGGTTTTTTTGCTTTACCTGAATCTCGCGCGCATCTTCCACCGTTATCACGCGCGCATTCTGGTCTATCAGGGTCAGAATGTGGTTAAGGAAAGTCGTCTTGCCGGTCGCGGTCGCGCCGCTGATGAGTATCGGCGATCCGTCGTTTATCGCGGTCATCAGGCGTTCATAGGGATCGTTCGGCTTTGCGGCATTGCGCGGTTTTACTTTCAGCAGCGGCGCGCCCTTTTGCAGGTGATAGGTTTCAAAGCTGGTGTCCGGCGCGGACGTTCCGCGGATGTTGAGGGCGACGCCGCCGGTGACATCGCGGTCGTCATACATCACGTTCGGCCCCGCGATCGCGGAAAACCGGTGATTGCCGGGCAGCGTCGCGTAAACGACCGGCATGCCCCGAATCGGGTCAAAAGGCCGCTCGTAAATATTGGCGACAGTGCCGATTACGTTCAGCAGATAGTCTTTGGTCAGCTTGTCGGAAGTATAAGAAACCCACGGCACCCGCGCGCCGTGCAGGCGCAGCCAAACCTCGCCCTCGTGATTGATGGCGATTTCTTCCACGAATTCCGGCGTAAAGAATTCGGAAAGCGGTTTCAGCAAAGTATCAAGGACTATATCGGCCATGGGCGTATGTTGATTAAAGTGAGTCCGTCATTCCGGTGGCCGGCCGCATGGCCGGAACACCGGAATCCAGGTTAATTTAACATCGCGGCAAAGCCGTGACAAAATATACTACCTGGATTCCGTTGTCGGCGCGACACCGCGCCGCAACGGAATGACGGGCTCATTTGTTTGAACTCTGGTTTTTCACACTGTTATTTTATCATAATTTCCCCCTTGAATCAATTTGGCAAAATGTGCTATGATTGCCGTATAGGGAAAGGCTTTATGAAGAAAATTATTCTGCTTTCTGCTTTATGTTTCGCGCTTTACGCGTGCGCCGGTTCGGACGACGTTGACG
>WQUT01000013.1 GCA_009781955.1 Pseudomonadota bacterium | reverse complement strand
TGTCTGCTATGTCCAAGATGTTCAAGGGCGCGAATGCAAAAGAAATTGAAAATATTAAAAAGAATGCTTTGTATGGCGTTGAATCCGATGACGATATTTACACGCTTGCTATCGCAAATATGATCGTCCGTGGTGATGGCAAATCAAATATCAGATTTGGAGATTGCTTTAATCCAGAAATAGTAAAATGGTTGGACGAGAAAAAAGTTAATGTCGGCCTGATCAATCCGCCGTATGCCCAGAAAGACAGAACGGAATTAGAGTTTGTTCAGAATCTTTTGGATATTCTGACATTGGGCGGCATCGGTGTAGTGGTCGTTCCAATGTCTTGCGCAATAGGGACAAAGTTCAAGACAGAGCGTGAAAATCTGTTTAAGAATCATACCTTGAAGGCGGTGTTTTCAATGCCGGATGATATTTTTTATTCCAATAACGCCAGCACCAACGTTTGTGTTATGGTATGGGAAGCACACAAGCCGCACGATTCAACGAAGCAAACATTTTTTGGATACTACAAGAATGACGGATTTGTGAAAGCGAAAAAACTTGGGCGAATAGATAAATTCAACCGTTGGGAAGATATCAAGAAAGAATGGCTGGGCTTGTATCAAAATCTTGATGTAAAGGAAGGATTGACCGCGAAAAAAGCCATATCATGGCAAGACGAATGGCTATGCGAGGCATATATGGAAACAGATTATAGCACCTTGTCCCAAGCGGATTTTCAAAATTCCGTGAATAACTATTTGGCGTATCTTGTAAAAAGTGGTGAATAAATGCGCATTGGTGATTTATTCAATCTTTATCAGGGCAATGGGTTTGAGCTTATCAATATGAGTGTTGATAATAATTCTGATGTCAATTTCGTAGCGCGAACATCAGAAAATAACGGGGTGGTTGCCAGGGTTGCCCGTGTCGATAAAAAGCCGTTTCCTGCCGGCGCAATTTCTGTTGCCGTTGGCGGCAGCGTTCTGTCATCCTTTGTTCAAGATAAACAATTTTATACAGGTTTTCATGTGCTGGTTTTAATGCCTAAATCCGAAATGTCGCTGGAAGAAAAATTGTTTTACTGCCACGCGATTAAAATGAACGCATATCGGTATAGCTATGGCCGGCAGGCAAATAAAACCTTGAAAAATATCAATCTGCCGCCGTTGCCGAAGTGGTTAAAGGATTATAAAATAGGTTATGCGCCAATTATCACAAACGTAAAACGAAAGGATATGTTGCTTGATGTAAGAAAATGGGAACACTATTACCTTTCTTGCTTGTTTGATGTGTCGGGGACAAAAACAACGAAGGTATCGGATTTGGAAACATTTGGGGCTGGTAAGTTTCCGTATATAACGACGCAATCAACAAACAATGGTGTTGCCGGATTTTATGATTACTTTACGGAAAAAGGCAATGTATTGGTTATAGATAGCGCCGTAGCCGGATTTTGCTCGTATCAGGAAATGGACTTTTCGGCCAGCGATCACGTTGAAAAATTATCACCAAAGTTTCAATTAAACAAATATATCGGATTGTTTATATCAAGCGTGATAAATATGGAGCGATACAGGTATAGTTATGGGCGTAAGTTTAACCAGATAAAAATACGGGATACAAAAATTAAACTGCCAGCAGATGCAACTGGAAGCCCCGATTGGGCGTATATGGAATCTTATATTAAATCTCTGCCGCATAGCGATAATATCTAACTTAATTTCCGATTGACCGGGATTTGCGAAAATTGCTAACATTGCACTGATGAGAAAATTCGCCCCGATTTTTGGCCTTATTGTTGGCCTTTTTGTGACCGCATGCGGCGCGGCGTTTGGCGCGGCGGCGGGGGTTGCGAATCCCGCGAATCCGCCCAATCCGCGGGGCGCGGCGAATGCGCCGTCGGCCGTTGCGGCCCCGACCGCGGAACCCCGCACCGAATCCCCCGCGCGTGTCGGCGCGGCCGCCCCGGGTGCCGATACCAGGACCGCCGGGCCAAATGCGGCCGTGACAATGCGCGCGGCGACCAACACCGGCGCGACCGGCGGCGCGGTGACGCCGCGATCCGTAATAATCCCCGAACGCACATCCGCGCCCGCGCGCGCGGCCATTGCCCGCCCGCCCGCGCCATCAACGATGGGCATCTCTGCGCGAACCGCGGCGATGCAAACGCCCGCGCGCGCCCCCGCCAATGTCGCCGCGCGCGCGGCCGCGCTGACCGTTGCAAACGCCAGCCCCACATATCTGACGTCCAAACCCGACCTGACCATCGCCGGCCCAATATCATTTGAAAGCTCTACTTACCTGGGCGGCAGCGGCCTTGGCACAAAGGGCAACCTGGTTGACAGCACCAGCGTGGGCGCCGCCTATGACCGGTGCAAAACCGCTTACTTTACCTGCATGGATCAGTTCTGCGCCGTGAAAAATCCAAATTACCAGCGATGCTCTTGCTCGGACCGCATACTTGATTTGACGACCGCCCAGAACGTTATGCAGGACGCGAACGAGGAACTGACCAAGTTCAACGAAAACCTGGACACCGTCGGAATGACGGGGCCCCAGGCGTCGGCCATGAAAACCGCCAGCGAGGGTGAAAACGCCCTGACCGGCGACGCATCCGCGGCCAAGGCTTTGCTGCAAGCGATTATGAATTCCATAAAGGGCACCGACGCGACCGTCGGCGGAAAATACGCGCCGCTGAACACGATAAGCTTTAACATAGACCCCAGCCTCTCATTCGGGTTCGGCGACATAGGCCAGGCGATCGCCGCATACAACGGCAAAAACTTGTATTCAATAACTTATGGCCAGTGCCGCCAGGCGGTCGGCGCGGACTGCACCGACGCCGCGTTGCAGCGCGCCGTGACCGCATACCTGATGGCCATAGAAAACGACTGCAACGTTGTTCAGAAAATGAATTCCGAAAATCAGAGAAAGCTGACCGCGTCGGTGCGTCAGAGCGGCGCCATGCTGGAACTGGCGCGCATCCAGAACCGCCAGCAGCATAATTCCAGCGATATGGCCGAATGCCTCAGCGCGGTGGAAAAGGCGATAACGTCCGAAGAAGTTTGCGGCGCGAATTATTACAGGTGCCTGGACAACGGAAAATTCATAGACATCGCGACGGGGCGCCCCATTATCGGCGTGGTGGATTTTTACAAGCTGGGCAGCATCCTGGTGTTCAACAAGGGCGTCGCGCTGGAAGACCAGCGTCTGACAAAAATCGCGGCGAACAGGCCGTTTGTGGATAATTTTGTCAGCCGCACGAAAAAATTCGCGGCGCCCGCGCTGGACAAATGCACGGAAAACGCCGACACGGTGTGGGCGGATTATCTGGACAGGGCGATGATTGACATATTCTATGCGCAACAGGCCAAGGTCCAGGAAATCCGCACGGGATGCATGGACTTTGTCTCGCAATGCTATATGACCCAGGAACAATCGCTGACGGCGGCGATGGTAGAGCTGGTAAATACCGCGACGACGGTGGCGCCGGATTTGATCAAGCTTACGGATGCGCTGTGCACGGACTATGTGGCCAGTTGCGACAATATGTTCGGCGGCAATATTATCGCCCTGTATATAACGACCGGTGAAAATTCCAGAACGAACACGGATACCAAGACCGCGTGCCGCGCCGCCATGCAACAATGCTTTAAGCGGTTCGGCGGCACGGATTATGTTAATTTCTACAGCAAATACAGCGGCCTGTTCACCGACGGTCATGCGCTGGATTGGTTTTCTATCGGCAAATCGCAGTGCTGGATGCAGTTGTGCTCTATCGCGGCGTGCAGGGGCAGCGACAGCGGCGGGGTCCCAATATCACAGGTGGATTGCAATGATGGCGGGACGCTGGCGGATACCGACCTGCCCATAACTGTATTCGGCGGGTTCAAAATCAGCGCATCCGGCGACTATGTCGGTCCGTCCGGCAGTCCCGGACACTATCCGGCGGGTGTCGCGACCGAGATTTTCAATACGATCCTTGACACCTTGGTCAACCAGTGCACGAATCTTTACGGCCGTTTTGTAGAGAGGCAATACCTGTATGTCGGCAACAGCGTGTATAATAATCCTAGTAACTGGTGCATTATCTCTGTCGGCGATATATGCCCGTATGGTTATGTCCATGCGGTTGATACTGATTCCTGGGGGATATGCTCTTGCCACGAGACCCAAATGTCAAGTTGCAACGGATCCCAGGTCAGATGCATCAGCGATCCCGCGACGCAGTGCCCGCCCTAGGGCGGGTTGGCGCCAGTTGACAATCGCGCGATGCGCAGGTATAATTTCACAACATGAAGACAATGTTCCGCAATATTTACTCATTTACAATCGCATCGGTGCGGTTCGCGCTGTTTGTCCTGTGGATTATTCCGCAGATTCCGATCGCGCTTATTCTGTGGCCGTTCGGCAGACGCGCTGGTGTGTGGCAGTTCAAGATGTTCACCAGTGTTGTTCTAAGAATTGCCGGCATTCGTGTTCGGATTTATGGAACTTTATCCAAAAAGCGGCCGTTGCTGTTGGTTGGGAATCATATTTCAGTATTTGAATTTATGACTCTGCCGGCGACATTCGGGGCCAGTTTCTTTGGCAAAGACGACATCGCGCGGTATCCGGTTGTCGGCCAGATGGCGTGGCTGTGGGGCGTGGTTTTCATATCGCGCAAGCCGTCCCAAGCCGAAAAGACCGTGCGGCTTATCAGCGATAACATGAAAAAGGCGACTTGGCCGATGGTGATTTACCCCGAAGGGACCACCACGAACGGCAGCGTCGTCTTGCCGTTCAAGAGCAGCATGTTTGATTTTATTGAAAAAGGCGTCCCGGTCACGGTCCAGCCGATGGTAATGTTTTACCGCGACAAACGCGGAAATCCGATAGACGATCAAATTCTCGCCGATGACTATGCTTATTTTGATAATGTGAAGATGCCCGCGGGCGCGAAATTGTGCCGGAAAGAGCGCAACGCGGTCAGCCAGATATTCCATGTTTTCGCCCTTGGCGGGTTCACGGTTGAATTCCGCATGCTGCCGCCGCCGCCGTTGGCGGGCAAAAACAGAAAGCAAATCGCGGCAGAGCTGCATGAAATCATCAATAATAAATTTATGGAATTGAAATAAATCGTCGCTCGTTGTTCACGGGCGGCGAACAACGACTGGCGGGGATAAAATGTTAATCCAAAACTTATGCGCAAAAAGAATGTTCGCGGATGCGGCGGGCGCCGCAACCCTTGGAACGAAAATCGCCCTCAGGGGCGGGTATATTCATCAGACTTTTCAAGGCGGGTATACTTATTCGCCGCTTGGGTGCCGCGTGCTGAGGAATATTGAAAGAATAATCCGCGAAGAGATAAATGCCATAGACGGGCAAGAAATCCTGATGCCGGTCGTATCCGGCGCGGATCTGTGGATACAAAGCGGCCGCTATGACACGGTTGATGTCCTGGCAAAATTCAAGGGGCGCGGCGGCGCCGATTACGTTTTGAATCCTACGCACGAAGAAGTGGTCGTGGATTTCATAAAATCCGTTCTGGAAACTTATCGCCAGCTGCCTTTTGCGGTTTATCAAATCCAGACAAAGTTCCGCGATGAACTGCGCGCCCGCGCCGGGCTTATCCGCACGCGGGAATTCATTATGAAGGACGCTTATTCTTTCCATGTTTCGCAGCAAGATTTGGAAAAATATTACGCCCGGGCGTTGGATGCATATTACAAGATTTTCAAACGCTGCGGCCTGAAAAAAGTGGTGCATGTTTTGGCATCCAGCGGCGACATGGGCGGCAGTATTGCGCACGAGTTCCAGCTGATCAGCGAAATCGGCGAAGATACTGTTTACATTTGCGATTGCGGATTTGGCGCAAACAAGGACAGCGCGGGCCGGGGCGGGATTTGCCCAAAATGCGGCGCAAAGATGAGAAAGGAACGCGGCATAGAAGTCGGAAATATTTTCCAGTTGGGCGACAAGTATTCAAAATCCATGGGGCTGACATATGCTGCGCCGGACGGCGCGCGGAAACATCCTGTAATGGGTTGCTATGGAATCGGGATAGGGCGCACGCTGGCCGCGATTTTGGAAGAAAGCGCGGATGACAACGGGCCGGTTTGGAACATGGAAACCGCGCCCTTTGCGGCGCATATTGTCGCTTTGGCCGACAAGGATGTCCGCGTAAACGATATGGCTGAAAAAATATACGCCGATTTGCAAGCAATGGGGATTGAAACCATTCTGGACAACCGCGATGCGCGCGCGGGCGAAAAATTCGCCGACGCGGACCTGATAGCCGCGCCGATACGATTGATATTATCGCCAAAAAATCTTGATGCCGGCGTTATAGAGGCCAAATATCGCTTGAACGATCGCGACGCATCGCAAATGAAATCGTCGTTCGCGATTGACAATTGCGGTCGGGAAGTTAATAATGCAATCAAATTATTAAAGGGGCACTAGAATGTCAAAGACAGCAATCACGCCGACGCGCGCCGAGAATTTCAGCGAATGGTATCAGAACCTTGTCGCCGCCGCGGACCTTGCGGAAAACTCGCCCGTGCGCGGATGCATGACTATAAAGCCTTATGGTTGGGCCATATGGGAACTGATGCGCGACGAAATGGACAAGCGGATAAAGGCCGCCGGCGTCCAGAACGTGCAGTTCCCGTTGCTGATCCCCGTGGAATATTTTAACCGCGAAGCGGAACATGTAGAAGGTTTTGCAAAAGAATGCGCCGTCGTCACCCATTACAGGTTAAAGGCGATAGACGGGACTCTGCAACCCGACCCGGACGCGAAACTGGCAGAGCCTTATATAATCCGTCCGACATCGGAAACGATTATTGGCGAGGCTATGTCCCGCTGGGTG
Source organism: Pseudomonadota bacterium (assembly GCA_009781955.1). GTDB lineage: Bacteria > Pseudomonadota > Alphaproteobacteria > Rs-D84 > Rs-D84 > WQUT01. Next base: position 8,792 of record WQUT01000013.1, on the reverse strand, counting down.
CAATCGTATCGCGATTTGCCGATGAAGCTGAACCAGTGGGTCAACGTCATGCGCTGGGAAATGCGGCCGCGCCTGTTTCTGCGGACCAGCGAATTCTATTGGCAAGAGGGCCACGATGTCTTCGCCGACCATGCCGGGGCCGCCGCAGACGCGCGAAAGATGCACAAGGTATACGGCGACTATGCGCGCGAAGTTCTGGCGATTCCGTCGGTCATGGGCGAAAAAACCGCCGAAGAACGTTTCGCAGGCGCGGACCATACTTATACCATGGAACACATTATGCAAGACGGCAAGGCGCTGCAGGCCGGAACCAGCCATGATTTGGGCCAGCATTTTTCCAAGTCGTTTGATATAAAATATCTGGGCGACGACGGGCAATTGCACCATGCCTGGACAACCAGTTGGGGCGTGTCCACGCGCATGATGGGCGGCGTTATTATGACGCATGGCGATGACGACGGGCTTATCCTGCCGCCGGCGATCGCGCCTTATCAGATTGTGATAATACCGATTGTTCGTGACGAGAATGCGAAAAAGCTGAATAAATACGCGGAAAAAATAGGCAAGAAATTGCGCGCCAAAGGACTGCGCGTTTTGGTTGATACATCAGATATGCGCAGCGCGGATAAAATCTGGAAATGGATAAAGCGCGGCGCGCCCCTGCGGATAGAGGTGGGAGATAGAGAAATGGAAAGCGAGGTCGCGACAGTAACCCGCCGCGACCGTGGCAAATCGTCGCAGAAAACAATCGCGCTTGCGGATCTTTACAAAAACGCATCCGATATGCTTAAACAAATCCAATCCGACATGCTGTCCGCGGTTGAAACCCGCAACAAGGCCATGATAACGGACATTGCGGACTTGGCGGAACTTTCCAAACATCTTTCCGCCGGAAAAATCGGATTTTTCCGCTTGAAATACGAGGAAACAAAATCGCCGGAATTTGACGGGCTGATGGAAGAATATAAAATCTCTCGCCGCTGTTTGGATGACGCCGATCCGTCATTCGTATTTGTGGCAAAGTCGTATTAAAAACACTCTGTTCCACAATATGGTTCTTTAAGACTACCCCGGAAAGCTAAGCCGACAAGTCGGCAAGCTTTCCGGCCCTTCGGGGAAGGGCAATTTGGCTCAGTCTAAATACCCTTCCTAGAAGGGTCGGATTTCCCGGCGGCTTCCGGGCCCCGACTAAATCGCAGATTTCGTTGGGTGATTTGCCGCCGTTGGAAATCCGGGGTAGTCTTAAAGAACCATATTGTGGAAAAGAGTGATTAAAAAATCGGGGCATCCGCCCCGATTTCTTTACCGAACGCCCTAGTTCACCTTGCAGTCACAACTGTATTCGTTTACCGTCGTGCCGTTGCCCGCGCTGCTTGTCACCGTCTGTCGGACGGTGGTGTTATTGGATCCGGCCGCGCTGAATAATTTCGCGTTGCAAACCTTGTGGCATATGTCCGCGCTGTCGGGGCATGCGCCGAAAACACCGATAGCGTCATTTGACGCGCAAGTGAATTTTATGGAATAAGTCGTATCGGTTTTCTGTTCCGATATCACTTCAAACCCCAAGGCGGGCGTCAGGGTCGGGCACGCCGGGCACCCCTGGCCGTAATAAAGGCGTTTTCCGGCGTAAAATCCTCCGACCGTTCCGCCGACCAGAAACACAATCAAGCCAATCAATACCCACTTGCCGCCGTTTCGGCTTTTCGTTTCGGCTGGTTTCGCGGTTCGTCTTGCTGACGGCATGTTGTTCTCCTTTATGGACAGGTCACGACCGTGTTCACGGCCGTCGGCAGCGTGGCCAACGCCTTGCCCCCGTAACAGATGGCGGCGCCGATGACGTTTACGCCCATCCTCAGCGGGTCGTTGATGTTGTCGTTTGTCACGCTTGCGCACGTGCTTATCAGCGCGCGGCACGCGTTATACGACGAATACGGCAGACTGCCCTTGTTGGACGAGTCGTCATACCCGAACGTCGCGTTGTTTGTCTGCAGACAGCCCTGGATGCGCGATATGCACGTCTGCGCAAAGTCCGCCAGCAACGCGTCCTGTTTCGCCTTGATCGTGGTAAGCGTGCGCACCAGATACTGCTTTATAACGTCGTTCGCGGGGTCAAACTTGCCGCCGGGCGCAGTATAAGTATAAGTCTGGCACTGGTTCAAAACCGCCATGCACATCCCGGTGTTCCGCGTCCCGTCATTCTTGCCGATCTTTGCCTGCAGGAATCCGACCATGTTGGAATTGTCGGTCGTCGTTATTTTGGTCTTGATATAGTCGCCCAAACTGCCCGAATTCGCCCAGGCGTTCGTAGAACTGTAATTCCAGATTGCGAACAACCCGCTGGCCAAACTGGCGTTGGTGGTGCTGTTGACATAGCCCGGATCAAACACGCCGGGCTGGCTACCCACTATCACGTCGCCGTTCGCGATGAACTTGCCCGTCGGATCCAGACAGAACTCGTGGTCCGTGCCGCAGGCAAAGTCATCCTGCATGCACGCGTCCAGCGCGTTCACGCATCCGCGCAGGTCGTATCTGTTCTTGTTCTGGGCGATGACGAGGCGCGCTTTCTGCAAGACATTGTTCGCGTTCCGAACCGTCCTCTTCATCTGGTCGTTCTCGTCGTTCAGCACTTTTTCGTATGCGACGCATTGCTTGTCTATCTCCATGTCATAGCCGGATATGATGATCTTGGTGTCCACGCCCTGTTTCTGGCACGAGTCCAGAACGCTCTGCCTGCATTTGGACAGCGCGGAGTTATATAAATCCGCCCCCCGCTTGCTGAGGATGGAATTGTTGTATCCCGTCAGCCAGTCAAACAGATTGAATCCGTTGTCAAAGCTAAAATCCACATTAAACAGAATAGAAAAATCATTGTTGGTTGTGGGGCCCGTGTTATCGCCGACCTCTACGATCATCTTTCTGATTTTGTCCAGGTCGGCCTTGATCTGGCTGGTGTCGCGCTGGCCGACCATCGCGGCCTCGGCCTCGGTCTGGGTGAAGATTGCGTTGATTTCGTCCTTGGTCAGCCCGATGTATTGAATCTTCTGCGCGACGTCCTGCAGCGCGTCGGTTGCCTGCTTTAAGGCCCGCTCAACCTCGTTGAATTTGGTTATCTGGCCGGAACAAGAGCATCGCCCCTGGTTTTCATCCAGGACGTTGCAGAAATTATCCATGCAGGAAAAGAACTGCTCGCGGCAGAAATCCGCAGCCTTGGTCAGCTCTTCCATCGTCGGTCCCGTTGGCGCCGCCGCCGCCGCCTGCTGTGTCGTTCCCGCCGCCGCAACAGACGGCGCACGCGCCATATACGTGCTGCTGGGGCGCACCGCCACAGCCGCCAGTTCGGTGTTGGTGGTGGCCTGCGTGTTTCCCCCGCCGATATACAGCGGTTTGTTTATAGTATCGCCCTGCAACAATTGTCCCGTTTGTCCCGGCACCCATCCTGCGCCCGGGACCCATCCCGCGCGGGCGGTAACGGTGCGGTCGCCGGTTCCGGCCATGTTTGCGGCCGGCGCCGCGGTCGGCGCGGATGCCGGCGCCATCGCGGTCGTTGCATATGTGCCGGTGGCGCGTGAAATCGGCGCGGCGGCGGTCACGATTCCGCGCGGCGAAACGGTATAGGTCGCGCGGCTGGGCTGTTGCACCGCTGTGCGGCTGATCACCCGTTGTCCGGTGGCGGGCGCGGTTCTGGCGTTCTGGCGGCCGACGGTCGCGCGCACGCTGGGCGCCGCCTGTCTTACCGCGGGCGCGGGCGCCGCGGACGCGCTGGCGGCCTCCTCTTCGCTTTTCGCAATGCTTGCGGGCGGCACCGATTCGGCCGGAACAAAATCGTTGGCCGGATAATAGTTGCCAAAGTCATCCATATAGTAAGGATTGCCCAGGTCGTCGTAATAAATGTTGGGATTTTGCTGTTGGGATGCCGGGGCGTCCGGGTAATAATACACGGGCGCAACCTCTGCAAACGCGGGCAGAGCGAGCAAGCCGAAAAATGCGATAACAAAAATTTTCTTCAAATGCATCCCCGTTACCAATAAATTATATCACAATGATGAAAGTAAGAAAAGGGGAAACTGGCGGGTCGTGCCCATGATTCGTGCTGGTGGATCGTAGTTTTATACGAGCCACCAGCACGAATCACCAGCACGACTTAAATCTTTTCATAATTCTTGCGTATAATCACCGCGCTTTTGCGCAAGTTATGAAATTCGGCGTCCGTCATTTCGGGGCGGAGCGTCGCGGCAACGCCGGCCGCGCCAATAATCCGCGGCATGGAAATCGCGACCGGTTTAGGCAGGAATTTTTGCATGCATGAAGAGACCGTTAAAATCCGCCGCTCGTCATTCACAATCGCGCGGACCAAATCCGCGGCCGCCGCGCCTATGCCGTCCCATGTCGCGCCGCGCCCGCGCAGTATTTCATACGCCGCGTTTCGCACGCGGTAATCAATCGTGTCGCGCGTCCGCGCCGAAATCTCGTTGCCCGTCTGGCGGCAGAAGTTGTCCAAAGGCAAACTGCCCACCGTCACCGCGGACCAGTTCAGAACGGACGAATCCCCGTGCTCTCCCAGAACGTAAGAGCTGACCGATGCGGGCGACACATTCAGCATGCGCGCCATCAGGGTCTTGAACCGCGCGGAATCCAGCATGGTTCCCGTGCCGATAACGCGGGACGCGGGCAACCCGGAAATCTCGGTCGCCAGCATCACCATGATGTCCAGCGGATTGGTGACGATGATCAAAACAACGTTCTTTGGGTCAACGACCTTCATCACCTGGGGCACAATATCTTGGATAACGGCCGCATTCGCGGACAACAGGTCCAGGCGCGTTTCACCCGCGCGCTGGTTCGCGCCGGCGGCGATGATGACGATGCCCGCGCCGCGCAAGTCGCGATAGCTGCCGGCATGAATGTCTATATCGTATCCGAATGTGGCGGCATGGCCCAGGTCTTCGGCCGCGCCGCGCGCGCGGAACGGGTCGCTGTCAATCAGCACGATTTCCCGCGCAATTCCCGTATTGTGCACGTATGTGGCGATGGCCCCGCCGACGCTGCCGACACCGATAATTCCGATTTTCATCTTGTTTATTCCTTGTTACAACCAATGCCCAAATGGGACGATGCAACCTTACGACGCGCATTGCGATTTTTTGCTTGCAACGCAAAAAATCTAATGCTTATACGCGCGGTTTCATAATTCCCTCTCTTCTAAGGGCTATTTTATCACAGATTTGTGGATTTCTATAATGAAAACAGTAAATTTTATAATGGGCCTGGACGATCACAGCGCGGTAATCGGCCTGATGCATAATCACGGCATGTTCGTCGCGCACGTCATCTCGGACTGATTGATAGATTGACACCCAATATCTCTTGACAAATATTATTGTCGCGCTATAATTCTCTGTATGGAAAACAACCAGATTCTAAAATATATTCCGCTTTTTCGTGGTTCGGCCGCTATCCTGCGGCCCGAGGTTGATTTGATAAAACCATGCGGAAATAATGCTAATAAAATTAGGGTTATTAAATGAACAAGAAAAACCATACTAATTTATTAACAGCAACGTTGGGCGATTCCCGGCTGTGGCCGGCCGACCATATAGATGTTTTAATGAAGAGCATTTCCGGAATCGCGCCGTCAAAATTGGGCGATGACGCGCGCTATGCCTTTTTTAAGTTTTTTGAAACCGTGGCATTGCCGGCGGTCATGGATATATCGCCGATCACGCTGACGGGCTCTCACGGGATAGAGCACACGCACGGTGTCGGGCGGTTTTCTTTGGACGTATCGTTGTCGCTGGATTATAATCCCGTGCCGGCCTTGTTTGCCGCCGCGCTGCATGATTGCGCGCGACAACACAATGCGTATGACGAAGAACACGGGCCGAACGCCGTGCCCGTTGCAAAGAAATTGTTTGCCGGCAAGCTGGGCGATTGGCTGGGCAAGGCGGAACAGAAATCGGTTATCATCGCGATACGCGATCATACGATCGGCATGAATGCGAAAAATCCGATTTCGGCGGCCCTCTGGGATGCGGATAGAATTCGCCTCAGCTGGTCGTGGGGGTACGAGCCTGAATATTTTTCAACGAACGAAGGCCGGCGGATTGCGGGCCTGCCCATGGCGAAGTGGGATTCGGTACTGAACGTGCACAATGCGATGATAAAGCGATTGGAAAGCGAAAGAAAAAGTTTGCGTTAAAAAAATCGCGTTAATTGAAATATGGCTTTAGCGGTTTGCCACCAGAAGCTGCATAGCAGCGAAGAATGGTGGATGGTATTGGACTCGAACCAACGACCCCTTCGATGTGAACGAAGTGCTCTACCAACTGAGCTAACCATCCAAGCGGGGCGTATTATAACATCCGTTTACCAAATTGCAACGCGTTTTTCGGGCGCGACATAGAGTTTGTCCGCCGGCGTCACGTTGAACGTGTCGGACCATGCATCCACGTGCGGCAGTATGCCGTTCACGCGCCAGCGCCCAAGAGAATGCACATCAGTCTTTGTGAGTAGCAACACTTCTTCCGGCCGGATGTTTCCCGCCTCTGTCCCCGCGTATGCGATAAAGAATCTTTGCGCCGGCGTGAATCCGTCTTTGATTTCGTCGCCCGGATTAGTATTCTGAAACGCCGTGAATGAAATGGTCACCCCGCCGTAATCGGCCAGGTTTTCGCCGATTGTAAATTCTCCGTTCGCGTTTGTCCCGGGCGCGACCTCTATATTATTAAAAAATTCTTTCAGAACTTTCGCGCGCTTGTCAAACGCCGCGGAATCGGCCGCCGTCCACCAATCGTTCATATTGCCGTCTTTATCAAACTTGCGCCCCTGGTCGTCAAATCCGTGCGTCATTTCGTGGCTGATGACGGCGCCGATGGCGCCATAATTGAACGCGTCGTCCGCGCGCATGTCAAAGAAAGGATATTGCAGAATTCCCGCCGGAAAGCAAATCTCGTTGGTCAGCGGGGAATAATAGGCATTGACTTCGTGCGGGTTCATCAGCCATTCGTTGCGGTCAACCGGCTTGTCCGCCTTGGCCAGCTGGTATTCGTCTTCAAATTTATCCGCGCGCTTGATATTTTCCCAGTAAGAATCGTTTGCGGAAATCTCCAGCTTTGAATAGTCGCGGAATTTATCCGGATATCCGATTTTCGCGCGGAACGCGCCCAGTTTCTCGGTCGCGCGCTTTTTGGTTTCGTCCGACATCCAGGGCAGGGCGCGTATGCGCTGGCCGTATGCTGCGCGCAGATTTTCAACCAATACCACCATGCGTTCCTTGGCCGCGGGCGGAAAATATTTTTCCACATACATCTGGCCGACCGCCTCGCCCAATGTGCCGTTTAGGGTGCCGATGCCGCGTTTCCAGCGCGGACGCTGATCCGTTTTTCCCGACAGAGTTTTGCCGTAGAATTCAAAGCTGAGGTCATAAGCCGCATCGTTCAAAAATCCCATTGCATCGTTTATCATCTGCCATTTCAGATATAGTTTTATATCGGCCAGCGGCGCGTCGGAAAGAATCGCCAGCGATTCGGCAAACGGTTCAGGCTGACCCACGTCTATGTTTTGCGGATGAACGCCGCGCGCCGCGAAATATTTGTCCCAGTCAAATCCCGCAAAGCTTTTTACGAATTCCGCATAGCTCTGCTTGTGATAATTTTCTTCCGGCAGGCGCAGTTTTTCTTTCTTATAAAACGATTTCGCCATGCGTTCTTCAATTGCGTAAACGCGCTTTGCCTCCGCCGGATCCATTCCGAACATCGCAAAGGCGTCCGCCATGTATTTTTTGTATTTTTGGCGGATTTCTTCTGATTTCTTATCCGTGTCAAAATAGTATTCCCGTTCTGGCAATCCGACGCCGTCCTGGCCGATGGAAAATATGTTGGTGCTGCTGTCCTTCATGTCCGGCGCGACCCCGTCGGCCCAGAATGAGGCCGTAAACGGATGAACCGCGCGGCCCATGAACGCGGGCAGTTCTGATTTGTCTCCGATGGCGTCAATCGCGGCCAGGTCGGGCCCAACGGGGCGGATTCCGTCGGCATTCAGCCTGTCCGCGTCCATCGCAACCTTATACAAATCGCCGATTTTCTGGGCGACCGTGCCGGCCGCGTGCGGATTCGCCGCCAGCCCTTCCACCAGTTCGCGAATCTGTTTAAGATTTTCTTCGCGCAGCTTGTCAAACGCGCCGAACCGCGAATATTCGCCGGTCAGGGGATTCGCGCGCTGCCACCCGGCCGTCGCAAAGTCGTAAAAATCGTCGCCCGGCCGCACGGTCAGATCCATGTTTTCAAGATTGATTCCAACACCCATGTGATTATCCTTTTTTAGGTACGCGACCGCCAGGGCGACAACTAATACCGCGATGACGCCCGCAATATTCAGAATCTTGGATTTCATTATTTTTTTGCGACTTTCTTGCGAAATTCCGCAGACGGCCGGAAAGACACCACGCGGCGCGCCGTTATAACCTTTGGCTCGCCCGTTCTGGGATTGCGGCCCGGCCGCGCGCTTTTTTCCAATATGCGGAATGTGCCCAGCCGCGCGATTTTTACCTCTTCGCCGCGCATCAGCGATTCCGATATTTCGGAAAAGAACACGTCTATCAGTTTATACGCGTCGGCCAGCGTCAGGCCGAACGAAGACCGTATGCTTTCCGCCAGATCCGCACGAGTGATGGTTGCCATGGTAGTCCTCCGTTGTCTTTTGGTCATTATAGAAAAGATTTAGCCAATTTCAAGGTTTTTATGATGGTCGGCAAAGATTTGTTTTTACTATAAAATATGTATGACCAGGCTGATTGC
>WQUT01000012.1 GCA_009781955.1 Pseudomonadota bacterium | reverse complement strand
GGTTTATCCGGCGCGTCAAACATCGGTTGCAGCAATATTTTTTCCAGGATAGAGCGCAATCCGCGCGCGCCTGTTTTGCGGGCCAACGCCCGTTCCGCAATCGCGGAGAGAGCGTCGGGGGTCAGGTTCAGCTTTATCCCCTCCATCTCAAACATCGCCTGGTACTGTTTTACAATCGCGTTTTTCGGCTTGGTCAAGATTTGAACCAGGGCGTCCGCATCCAGCTCGCTCAGGGTTGTGATGATGGGCAACCGTCCCGTCAATTCCGGAATGATTCCGAATTTCACCAGATCCGTCGGCTGAACATCGGACAGGGCCGTTTTCTCCAAACGGTCTTGTTTGGACGCGACCCGCGCACCAAAGCCGATACCCGCGCGTTCGTTGATTCTGTTCGCGATGATTTTTTGCAGTCCGTCAAACGCCCCGCCGCAGATAAACAAAATTCCCGCGGTATTGATTTGCATCGTCGCCTCTTGCGGATGCTTTCGCCCCGCGCCGGGCGATACGTTGGCGACAGTGCCCTCTATCAATTTCAGCAAAGCCTGCTGCACGCCTTCGCCGGACACATCGCGCGTCAGCGACGGATTTTCGGATTTGCGCGCGATTTTATCAATCTCGTCAATGTAAACGATTCCTTTCTGCGCGCGCTCCAAATCAAAATTCGCGTTTTGGACCAGACGCGCCAGGACGCTTTCAACGTCTTCGCCGACGTATCCCGCCTCTGTCAGGGTTGTCGCGTCTGCAATCGCGAACGGAACGTTCAGTATGCGCGCGAGAGTTTGCGCGAATAATGTTTTCCCGGTTCCGGTCGGCCCGATCATCAAGATATTTGATTTTTGAATTTCCACGCTGCTGCGCAACCCGGCGCTGGCGCGTTTATAGTGATTGTATACGGCGACCGCCAATGTGCGCTTTGCCTCATCCTGGCCGATAATATATTCATCCAGGATTTTGTATATTTTGGACGGGGTCGGCAAATCGGCGGCATTGCTGGTGATTTTGTGCCGCTCGTCATCCGCCATTATGTCGTTGCACAGCTTTATGCATTCGTCGCAAATGCATACGTTTTGGCCGGAAACCAGGCGTTTGACCTCGTTCACAGACTTGCCGCAAAAGCTGCATATCTGCTGCGCCACCGTCGGCGCAGAGTCGTTGGAATTGTTTGTTTTATCTTTATCGGACATGATATCGTAAGGCGTGAGACGTAAGGCGTAAGGCGCAAAACGGCACACTTCCTCTCCCTATTTTATTGTTTTTAACAGCCCGTTCATCATCATTTTTATTCTTTCAATATCATTCAGAATATCGGTTGAGTCGTTTTCAGAAATAAAACCTATATCTTCCGATATTCGTACTTGTGCCCGTAATTCAACAAGGGAACCGCGGGCATTACCAATAAACTGTCTTTGTTCTCCATCGGTTATTCTTGCACCACCTTCTGATAAATTGGAAACTATTGATACGGCTGCGCGCCGCATTTGTGAAACTAACCCAAATTTTTCATTATCAGGATATGTTGCGGTAACCTTATATACTTTAAGTACTAGCGGGTATGCTAATTTATAAACATCCAAATCTTCCATTACCGTCATATCGCGCTCCTCTCGCCTTACGCCTCACGCTTTACGCCTTACGAGCCAAAACTTCGTCAATCAAGCCGAAATCCTTCGCCTCGGTCGCGCTCATCCAATTGTCGCGCTCCATCGCGTCATGCAGCTGCTTTTCGGTCTTGCCGGTAAATTCCGCCAGCATGCGCGCGGATTCCTTTTTCATCTTGGCGAATTCCGCGACCTGGATTTCTATATCCGTAACCTGGCCCTGGGTTCCGCCGTGTGGCTGGTGTATCATTACGCGCGAATGGGGCAGGGCGAATCTTTTTCCTTTCTCGCCGGCGGCCAGCAATACCGATCCCATGCTGGCGACCATGCCGATGCCGATTGTGGAAACATGGGGCTTTATATATTGCATGGTGTCCAGAATCGCGCGGCCGGCGTCAACATCGCCGCCGGGCGATTGGATGTAAAGCTGGATATCCGCATTCGGATTTTCGGATTCCAAGAACAGCAGCTGGGCGATGACAACGTTCGCCATTTCCGGCTCTATATCGCCGCGCAGCATGACGATGCGGTCGCGCAACAGGCGGGAATATATGTCAAAGCTGCGCTCGCCGCGTCCGCTTTCTTCTATAACCATTGGAATAAGAGACATTAATGCATCCTTTTGTAGCAAGGTTTATTGTATCATCAAAAAAACCGATTCGCTAATTTATATAGGAATTTTGGGGGCGATTTCAAGTCGGGATGAAATCATATATCCAGCAGCTTGTTCAAGTATTCGTCCGCGTCAAACGGGCGCAGGTCGCCGATTTTTTCGCCGTATCCGATCGCGACAACGGGCAGGGGCGCTTTATTTTCGGCGGCGTAAGTGACCAGAAATCCGCCCTTGCTGGTGGAATCCATCTTGGTGACAATCAGTCCGGTCAAGGGCGCGATTTTATGAAAATGATCTATCTGCGCGGCGGCGTTTTTGCCGGTTGTGGCATCCAGGACCAGCCATGTTTCATGCGGCGCGTCCGCATCCAGTTTCTTTATGACCCGCGTGATTTTCGCCAACTCGTCCATCAGGTCCGTCCGGTTGTGCAGCCGTCCGGCGGTATCCAGAATCACGATGTCGCCGCCGTTTTCGCGCGCGTATTCCACCGCGCGATACGCAACCGTCGCGGGGTCGCAACTACCCCCGCCGCGGGGGCTATCGCGATTTTGCGCCGCCCCCGCCCTTGCGGCGGGGGGCGTCCCGGCGGATGCAGAAGCATCCGACGGACGGGGGGTGGGTTCATCAGTCAAATCACCCATTCCCAATTGCGCGGGAATGACAATTTGGTTTGGATTATTTGATTCGCCAAACCCATCCCCCCGGCCCGCAACCTCGCGCGCCGCCCCCTGCCGCAAGGGCAGGGGGGATCCTGCAACTTTGGGGGTATCTGGACCGTCCCCGGAAACCAGCACCGCACCCGCCCGCGCCGCCCATTCGGCCAGCTGGGGCCCCGCCGCCGCGCGGAAAGTATCCGCCGCGCCGATAACGACCCTTTTTCCGGCGTCATGCCAAATCTTTGCCAGTTTTCCGATTGTGGTGGTCTTGCCCGCGCCATTCACGCCGATGACCAAAATCACCGTTGGTTCCGTCGCATGCCCCCCCTCATGCCCCCCCACGTGACACAACCAGTCGCGCGGGTGGGCATGAGGGGGGAGACGCGACGGAGCTAACTTACTCACAATCGGCCGCATGGCTGCGAACAGAATCTGTTTTGCCGTGTCGCCATCTCCTGCGCCGCGCGCGCGCAGGCGTCCGACCAGATTTTCCGCCAAATCCGGCGCAATATCTGCGGAAATCAGCGCGTCCGACAGGGACTCTGCCGTGACGGAATCCAATTCCCGACTTCCTGTAAAAAGCGAAGAAATCTTGCTGAATATGCCCATTTTATTCTATCCGCGTATTTTACCGGCATCTTACCAATGATTGGCCGGAAATCCAGAAAAAAGATATTGACAAATATATTAGTCGTGCTATTATCAGGTAATCAAGGGGTCTTAAAATGCATGAAAGGCAAGATGTAAAACAACCGCAAGAACTGGGGTTGCCGTATGTTTTTTACAACTTTATAACCGGCGAATATAGTTATAATATAAACGATTACTTTGGTGCAGATGCATCATTGGTAGATAAAAACGATCTGGATGATACGAATAAATACTTTGAAAAAACGGTAAAAGGCGAATATAAACTGATAGAATTGCGCGCAGGTTGTGTAAAAAACGTCATCATGTTGCATAAATTTATTAAATATCCTGTATTTTGGAAAAGCACAAATGCCGCGTTGCAATTTATAGTTGAGAATAAATCTGGTGAATTTATATATTCCCCATGGATTTCTATGGGGGACTTTGTTGGGATGTCCAGGGAAGGGCTTCATGGTTTTGAACGAATATGTTTAAGTTCAGCGAACTTTTCTATGACTTGTTTGATGCCTTATATATTTGCCTTGATAGAACAAGGAACTATAAAATCAAAAATGGATGATTACAATACCGATAAAATAGACCTTACACAAGAACCGGAGAAACCGAAAATAGCCTCGTTTTTAAGACCGCCTGGAATATTTGTAGATTTTTTTAACAGCGAACAAAAAAGAAGGTTTCTTGAATGCGATTATTGCAGGAATTGGAAAAAGTGCCATGATTTGGGTATAAACGCCAAAGATTGCGAAGCATCAGAATTTTTGCTGACAGGTATTGGCGACGAAGGCTTGGATACGGCCAAAATAAAACGCAGGGTAATCAATGGAGAAATTGTAAAAGATGGAAGCAGCGTGATAATTACCTTAAAAAAAGGATTTAAGCCTGAAATTGTTGATGCGTGGTTAAAATATTATAAAGTTCGTGAATGGTAGTTGAAATTCATAGAGGAATATAAAATGAACAAAACCGGCAAACCAATTAATTTAGCTGAAATGGCCAAAATGGCCTGGGGCCCGGGCTTTTGGATGCTGCAACAAGTCCGTGCGGAAAGAATCTTGTCCTGCGAGGAAAAATTGCTGGCGGAGCGGGTGGAAGATATTAAAATTAATAACAAGCTGCCGGGGTTGGTTTTGCGTTTTTGCTGCAAAAACTTTGCCCAGACCAATGCAAAAATATCAAATGCGCTGCCTGCCCTGGAACAGCGGCGCGTAGAAGCCCAAAAATCCGTGGGAAGGCTCCAAAACGAAATTTCGGAATACCAGCAGATAATAGAAACGTTTGGCGATGTTCAGCATTAAAAGCGGCGATTAACGCCGCCATCATCCCCCGACTGCGTTGGTGGATGATAGCGCCACTATCCCCGGCAGCTCCTTGCCTTCTATAAATTCCAAAAACGCGCCGCCGCCGGTGCTGACATACGTCATGTCGGCCTCTACGCCCGCGTTGGTTGCCGATGCGGCCGCGTCGCCGCCGCCGACAATGGATTCCAGCTTTCCCATTTGCGTGCGCCGCGCAATGTATCGGGCCAGCGCAAAGCTGGAAATGCTCCAATTCGGCTGCCATTCGGCCAGACCCAGCGTTCCGTTCAAGATAACGGTCTTTGCGCCGTCTATTGCCTCGCTGTATTGCGCGACGCTTTCCGGCCCGTCGTCCATAATTATGTCGCCGTCTGTGATGTCGGCAAACGGCTTGTCCGTCCGCGGCGCGGTCGCGGAGTATTCCGGGCCCACGCCCTTGTCCAGCGGCAGCAGGATTTTGCATCCGCGGCGCTTTGCCGCGTGCAGAATTCTTTCAACGACTTCTTTGTATTCCGGCTTGTAAAGCATATCGGTGAAATTATATTTCCCGGTCGCCAGCAGAAATGTGGTCCCCAGCCCGCCGCAAATCGCCAGAACATCGCACTTTGCGACCAATGATTCCAATACTTTTATTTTGGTGTCCAATTTTGCGCTGCCTATGATTCCCATCAGCGGCCGCGTCGGATTTTCCATGGCGCGTGCGATCGCCGAAATTTCGGACGCCAGCAATTCGCCGGCAAAGGACGGCAGAAATTTCGTAACGCCGACGGTTGATGCGTGCGCGCGGTGCGATACGGAAAAAGCGTCGTTTACGAATATGTCAAATCCGCGCGCCAGCTGCGCCGCGAATTCCGAATCGTTTTCTTCTTCCCCCGCATGAAATCGCACATTTTCCAATAATGCCACGTCGCCGTTTTGCATGTTTTTGCGCGCATCGGCCGCCGGCGCGCCGACGCAATCCGAAATCAGCGGCACCGATTCGCCCAGCAATTCGCCGAGGGCCAATGCAACTGGCCGCAGCGAATATTTCGGAGTCGCAACGCCGTCGGGCCGGCCCAGGTGCGCCAATATGGCGATGCGCGCGCCTTTTTCTTGCAATGCGCGGATGGTGGGCAGCGATTGCGCGATGCGGAAAGTGTCGTTAACCTTTCCATCAACTATTTGGGTATTAAAGTCGTCGCGCAGCAGAACGTATTTCCCCGCGATGTTCCCCAGTTCTGAAATTGTGCGCAATTTCATTTTTGTTTCCTTTTGTGTTCCCCTCTCTTGGGGGGGGGGGCCGTCTCGGCGCGCGATAGCGCGACAGACGGCGGGGTGGTCAGCAATCCGGGTTTTCACAGCACTCTAAAAATAAAATTTCTTTTATATATCTTTAGTCAGAAGTTTTTTTACCGGGCCGAACGTTTTCCGATAGTGCCTATTTATACCATATTTCTCTATCGCCTGCAAGTGACTGGCGGTCGGATACCCCGCGTTCTTGTCCCATCCGTATTGCGGGAATTCGCGCGCCAGTTCGCACATTATGCGGTCGCGGGTGACCTTTGCAATCACGCTGGCCGCCGCGATGGATAAAGATTTCGCATCGCCGTGCACGACGGCAAGACCGGGGATTTGTTGTCCCCCCACCGGAAAATGCGGCGCCGATACAAGGCTTGCATTTTCCGACTCCCCCCAAGGGGGGAGTAATTCAGCACCCACTTGTTCGGAATTAAGAGAGCAATAAACTACTCCCCCCTTGGGGGGAGTCGGCGCGCGATTTTGCGGGCCGGTGGGGGGACAAATCCCCGGCGGCAATCTGTTTCCGTCCACCAATACAAATTCGGGCGCGCGTCCAAGCGCATCGGTGGCGCGCTTCATCGCCAGCAGCGACGCGCGCAGGATGTTCAGCTCGTCTATTTCTGCCGGCGTGCAAAGTGCTGCCGCCCAAATGACATCCGGATGCGTCGTCAGGAATTCATACGCGTCTTCACGCTGATGCGCGGACATTTTTTTTGAATCGTTGATAATAATTTCCTTGCTTAACCGCCCACCCCGCCGCGCTCCGCGCGGCACCCCTCCTGGGGAGGGGAATATCACCGCGGCGGCGACGACGGGCCCGCAGAGCGGCCCGCGTCCGGCCTCGTCCACGCCGGCGACCAGTTCATATCCGGATTCATTTTCCAGCGAAAAGTCGGGAAATGATTTCATTGAAAGAGTTGAGAGTTGAGAGTTGAGATGTTAATAAAATATCTTAACTCTCAACTCTTATATTTTATCCACGCCGGGTTTTTGTTCGTCGCTGGCAAATTTGTCGGCCGATTCGTATTTGGGCCAGCGGCCGGCGGCCAGGTCGTTTATGGAATTCAGCGGCTGGCCCAAGCGCGCGCGATACAGCCATAAATTGGACAGCACGCGTTTGACATATGTCCGCGTTTCGGTCGCGGGAAAGCTTTCAATATACAAGAGCGAATCGTCGGTTTGGAAATTTTTCTCAAATTTCTGCATCGCGCCGTTTCCGGAATTATAAGACACCAGCATTTTTATTATGTCGTTGTCTATGCCGGGCTGGGCGAACAGGTCCGCTATGTGCTGCTGGCCCAGGAACATGTTGTGCTCTGGATTTGAAATGTCTATGTCGGACATGTTCATATTGTTCTGGCGCGCCACGATTTTCGCGGTTCTCGGCATCAGCTGCATCAGGCCGCCCGCGCCGACGCGCGACGTCGCGTTGGCCTTGAACGCGGATTCTTGGCGCGTTATGGCAAATACCAGCGCGCGGTCAATGCCCCAGCCGCCTAATGGCTCCCAATCCGGCATAGGATATTGCGCGCTGAAAATAACGTTCGGATCAATTTCCGTAATCTCGCGGCTCTTTATAACGCCGGCGACCTGCATTGATGTCCGCGGCAGTTCCGCCATGCTGGCGACCGAATGCACGGCGTGCAGCATCCGGTCCGACGCGTCGCGCGTTATAAGATAGCGCAGGTATTTCTCTGCCGCCGCCTTTTCGTTTATTTGCAGCAGCGCGAGCGCGGCGAATCCGTATTTGTTATCCAGCAGCTCTGCTATATCCTCGTCCGTGCATTCTTGCTCAAAAAAATCATACGCCGGCTCTTTCCCCATTTTTGCGAGAGCCAGCGCGCCATAGAAAGTATTCGGGCGCGCCGCCGCGTCCCCCCAGAATTTGTTCGCCGCATCCGCATCGCCCGCGCCCTCGGCCGCGCGGCCGGCCCAGAACGAGACCTCGCTCTTTCTGGCGTCGTTGATTTGGTCTATGGTCAGAATGTCGGAAAAATATTTCTGCGCGGCCGCGAAATCCCCGTCTTTATACGCCATCAGGCCGAGAGTCCACAGGCCGTATTCGGATTTGGACTGCGCCGCGGTTTTTCCGAACTTTTTCGCCATGTCCGCCTCGCCGTCAGCGTAATACAAGAACGCCAGCCGTCCGCACAGCCGCCCGTAATCGCCCGCGGACAGGCCTTTCTTCAGCGCGCCGTCTTCCAAAATATTGCGCGCGTTTTTGGTGTTCCCCTTGCGCAGCGCGGCCTTGAACTGATTTATTTTTTTGCCCGCGGCGCCGGCGTATGTTTTTTGCGTCCATGTTTCGGATTGGGCCAAAGATTCCGCGCCCCCGGATATTATATCGGGAACCTTTGGCGCGCGCGCCGCGGTCTTCTTTTTCTTTGCCAGCTTTGCCATCATGTCCGCGCCGGGCAGGTCATAGTTTTTGGCCATCCAGTCGGAAATCTCCTTGCCCTGGGCGCGGTATGTCTTGCACATGTATCGCTGCAACAGCACCTCGTCCATCAGGACGGGATTGCCCAGGTCTTTTTCCAGCTTTTCCGCGTCGCTGATTTTTTCGCGCCGCTGCAGGTCAAAGATAATGGCGTAATTCGTGGCATCCTGGTCGGACAGCACGCTGGGCAGTGGTTCCGCGCGCCCAGCGCGCGGGGCCATCGCCAAATAGCAAACGGCAAACATCAAACCGCAAAAAACAAATAATTTTTTCATTTGCAAATCTTAAATCCTAGATCATAGACCTTTAGACTACCCCGGATTTTTTAGGCTCGCGGCAATCCCACCCCGCGCGCCGTTCGCCAACAAAATCCGACCCTTCTGAGAAGGGTAGCTAGCGCTCATTTATTAAATTTATGAGCGAGAAGTTGCCCTTCTCCGAAGGGCCGGGAACCTTGGCAACTTGTTGCCTTTAGGTTCCCGGGGTAGTCTAAAACAAGCTCCCCGTTTTCGGTTTCTTTGGCAGATCGCACACCATTGCGCCGACGTCGGCCTCTGGAATCTGGGCGATGATTTTCTTAAAGTCCGATATTTTTGAGAATTTCTTATACACCGACACGAACCGCACGAACGCGATGGGGTCCAGGTTGATCAGCGAGTCCGACACAAAGTCGCCGATCACGCTGCTGGGAACTGTATTGTCCGTGGTGTCCGTCTCTATGCGCCGGTGGATGGATGTCACCAGCTTTTCAATCTGTTCGTCCGGGACGTTCCGCTTGCGGCATGCGATTTTTATGGAACGTTTCAGCTTTTCATAATCAAAAGGCTCCAAATCGCCGTTGTTTTTGCGCACGGACAGGTCGCGGATCTGCACGCGCTCTATGGTCGTGAATTTTGCGCCGCAATCGCTGCATATTCTGCGGCGGCGGATAGAGGCGTCTTCCTCGTTGGGGCGGGAATCCTTGACCTGGCTCTCGGTGCTGTTGCAATATGGGCATCTCATAGTATAGAAAGGTAGTAAAAAAACGCCGGCAACGCCAGCATTTTTTTAGTGACAGAGTGACAAAGTGACAGAGTGACAGAGTGGAGGAAGCCACGCTTTGCCCACCCAACAAAATTTTCAATTTTGTTGGGACCCGGGGCGCGGCCGCAAAATAAATTTGTTTGTCGGCAAAGCCGACACATTAATTTTGTCACTCTGTCACTTTGTCACTGCGAGCAAAGCGAGCCTTGTCACTGTGTCGCGTCGCCGGAATGATGGACTCATTTTTATTGTCACTTTATACAATCAGAATTGAAAAAAATAAAAAATCAAGGGAATTATTTTATAGGCGCCGGGCACTAGGCATTAGGGACCGGTTGAAATTTATGATAAAATAACAGGAAAGATTTAAGATTTAAGATTTACGGATTTAAGATTTGACCGGGCTTGGCAAATCATAAATCCGTAAATCTTAAATCTTAAATTATGGAATACCTGAACACTATCTTGCACGGTGACTGTATTGACCGGATGCGAAGCATTCCGGACCATTCCGTTGACGCCGTGTTCGCCGATCCGCCGTTCCGGCTGCAACTGGGCGCGAAAACCCTTTACCGGCCCGAAGACCAGACGGTTGTCCGCGCCGTTCGCGACGACTGGGACAGCTTTGAATCGGTCGCCGCATACGATAAATTCACAAGGCAATGGCTGGCAGAGGTTCAGCGGGTTCTGAAACCCGACGGGACGCTGTGGGTCATCGGCAGCTATCACAATATTTACCGCGTCGGAACAATAATGCAGGATTTGGGATTCTGGATACTGAACGATATTGTTTGGGTGAAAACCAATCCCATGCCGAATTTTCGCGGCACGCGGTTTACCAACGCGCACGAAACGATGATCTGGGCCGCGCCGCGCAAGACCGGAAAATATACTTTCAATTATGAAACTATGAAACGGCTGAATAATGGCAAGCAAATGCGCAGCGATTGGGAATTCAATATCTGTCTGGGGTGCGAACGGGTGAAGGATGCGTCCGGCAAATCCCTGCATACCACGCAAAAGCCGCTGGACTTGCTGCGGCGCATTATTCTGGCCAGCACCCGCGCGGGCGATGTGATTCTGGATCCTTTCTTCGGTTCCGGCACGACGGGCGCGGCCGCGAAAGAACTGGGGCGCAATTATATAGGCATAGAGCAGGACGCGGATTACGTCGCCGCGGCCCGCGCCCGCATTGGCGCGACGCGCGCCGTTGATTTGTCGGATATAGAGGTTGCGGCACCCAAACGGGAAGAAGTGCGCGTGGCGTTCGGCGAATTGATTGCGGCCGGTCTGCTGTCGGTCGGCCAGACATTGGTGGGGCAAAAAGGCGACAGGGTGGTCATTACCCACGACGGTTTGCTGCAGCATACGCTCTTGGGCCGCGGGTCAATCCATGTAATGGCGGCAAGGATCCAGCGAACGGTCAGCTTTAACGGCTGGGACTATTGGTCGGCTGTGAAACGCGACGGAACGCTGGTGCCGATTGATAATCTGCGCAAGTATGCGCGCGGGGCCAAGCGCGGCATCGCGGCGGCGGCATAACGGGGCCCGGGCCCGCTTACTTTGAATTTTCTGCAAATCTTTCTATAACGAATATCTTATTTTCGCTTTGCTTAAATTCGTATAGCTGAATCATTGCGCTGCGATTATGATATTTCAAATACACCTCACCCTTTTCGGAATTTTCGGTCACTTTGCTTATAGCCCCCAGGTTTCCGTATTCAAACTTTTGAATCATGCGGTTTTCGTGATAATCTTTGCTTTGGTATATGTCGTGGTTTATGCTGTTTGGATTTTTACTATCGGGGAGCTCTATGTCCAAAAGCTTTCCGGACATCAGCTCATTAACGACCACCTTTTCCCGTTTCTTAATGATTGTGATATTTCCTATCTTTACCGTGGTAAACAGCTCGTTATAAGTTATTACCTGCACCGGAATTTCTTGCATTTTTTTTTGCGCGGCCGCGGGTTGTATTTCACCGACGGATTTGTTTTCAGATTCTTGCGCTTTTAGATTTTCTATTGTCTGCTCAAATCTAGATAGCTGGGGTTCGGGTTCTTTCGCCGTAGTCTGGGCATCCGGTATTTGCGCGGCCGACGGCATTTCGGGCGTTGATTCCTGCGCGACCGGCGCAGTTGTTGGTTCCGACACGGTCGGCGCTGATTCCGGCGCCGGTTTTGACGTGACATCCGTGACGATTATCTGGTCGGGGGTTTGTTGCGCCGCCGCATTGGCAGGTTTCTTTTTTTCGTTCTTTCTTATTTTTATCCATTTCAGCAGTTCCGGGTCATCGCCTTTTCTTTCGCTGGGCGGCAGTTTATTTTCCCATACGCGCACGTTATAAAGCCTTCCCGTCAATTGTTTCAAGGTCATCTCGGGATATTTTCCCGGCATTTTGCCATGCTGGACACCAGGTTTCTTTGTATATTGGCGCCGGCCGGACAAGCCCTTTTCGGTTTTGCGAAGTTCTTCCAATATTTTGGATGTATCAATGTTTGTTCCATGTACTTTGTTGAAATGCCTGATGTTATAGAACCTGTCCTGCAGCTGTTTCGGCGTCATTTGATCCAGGGGTTTCGGCGGACGGCCGCCGCGCGGGTTGTTGCCTTTTCTGAATTGGGTTTCGGCGTTGTAGTTGGCGCCGAATTTTTCTATCAGCGCGGCTTGAAGCTCTGGCGTTACACCCCCCTTGTATCTTCGCTGTCTCAACGCGGCGCACAAATATCCTTCGTCATGGCTCAGCCATTCTTCTTTGGTCTTTCGGGGGCGTCCCGTCGTTGGATTTGTATCCGTTTTAGTTTCGGTTTTGTTTATAATCTTGTTTTCGGCGTCATAGTCGTCGCCGAATCTTTCTTTCAGGAATTCCTCAAAATAAGACGGAATTTTCCCCAGTTTATGGTTGGCCAGAATATGGCGCAGTCTTTTGTCGTCCAATGTTGCCCAAAATTCTTTTTTCTTTGCGATGTGCTGTGCCGAGAACTTTTTCTCAAACAAATATGTTTCGGGGTTAAAGGTGTCAAAACGACGCGTTAATTCCGTGATTAATTCCGGATATTGGGAAAGATCGCCGCCGCTGGACAGCCTGGCGCGGGAAAGACTCCGCCGCAACGCGTCGTCGCTCATCTGGCTGTATTTTTCTGCCTTGCGCCCCCTTTTGCAATGCTTTTGCGGTGGTGGGGCCGCCGGCGCGGGCGGATTTTGCAGATTGATATTTTTTTGGAAAGTCGCGGATACAAGCGCGCCGGACAAATCACCGACGATGGATTGGATGGCTTCCGCGCCGACATTTTCCGGAATAATTTTATTACCATGCAAATTTTGGTAAGCGGCTTCTGCAATAGCATTAACCATTTCTATTCCGCGATTCATAAAGTTTTGTATCGCGGCGCGCACAACCGGATTGTTCATTATGCTGTTGCGGTATGCGATGAACTGCGCGTCTATGTCTTGTTGGCTCAGCGAGCATCCGACAAAAGGCGTCTCGGTCTTGAAATGCGTCCAGCCGGTTTTATCCATCGCGTCAAATATTTTGCTTTTTATTGTGGATTTTTCCCCGGTTTTGGCATTGTAAATATGGCGGAGCCTTCCCCTGGCCGGCGTATTTGTCGTGGCCATGGGCAGGATGTAAAAATCATGCGCGGACGGGTCGTAATGAACCTCTGCCATTCCGCGGCTCGGGGTGATGCTGATCTGGTCGCCGCTGTCCGTGTCAAACATATGAATGGATGTAGAGCCCAGCTTGGATATCTTTTCCAACAGGACTAGTTGTATGTCCGGGAACTCGCTGATCAATCGGATGGGCTTTTCAGACAAGAGAATGTCCTTTCTGCGGAATCCCAGCTTTGCGGTGTCATCGGGCACGCGAAATAACGCGCAATAAGTCTTGCGGCCAGAGTATTGGTCCTCGTTCTCGCTTAACTCTATCGGATACTTGTAACGTCCGCCGCCATCAATTACGGACAAAATATTGCTTTTAACATATGTGGGTATTTGGCCTTTGCTCATGGGCGCGTCCTTTGGACTGTTCCCCCTCCGTTTTCCCCCGGTTACTTATTTTCCTTGAATTGGATGTCTTTTAACTTTTTATATTCGCCGTTCAGGGCGATCAGCTCTTTATCCGTGCCGCGCTCTGTAATCCGGCCGTCATGTATCACGCATATCTGGTCGGCGTCCAGGATGGTGGACAGGCGATGCGCGATGACGAACGTCGTGCGGCCCTTCATCAGTTTCTTTAACGCGTGCTGAATCAGCTTCTCGCTCTGAGTATCCAATGCCGACGTCGCCTCGTCCAGCAACAGTATGGGCGAATCTTTCAAGATGGCGCGCGCGATGGCGATGCGCTGTTTCTGGCCGCCAGAGAGCAGGGCCCCGCGGTCGCCCACGTTGGTTTTATACCCCCGCGGAAATTCGGTGATGAATTCGTGCGCGTTGGCCGCCCGCGCCGCGTTTTCTATCTGGGCCATGGTGGCATTCGGCGCGCCGTATTTTATATTGTCCGCAATGCTGCCGGCGAACAGGAACACGTCCTGGGACACGTCGGCGATATTGGCGCGCAAGGACGCCAGCGTGTATTTTTTTATGTCGCGCCCGTTTATTATAATCTTGCCCTTTTGCGGCTCGTAAAATCTTTCCAACAAATTGAACATGGTGGACTTGCCGCCGCCGCTGGGCCCGACAAAGGCGCATACTTGCCCGGGCCGGACCTCTAACGATACGCCGTGCAGAACCTCTCCATCCGACTCGTTATACGCGAACGACACATTGTTGAATTTGACGTCCATCGGCCCGCGCGCCAGCGCAACGGCGCCCGGCGCATCGGTAATTTCCGGCTTTGCATCCAGAAACTCAAACAATTGTTCCGCCGCGATCAGGCCGCTTTGAATCCCGCCGTTAATGCCGGTCAGCGACTTTGCCGGCTTATACGCCGCGACGAGCGCCAGTATGACGACGGTAAAATCGCCGGTTGAAATCATGCCGGATGTGATAAAGTGCCCGCCCAGAATCAGGGCCAGTCCCAGTCCGATGGAAATTATCATTTCCAACAGCGGCACCTGCAGGCCCGTCAGCTTCGCGCTTTTGTATCCCTGGCGGACGCGGAAGTCTTCTATCTTGTTCATGCTTTCCGCTTCCTGGTCCTCGCTGCAGAAAGATTGTATGGTTTTGACGCCTTGGATTGATTGGGCGACGTGGGTGGTGGAATCGGCCATCCCCTGGAAATCGCGGCGGGTGACGACGCGGCGTTTGCGCGTGATGATGACCACGGGAACCAGAACCGCGGGCGCCAGGAACAGCAGCAGCACGACCATCTGCGGCGCGTGCCATAGCATGACGCCGATCATCATTGCCGTGGACGCGATGCTTTGTATGGAATTTATGATCGTGTCGGTAACCAGGGTCAGGACGCTGCCGCTTTGGACGGTATAGTAATTCATAATCGTTCCGCTGCGCCCGCCGTGAAAGAACCGCAGGGGCATTTTGACCATGTGCCGGTAAATGCGGCGGCGCAGGTTGGTCGCGGCAGACAATCCCGCGCGCGCCACCAACAGGGTTTTGGCATACGTGAACGCGCCCTTGATTCCATACGCGGCGATTATTTGCAGTCCGACAAGATACAGAAAGCTCAGGTTCTTGCCAATGAATCCCTGGTCCATGATGGGCTTCATCAGCGTTACGGTATACGCCTCGGCCCCGGCGGCGATTACGGCGAATAGAATGCCGAGAGCCAGCAGTTTCCAATAAGGTTTTCCAATCTCGCGCCATACGCGTCCATACAGGGACCATTTGATTTGTGATTCGGGATTATCGTCGCCGCGAAAGAATTTTTTCAATTTTTTGAGCATTGGCGATATTATAAGAAAAAAGCCGCGAAAAGCAAGGGGAAAGAAAATCCGTCATTCCGGCGGCGCGACGAGCAAAGCGAGGGAGCGAACGCCGGAATCCAGGTAAATAAAGCCGTGCGGCCATGCCGCGCACGTAATTAACCTGGATTCCGTTGTTCTCGCCTGCGGCGAGCCAACGGAATGACGGAACTCACTTTTATCTTGCTTTTTCCGAAAACTTCCGCAATAATCGGCGATAACTGCTAGTTGCTAACTGTGAAAGGGGGTGAATATATATGGTCAAAGTTTTAGTGCGTGATAACAACGTGGAACAGGCCCTGCGCGTGGCAAAGCGCAAGTCCCAAAAG
>WQUT01000011.1 GCA_009781955.1 Pseudomonadota bacterium | reverse complement strand
GCGACAAGCAGCAGATCGCCATCGGCGCGACGGCGCTGGGCGTAGGCGTTATCGGCGGCGCGGTCGGAAACCTGCTGATAAATAAAAACGCCCCAAAGGAGAATAGCGCGGAGATTAAACAGAAATTTGAGGCTGACTCTCAAAAGCTTGGCGAGGATGTCGCGGCGAAAGAATCCAAGCTGCAGGGTTTGATAAAAGACAACGAACGAAAGATACAGGATTATAACGACACCATTCGCGCGCACCGGGCCTTTATCCAAACGATGAAAGATTCCGATTGCAAGGGAAAACAGGCAGACTACATTAAATATACAGACAGTCTGACGGAGGCAACGGACAAGCTGCAGAATACCGCGAATCTCTCTATCAACTATGACTTGCCCGCCCAAAAGCAAGCCTATGCCGACTGTGCGGCGGAAAATGAAAAACGTCTGGCGGAAGAAAAAGGAAAGCAAGAAGGAGATCAAAAAGCGCAAAAACAACAGGCTGAAAACCCTGTTGTGAATAACGCGCCGATTACGCCGGCGCCGAAAGATAGAGAAACCCCACCGCCTGTGAGCGGGACAACGTCCGTCCCGGCTGGGGACGACCTTTGTAAAAATTCCGACAAAGCAAAGGAATGCGATTTGTGCGCAAAGTCCGGCGGAGACTGGAACGACGTTGGCAAGAATTGCGACTGCGATCCGAAGGGCTCGGGCGACAAATACTATGATCCTGAAACCAAAAGTTGCAAAAGCATTTCGGACTTGCAATCAGTTGAAGAAATTTCCGCCGCGGACGCCAATGCCACGGGACGGTGCCCGGCGACCGGCAATGCCCTGAAATCAATAACCGACAAAACAAAGGTCGGCGATCCGTGTTCATCCAGCATCATCGTATCCGGCGAAGTGTTCATGCGCAAAAGCGGCGTTTGTTCCTGCGCGCCGACAAAATGCGTGACCGGATACCATATAGCCAAGGGCGGCGGTTGCGCCCAGGATACCGCGGATGCCGCTGGCATGTGCCTGCGCAAGGCGTTTCCAGCAACGCCCGAAAATAACACGACGGCAAAATGCAGCGGCTTTTGCGCCGCACAAGCAGAAAAGAATAAATGCAAAACAACGACGATAGTGATGCGCCACAGCACCAAGGAATGCATCTGCAACGCGGACCAGGCCGAAATATCCGCCGCGCAAACATCAATGCAGGCGGTGGCGGACAATAAAATCGCAAACCTTAAATTTTTCGCGGTATGCGGTAATGACAAGGGAAAATCCGGCGGCACGGAGCGCTGTGTCAGCGACGTGTTCAACTGGGTCACGCTGGATCTTAATTCCGCGATTGCGATTGCCCAAGAGTATGCGCGGGTAAAATACGGCGACACTGTGGAATGTTCCCCCAAATACGAAACTCGGGGCAAAGTAATGGGCATGGCCGGCGACGACTTTGTAAAGTGCTCTAGCACCGCGGGAAATATTTTCTATGAATTTCAATTTGACAGCACGGCAACGGGCTTTGACAACAGCATGAAATACGGCGTCCAGGACAGCGTGTGCCAGAAAATTCACGGCGTAAAATCGGTCCACGACGGATGCGCAAATAATTCGTCCAGCACGGGCGGTTCTACGAATTGGCAATGCTGGCCGGCGACGTGCGGCGCGGATGCCGCGACATGCGCGAAAATCAGCCAATCGTTTCAAAGGGTGTCAAGGTTCAGCGCCAACTTTGCAGACGGCCAATGCAAGGTTGACTTTGGCGAGGCGCACGATGCGGCCGAGCTAAAAACCGCGTTCGGCATTAATAATAAAGTATTCAGCCGGGATATACAGACGCGGTGCACGCCCGATACCATAGATATAATAAGACGGTATTTGAATGTTTCATTGCAAAGACAAAATATCGCGCTCGCCAGCTTCAGCTGCAAGAAAGTCACCAGCACTCTTTATACCGGCAACCTTATGAATCCGAAAGACGATATTGTGTCGTGCATGGTGAACAGCCAGCAGATAGATTTTCTATTTGACGATTGCCGCGAACTGGCCGGCAATTACCGCGCGGGCGCGCAGTCCGGATTGCAATGCATAGACGGCGGCGGATTATACGACGGCAAAAAATGCTGGGGAATAGACCGGGCCCAATGCAATCAGATTGAAAATACGGAATGGAATACCAGCTTGAACGCATGCCTGCTGAAAAATGCCGCGGCCATATATACCCAGCAAAAAATAATAAAAACGACCACATTGATCGGCATAACCGGCGTTGGGTGCGTGTCTGCGGTTATGACCGGCGGCGCGACGACCGGCGCGTGCATCTTGGCCGCCGTAGAAGTGGCGGGCGTGGTGGGCGAGGCGGTGACCGACGCCAAAATGCAAAACTGGTCGGATCAATTCTTCGCTGCCAGCAGCGCATGTCAAAAAAGCGCCTGCGCGGACGCGACGATTCGCGACAACATCGCGCGGGTTGTCGCGGCCAAAGATAAATTGCCGGATGCCGCCGCAATGAACGTTGATAACGAAATAGCGCGCTTGGCCAAACTGCTGCCGCAAGACGTGCAAGATAAGATATTCGGCGGCGATCCGGACAAAGACGCGTGGGAACAGGCGTTGGAATATTATAATGCAAAGCTGACGGCCGGCGAAAAGATAGTGACATACGGACACACTGTATCCATTGTGGCCCAGTTCGCCAGCGCGTTTGCAGGCGGATATACTTTCTTGCGCAATGCGCCAGAGATGTTTCAAAACATGAAGAACGCATGGAAAGCCGCGCGTGCCGGCAATTTCCGTGCGCTGGGCATGGGCGAGCGCGCCGCTGGCCGTGCCGCGACAGAGGGCGCAGAGGGTGCGGCCGGTCGCGCAGCCAGCGAAAGCGCCGAAGGCGCCGCGGGACGCGCGGCGGGCAAAGAAGCCGGAAATGCCGGGCGCGGCGCAACGAACGAAGGCGCAGGCGGCGCGGGCAATGCAACCGGTGGGAACACGGGCCGCAGCGCGGGTGAAAATGCGAGTAGCGGCGCCGCGGGCGGGATGGGGCGCAACGCATCCGCCACATATGATGCGGAAATGCTGCGCGGCGGCGCCGGCTTTGAACGGAACTTTACAGACGCGTTGAGCAGGAACGAAGAAATCTTTGTATCCAGATACAATATGACAAGCCAGGAAGTCAGGCAAATGAATCAGATCGCGACGGACAACGGATTCGTGCTGGACGTTAACGGGGGCGGCAATGGCTTTAGATTCGTGACCAAGGAAAAATACGCGCGCGAGGCGATTGCCCGGGCAACCGCGGCCCGTCGCGCGGCGGATGATGCGGCGCGCGATGCGGCCGCCGCACGGGGAACGGCGGACGAGCAAAGATTGTCAAACCGCGCGCGCAGTCTGGCGGATGACGCGAATGCCGAGGAAGCGCGCGCGCGCGCGGCCGCGGCCAGGGCCAATATAAAATACGAACCGCCGGCGGGCGGCGCCAGCGGCGCGGCCGGCGAATCCCGCGCCCAATCGGCGGCGGCTTCCGCGCAAGGAAATGCGGCCCAGGCACAGCGGGCGCCGGAACCGAAACCATCGCCGGAACCGAACGCCGCGCGGCCGAACGATGCCGGTCGCGCAATCGGCGCAACCGCCGCGGATGACGCCGCAAAACTCCGCGCGCGGGCCAGTCCCGATTTTGAAACTTATCTGTCGGATTACAAGGCCAGGGGCAATAACGTGGGCTTTGATAAGAGGAGCATGTCCGCCGCCGAATGGGAATTATTAAATAAAGACCTGGCGCGGGACAATGTCAAGATGGTTGAATACACGGATGACGGCGGACTCGCCCGCATGAAGTTCGGCAGGATTGCGGACGAACCTTCCGCGCCCGTCGCCCCAACCAAGCCAAATCAGCCCCAAACGCCGATACGGGATGCGGGGCCACAGGAACCGGTAAGATCGCCCGCTGGAACGCCGGGGGCGGCGTCCGGTTCCCGGAATCAGACTACAAATATAAATGGATATGAATTTTATAGAAATAGCAACTTTGGTCATAACTATAAATTGGTAAGTTCAGAAGCCGAGGCGCAAAATCTTGCGCGAAGCCTTAGTGAAAACGGCCAACTGGCTGGATATCGCAAGGTCGGGGATCTGACGGGGCCGGGTAGCTGGGAAGTAATCGTCGCGAATAACACAGACGAACTTGCAAGGCTCAGACAAGTCTATCCGAACTTGTCTTTGCCGGTCTCTCGGCCATTTAATGTTTCGTCGCCAGAAGAATTGGACCAAAAGTTTTTCAACGCATATCAGAAATATGCCCCGAAAAACCAGACCCTAGATGAATTCAGGGAAATGTTGGATAATGATGAAGCCAATTTGGATAATATGGTCAAAGACTGGGACTCAAACACTACGGCAACGTTCGGGGAGTATAATAGCAAATTATGGGACAGTATATTCACTGCGGAAGATAATGCCGTCATTCTGGTAAAAAGATATTATCCGAACGATCCGGATATGGTAAGCATGATGAATGACTATTTAGCAAAAGGGAACGTTGACGCCGCGGATACGGTAAAATTCACTCAAATGCTTGCCGACCATCCTGATATTGCGGCCGCTAAGAATAGTGTTGATAGTTTGAAGCAAAGTTTTTTTGCAAGCGAAGGGAGTTTTAAAGCGGCGCAATCCAGGCGGTATTCTACCTTTGACCCGGCAATTGCCCGAGATAAATTATTGTATAAAGCGAACGTTGCGGCCATTGACCAGGACTATCAGCCCGTCCTGCACGCAAATATAAAGTATAGAACTTTGGTCAAGAAATATTACGGCGATAATGGGCAAGACGCTGTCAGTGATGTATTATACCTTGAGAGGCCGGATAGTGGCGCACTCACATTCGTAGAAAGCATTAATGACCAGCATCCGGATTTAGCGGAAGCATATAATAATATAATTGCTAAGCGTGCCGAATTCGCCAACAAATATGGCACATATGGAGATATCACTGCTAAAAGGCAGCTTAGTGGGGATTATATAAGGAAAGCCGACAATCTATCACCGGACGTTCTGTCCAAACTTGCGGCAGAGCGGATAGATGAATTTAAATTGGTCATAGACGGCGACCCACAGTTAAGCCAATGGGCACGAGATTTTGAAGCCCTGTCTAATGAGCAAAAGACAGAGTTCGGTCAGCGGCTAATCAACAGGGCATCCGACAGCAACCTGAATTCAGAAGGATACACGCTCAGGGTGATTACAAAAGACCAGCTACCAAAGGGAGAGGAACTTACTGACGGATGGCATGATGCTATCCATAAAAAGATAGTAATCGTTTCGGACAATAAATCCGACAGTTTGGACAAATTTATGGACACCCTCGCGCACGAAGACGCGCACAAGATAGATGCTGTGAATCCAAATATGGGGGCGGTGGGCGCACAGCGTGCAGATTTCGGAAAAAAGATTTATCAATCATATCCTTGGGTTCCAGAAGATGTCTATCGCCAAAATTGGACGGAACAAAGTTCATACTTCATAGGGCATGCGGTCGGGAATGCAATGAAATAATAAACAAATAAAATACAAAGGAGATACAGATGAACGTCATAGATAAATCGCTTTTAAGGGTGAAACTGAATGAATTCAAAACCTTCAAGAAATCAATTATGAGTCCGACTCTCATTGAAAGAGCAGATATGATAGTTGAAAGGTTTGAAGAATTGCTGGCCAGCAATGGATATTTTGAAGTGGATTATAACAAACTGCTGGACGAAATGGCCGACTTGAAAAAAACAGTAGAAAGAATTTCCGCCGGCTTTACTAAAACCGCCGCTTCAGAAAGATAAAAACCGAAACCCTTCCTATATTACCAATGGCTTGCCGGGAATATAATGGTATCCGAAAACAAAAGGAACGGATATGAAAAAACTATTCTTTGGTCTGGTGGCCGCGATAATCGCGATTCCGGCGGGGGCCGCGCCGGCGCGAAGCTCCAACGTCCCAATGACCGCGGAACAAAAATCGCGCGCGGCCGAGGTGGACAATATCCGCACCGCTTGGCTTGACCCGTATATTGCAATGCGCGCGTCATATATTCATCTGGCCGTAGAGGGCAGCCAAGACGTATATTCCGCACCGCTGGGCGTTGTCGGCCCGCTGGTGTCCAGCGAGAAATTTGATGTTAATAACGACAACGGATTCGGGGTAAAGCTGGCATTCGGGGGCAGCGCGAATATGCCCGAAATTTTCGGCCGCATTCGTATAGAGGCGGAATACGCCGACAACGGCGCGTTCATAACGCCGGTGGCGTCAGAGGGCGGAAACGTGCTGTTTGACACCAAGAATACGACCATGTTCGGAAACGTTTACTATGCGCTGGCCACCGGAACGCGGTTCAGCCCGTATGTCGGCGCGGGACTGGGGCTCACCCGCTTTGCGTCCGGCGTGAATTTTTCGTCCGGCGCGTTTAACGCACAAATGGCCGCGTCGGAGTATAAGTTCGCGTGGAATGTCGGCGCGGGCCTCAGTATGTATCTGGCGCGCGGGGTTTCCGTTGATCTGGGATACCGGTTTTCGGATTTCGGCCGGTTCGTCGCCGATCTGGATGTCAGCCGTTATGCGGTTTCCGGCGGCAACGTCCTGAACGGGGTTGTCTTGCGCAATCATGTGAACATGGACTTTCTGGCGCATGAAATCATACTGGGCATACGATACAGATTATAATTACAAAGTAATTTTTGTCATTCCCGCGTAGGTTTAGTAGTCAAATTTACCAAGTTGTCATTCCGGCGAAGGCCGGAACGGGAATAGGGCTTATTAAATATCAGTGTATTGAATGATGAAAGTAATTCGTCATTCTGCTTTCGGGAATTATAAGTTTGTTTTAAAGTTTTGATATTTTATAGCCCCACTCCCGCCTGCGCGGGAGTGACAAAACTTTTTCAGAGTTTTATTTATAAAAGTCTGGTTTTGTCGGGTATATGTAAATCCTTATTTTTCCTCCTTGCAATCTGCTG
>WQUT01000010.1 GCA_009781955.1 Pseudomonadota bacterium | reverse complement strand
CGGTCGTTTATTTTCCCCGTATTGTCCCGCGGCTTTTTGGCTGTTTTCTGCATCGTTGCGATGTTTTTAGGCGAATTGATATTTGCCCCTACAAATGCTCATGCCGGACCGGCGGCGAATGTGGATTTCGTGCACAGGTATATCACCCAGAAATGGGGGATTACCGTTCCGATTAAAACATCAAATATATATCAGGCGGTTAATGTCAAATACACCCTTTGCGCCGTAGACCGCGCGAATGAAATCCTGAACGGCGCGCCGTCCGCGACGACGTATTGCAATCACCAATTGGCGACCAATCAGATAATAGATACCCTTGCGGTGATAGACGCGGTGGACAGGCTGGTTGTGAGAGACCTCTACCCCGGCACCGGCGGAGAGGGCGAGCCATTCAAGGTTACTGTGAATGCCTCGGGTGCGAGCGCCACATTCGGTTTTGAATTATATGCGCAAGGAAACTTTACCATTGACTGGGGTGACGGCACGGCGGTGCAAAATATTGTAATTACGACATATGCAATTCCTTCTCATACGTATTCGGCGGCGGGGAACTATATTGTGACCATCGGCGGCAAAGCTACTGGATATTTATATGGTTACTCCGATATGGAAATAAATTTTTCCAATAGTGAGAATGCGAAGCTAAGTATAATAGCAATCTCCGGCGATTTGGGGTCGGTGTTACCGGCACTAACATCGGTATCAAGCGGCTACTCCCCCCCAAGATTTACGGAAACATTTATGGGCTTATCCAAATTGACCAGCATACCATCAAACCTGTTCGCCGGCCTGCATGGCGCGCCGGCACAACACATGTTTTTCAATACTTTTTCTGGCTGCACCGGTCTGACCAGCATACCGTCGGGCTTGTTCGCCGGAATTAACGGCGCACCGACAAATTCAATGTTTAACCAAACTTTTTACGGCTGCACCGGTCTGACCGGATCGGTACCGGCGGGTTTGTTTGGAACATTTACCGGCGCGCCGACGCAAGATATGTTTAACCAAACTTTTGCCAACTGCACCGGCCTGACGGGAATATCCGACGGAATTTGGGATCTGTCCGGGTTGTCCAACACTTCGGCCGTGCGGATGTTCAATGGCACTTTTGCCGGTTGTTCCAACATAACGTCGGAAAGTCCGTCTATCGCGGCTGGAAGTTCAACCAAACTGTGGACGAAATTTTCGGCTTTTACCCCAACCGCCGGTCAGGGAACATTCGCCGGTGCGACGAAACTGGCGGATTACGCGTCTATCCCCGCAGGGTGGAAGTGATCCGCCTTCGCTGACGCTACGGCGCGACATCTTGCTGATTTACTGATTTAAGATTTACGGATTTAAGATTTGGGTTTTCCTAAGATTGAGCGCTAATTCCCCTCCACAGGAGGGGTGGCGATTTTGCGGAACTTTTTATGTGAGCAAAATTGACGGGGAGGGTTAGTGAGATAGTTGAACCTAAAATTAAAACGCAACCACTCTGTAAACCCTCCCCCGCCGCGCAGATAAAAGACGCGCGGCACCCCTCCTATGGAGGGGAATCATATCTTCTTCAAAATCACCGTCGCGTTCGTGCCGCCAAAGCCGAATGAATTGGACAGCGTTATATTGACCGGACGCTTCTTCGCAACGTTTGGAACCAAATCAAATCCCGCGGTGATCTCTTCCGGATCATCCAAATTAATCGTCGGCGGAACGATCTGATCGCGCAGCGCCATCACGCAGAAAATCGCCTCTACCGCGCCGGCCGCGCCCAACAGATGGCCCGTCATGGATTTGGTGGAAGACATGGAAACCGGCAAGTCGCCGAACAATGCCTTTACCGCTTCAAACTCTCCCACGTCGCCCAATCCCGTGGATGTTCCGTGCGCGTTTATATAATCAACCGCCGCCGGTTCAATCCCCGCATCGCGCAATGCCGCGCGCATGGCGCGCAAGGCCCCTTCGCCGCCGGGCGCCGGCGCCGTGATATGATACGCGTCGCCCGACATGCCGTAACCGATAACTTCGGCATATATCTTTGCCCCGCGCGCTTTCGCGTGTTCATATTCTTCCAGCACCAGGACGCCCGCGCCTTCGCCCAAGACAAATCCGTCGCGGCCCTTGTCCCACGGGCGGGATGCGGCGTGCGGGTCGTCGTTGCGCGTGGACATCGCGCGCATGGCGCAGAATCCCGCCATGCTGATGCGCGTCGCGGCCGCCTCGGTCCCGCCGGCAACCATGATATCCGCATCGCCGTGCTGGATAATGCGCACCGATTCGCCGATGGCATGCGTGCCGGTGGCGCAGGCGGTGACAACGGACAGGTTCGGCCCCTTGAATCCGTATTTAATGGAAACATTGCCCGACGCCATGTTGATGATTACTTTCGGGATAAAAAACGGACTGACGCGGCGCGGCCCTTCCTTGTATAATTCCACGCAAGTATCGTAAATCGTAGAAAGCCCCCCTATTCCGCCGCCGATGCATACGCCGATGCGTTCAGGGTCGGCATGCGCGGCGATTGGATCGGCCAGGCCCGCATCGCGCACGGCCTCGTCCGCCGCGACCGTCACGTAAACGATAAAACGATCCACGCGCTTTTGCTCTTTGGCATCAACAACCGGGTCAGGATTGTATTCCCCCGGGCCCGTGCCGGAAACGGGCACGCCCGCAATCTGCGTGGTCAAGTCCGCGAATTCCTCGCCCTCTAATTTTACTACCCCGGATTTGCCGGCGATTATGTTTTTCCAGGCGTGCTCTATGCCGGTGCCGACCGGCGACACTATGCCCATTCCTGTGATTACTACGCGCTTCATAAAAAACTCCATTTTTATTTATGATTTAAGATTTGCGTATTTACGATTTCAGATTCAGCCAATCTTAAATCCGTAAATCTTAAATTGTATATTGCATATTACCAAAAAATCAACCCGCCGCAAATGGTTTATAAAATGTGCCGAATATATTTGACAAAAGCTATATTTATTGATATTGGCTTATCGCCTCGCATAAAAAACAAAAGGTTTGACAACCCGCGCGGAATGGACCAAGATTATGGTAAGTTACAAAAGGAGTCTGCCATGAAGAAATATCTGGTTGCCATGTTGGCGATTGCCGCAATCGCGACGGGTCAGCGCGCCGCCGCATATACGGTCTATGGCCCGAACGTTTACATGCCGGCGCCGGTTGTTTATTATGTGCCGAATCCGCCGATCGCCCGTCCATATCCGATGGCCGTGCGCTATTACAATGCGCCCGCGCGTTACGCCGCGCCGCGCTATGGCCGGCCGTATGGCTATTATGGCGGCGGCTGGGGATATGGTGATCGTTCGTATGCCGGCGATATAGCATCGCTGGTATCGCTGGGACTGATCACGGGCAGCGTTATCTATGCCGCCACGCGGTAAAACGGTCCGGATGGCCAGCAAATAAAGCCCCGCCGAACGGCGGGGTTTTTATTTGTTCTTGCGCTGCACTTCCGAATATTTTCCTGGGCATTTTGCGCGCCAGGAATCCGGTCGGTGCGCCGAAATTTATATCGCGCGCCGCTTATTTCTTTGGCGCAGGGGCGGCCGCGGGGGCTGCGCCCGGTTTCTTGACATGCGTGTCTATGTATTTGACCGCATCGCCGACGGTGACCAGTTTGCCGGCCTCTTCGTCCGGAATGGTGATGCCGAATTTGGATTCAACCTCCATCACGAATTCAACGGTATCCAAAGAATCCGCGCCCAGATCGTTCACAAAGCTGGCATTAGGCGTTACCTTGGCCCCGTCCACGCCCAGCTTTTCAATTACAATCTTTTTTACTTCGTCAAAAGTATTCATTTTTTATCCTTATGTTTAGTTAAACTCTTTGCCCTGACTTTATAGGACACTACGCGACAAGATACCATCCCATGCCCCCGCATGTCAAATAAATTATAACTAATTATAACAAAGGGATGTTTTGTCAAATTGTCGTTGGTCGTTAGTCGTTGGTCGTTAGTCGTTGGTCATTGGTCGTTAGTCATTGGTCGTTAGTCATTGGTCATTGGTCATTGGTCATTTATCGTTTGCTGTGAGTATTTGTAGGGGCGAATTTACATTCGCCCCTACACCAATTACCACCGAGCACCAACTACCGACCAACGACCAACGACCAACGACTAACGACCAATGACCAACGACTAACGACCAATGACTAACGACCAACGACCAACGACTAACGACCAATGACTTCGTTCAACACCCGGTTCATATTCCGCCGCAACTGTTCCCGATGGGGCGAGAATTCAAGCGAACGCATCAAAAATTTGTGCACGTCGTCCATTCGTGTGCCGGGCGCGCCCGCGCGCGCCGCAACCCGCGCCCAGGCGACCCGCGGATCGGTCAGATGCCGCGACGCAACGCGCCCGCGGAATACCCAGCGGCCGTCTTGGGGCATATCGCGCAGCAAAACCACCGCCATGTCCGACAACGGGCGATTGCCCCAGGTATCATTGTTGAAATCCAAATCGCGCCATTGCATTGAAAACACCCGCGACCGCGATTCAAATCCGTAAACCAGCATCAAGAACGCCGGGCGGAGCGTCGGATCCCGCTCTGCCCCTATCGCCGCGATAATCCGGCGCAACCCATCCGCATTCAATGTCCGCCGCCGCCGCGATTCCGGCGACTTTGCCAGCGACGCGGCGGGGTTATCGGGTATTATCCTGCTTTCCACCGCGAACTTGAAAACGCTGGACATTATTTCCAGCATGCGGTTCGCGGTCGGAACGCCGGATGACGCCGCGATTCTTTTGTTTAGCGCGGCCAGGTCCGCGGGCGTGATTTCCGCGATATTTTTCGGATAAATCGGCGACCAGAGGCGGCGCATCGCGCGTTCCAGCTTGTCCAGCGACGGCGCGGCGCGGCGGATTTTTTTTCGCACGAATTCCGCGCACAGCTTCTCGTAAGTAATTTTTTTATGACGCGCGGCGCGCGGCGCGCGCGCGGCGGATAATATTTCCAGAACGCGGGCGCGCGCCGCGCCGATATCCGTATCGGGATACCGACCGATGATAATGCGCGCGTCGCGCCCGGCCCCCGGCGTTCGGCCGCGAACGCGTTTGCGGGTAAAGAAGGTCTTCACGCCCCGCGCGGTGATGTACAGGCGCAGCCGCGGCTCGCTAATATCCTGAACCACGTCAAAGCCCGTCGCCGGCGGCACCAGGTTGTCTAAAATATGCGGCGAAAAGAAGAATTGGTGAGACATTCGTTTTAACCCGCCATGCCGGATAGACCCCACACCCACAAAACCGCGATGACGACCATTGATACCCCGGCAATGATTTTATATTTCGGCGCGACCAGCGCGGCCCCCGCCGCCGGAATAACCAGCATTAATATTTTTTGAATGAAACCCGGCATGCACGA
The DNA here is from genome assembly GCA_009781955.1 of Pseudomonadota bacterium. Lineage (GTDB taxonomy): Bacteria > Pseudomonadota > Alphaproteobacteria > Rs-D84 > Rs-D84 > WQUT01. The sequence continues at coordinate 1,913 of WQUT01000010.1, read as the reverse complement.
GCAGCTGTTGTCCGGCCAAATCTCGGTACAGGTGCACTGGCTGAATCCAAATCCAAGCAGACTTTTATAAAGGATTACGAAAATTCCAAAAAATACCGCAAAGAACACAACGGGAACAAGTATCCACCTGATTATGTCCCATATTTTTTTACTCATTTTTTACCTCCCCCACGCACTCGTTGACAATATACATACAACTCATTGCCGCAATTATAGCGCGCGAATATGACTTTGCAACCGGAATTTTGCCCTAAAAAAACGCCGCGGTTCGGGACGCGGCGCAGGTAATAATTTTCTTTGGGCGCGCTGACACTAATACACTATCCCGGTTCTCCATCCAAACTTAGTTTTGAACCGCAGCATTTCCATGCCCACGTTTTTCATTTCTTTATACGCGCATTTATATTCTTCGGTTTTTGTCTTTCCTTGGTCCTCTAACGTTTTAAGCGTTTTATCTTTACTGCGCCACTCTTTATGCAGGGCGTTTCCATAAACTTCGTCATAAAACTTTATTCCGTATTCTGCCAAGGCGTCGCCCATATTATTCGCATCGCCGCATGTTAGCGAATAAGCCTGCAGCCATATAATTGTGTCTTTTATTTTCTCGCCGTCCTCTTTATTTTTCAGCGCGTCCAGTTTTTCAAATACTTGACTCTGGTGCAACCTGCGCACGGTTTTCCCCGTTTTGGCGATATTGTATTTTAACAATTCCAAAGCCGTTCTTTGGGCCAGCAAGGGATTTAAAATATCAATGCAGTAATCAAAGCGCAAATCTTCCAACTCTGCGGCAATGGAATCATCATTATCATCCCATTCTTCCTCGCTCTTGTTGGGGTCGCAGAGCTTTTCGGGATCCAGCCCATTTTCTTTTGCAAAGTTTTTAATCAGCCTTTGTTCTTGCCTATAATTATTTTCTTCCCCTTCTATTTCTTGGTTAACCAAGGATAACCAAGCCAAGATATCTGATTTTGTTATTTTTTGAACCGACATTTATTGCCTCTTTTTTGCCATGTTAACACACGGGCACGATTTGTCAAATCATTATTCTGTGCGAATGCGGTATGCGGTCGGATGCATCAGATTGCGCCGCATGTCCGCCCATGCGGCATCAAGGGCTTCCCTGGCCAGAATGCGCACCTTGTTCGTTTCGTAATAATTCCAATTATTTTTTACATGCGGGCAGAATGTATCCGTGCAGCACATGCTGGCGCTATTGTTTTTTTCGCGCCTTTCAGACTGTTCCTTCATAAGTTCGTTTTCTTCGTATGACGCGGCAAAGTCCAACGTGGGAAGTTCCCAAGACGTCGGTTTGAAGTTCCGGCACCAACAGCGGTATTCAATACAATACTGCTCAAATTCATTGGGCAACATATTGGGCATAGTATATGCTTGCTTGAAACACGCGATGCAACCCTTGCCATTCGGGGTCAGTTTGTCCGGCAGATCGGGCGTCGCAATGAAATTAATATCGTCCGTTCCGCCGCCAGTAACATTTTCTTCATAATAAATTTTTTTCCGCGCCGCCAGGAGGTTTTCCATGGCCGCGCGATAATGTTGTTTCAGCACGCCATAGTCTTGCAGCACCAGCCGCGCATTTCTGAAATATTCCGTTATTGGTGTAAAGATATTCATGTTTTGCTCCTTGGGTAGCGTTTCCTACATTCTTCTCTCACTCTACCTTTAATGCGTTTATAAACGCCGTCTCAATTCCCCTTCGCTTTAGCGAAGGGGTGGATTGCGCCGCAAGGCGCAAGACGGGGTAGTGAACTCTTGTTTGCCCCCCCCTACTACCCCGCCGGCCCTGCCGGCACCCCTTCGCCCCCCAAGGGGGGCAAAGGGGAATAAACTCACTCTACCTTTAACGCGTTTATAAACGCCGTCTCAATTCCCCTTCGCTTTAGCGAAGGGGTGGA
>WQUT01000009.1 GCA_009781955.1 Pseudomonadota bacterium | reverse complement strand
GTGATTTCATAGTTGGATTCGTCCAAGGTCGCGATAAATTCCCGCGCCCACCATTCCATCTTCTTCATATCCAGCAACGCGCCGGACACGGGCAGTTTCTTGATCTTGATCGGATAGTCCCACACGGTCAAAGACGGATTTTTTATTTTCGCTTCTTCGTACCCCGACACGATCAGGTTAAAGATGTATTCCAAAAATACTTCTGGTGCCCAGCCGTCCGCCCATAGATTTTTGAACGCCGCCACCCTGTCCTTGCGTTTTGAAATCTTGCGCCGGTTCCCGGTTTCCGCATCCAGAATATCAACCGTCGCGTGATGGATATATACCGGCAATTCCCAACCCATCATAGTAAACATCTGCACATGCAGGGGCAAGGACGGCAGCCATTCAATCGCGCGAACAACGTGCGTCGTGCGCATAAAGTGGTCGTCAACCAAATGCGCGAAATGATACGTGGGCAGGCGGTCGTTTGACTTTATAATAATTTCATCGGAATTGTTTTCGGGAAATTCTATGCTGCCGCGCATGGCATCTTTGCAATAGATTTTTCGCGACGGATCCCCGGTGGAGTAAAGCCGTATGCTGGGGATTTTGCCCGCGTCCAGTTTCGCGGTAATTTCTTCCCCGGTCAGATCGCGGTCGCGTGCCCATTCGCCGTATATGCCGGTGGGAAGCCCGTCCAACGATTGTTTTTTCCGAATATCCTCCATCTCTTCCGATGTCAGAAAGCAGGGGTATGCCCGCCCGGTCGCCAGCAACTCCGCCGCTATGGCATGATAAATATCTTTGCGCGCGGATTGCGTATACGGCCCGTATTCGCCGACTTCCGTATTCTCGGCAATCATTCCCTCGTCCAGTTTGAATCCGAATTTAGCCATACTGGACACCAGGGTATCAACCGCGCCCGCAACCTCGCGCTTGGTATCGGTATCTTCTATGCGCATGTAAAATACGCCGCGCGCGCGGCCGTCGCCCGCGCAATGCGCCAGATTTTCAGCAATGACATTCTGATACAAATTCCCCAAATGATAATAACCGGTTGGCGACGGGGCGAAACGCGTCACCATCGCGCCGTCGGGCAGATCGCGCGGCGGGAATTTTTGCTCCAGCTCTGCAATCGTCCATTTCGGCGCACCGCCCAGCACCCGCGCGATTAAAGGTTTTGATAAGCCCTGTCTCATCTAGATTCCGTTATCTTCCACTGTCTCTCGTTCCCCAAGTTGCATTATTATACATGATATATTAACATTTGCAATATGGAACATATTATCAGAACTTTTGGCAGAATTCACGGAAAAAAACTTTCCGCGCGCCAGGCCGCATTGGTTGAAAATCTGCTGCCGGAACTTACCCCCACCCTTGCGGCGGGGGTCGGCGCGCGAGGTTGCGGGCCGGGGGGTGGGTTGAATGAATCAAACAATCGGAATGATTTGGATAACCCGACTAATGAACCCACCCCCCGCAGTGTGCGAGAAAGCACCACTGCGGCCCCCGCCGCAAGGGCGGGGGCAAATATTCTGGAAATAGGATTCGGCGCGGGCGAACATCTGTTGCATCTGGCCGCCGCCAACCCGGACGCGACAATAATCGGCGCAGAACCATTTATGAACGGCGTGGCGTCCCTCTTGTCGCGCATGACGGACAGTGCGGGGGCGAATAATTATTCGCCCCTACAAAGTTTTAATCAGAAAAAAAACTATGAAATAAAACCGGAATATAAAAATATACGAATCTGGCCGGACGATGCGCGGAAACTTTTGAACAGTGCCGTAGGGGCGGATATTATCTGCCCAAACACAAGGGCGGATAATATCCGCCCCTACAATAAAATTTATATTCTGCATCCCGACCCGTGGCCAAAGGCGCGGCATGAAAAACGCCGTCTGCTGTCCGCGGAATTCCTGAACGCCCTCGCCGATCATTTGACGCCGCGCGGACAAATAATTATCGGCACCGACCACGCGGATTATTTTGAATGGGTATCAAACAACGTGAAAAATGCAAACTGCAAATTGAAAATACTAAACACAGATTTCTTGCAACCGCCGGAATCCGGGCTGGATACGCGATACATGCGCAAAAATAAATTCGGGTCCGCCGCGCCGATGTATCTGGTGCTGGCCAATGCGGATAACTAATACGAACGCGCGATTTATCTGCCGGAATTTTTCCTGGCCGATACTTCGTTCTTACGCCGCCGCAATTTGTTCAACCCGATAAGCGCAGCGGCACCAACGGCGAGGCCGACCCCAACCTTTACCCCGACACTGATGCCGCCACCAGACAGTTCTTTTTTCAGCCATTCGTCTTCGGGCAACGGATCATAGTTTTCCAAGCCCTTTCTCGCCCGGCCGTTGCTTTGAATTTCAACCCTTGCGCCGCCTTTAAGAATATCTTTTTGTTTCTCCGCAGATGCTGCAAATTTGGATGCCGAATCTGTCTTTTCAACTTCGCCGTATGCATTGAACGCCTGGCGATAATAATCCGCTTTTTCCTGGGTGATCGCCTCTCGCCTTAGCGCGTCGGCCAAGATATACCAAAGGGCCGCCTTGTCCGCAGGCCTCTGGGCGCGCCGCCCTATTTTATTCGTAAGCTTTCTTATTATATTTTCGTAATTTTTATCGGCGTATAATTCCGTCACTTCTTCAAGCAAAGTTTTCTGCACAGGCTTTCCCCCGGCCAGCATGGACTTTACTCTTTCCTTGGCCTCTTTGACCTTTTTGCTATCCGGCATGCGTATTTCGGCGGTGGCATAGTTTTTTAGCGCCGCCCCCAATTCGCCCTTGGCCTCGCGGCAAAGCCCGGCGTTATAATAAGCCGCGCCAAACAGCTTGTCTTCGGTCACATTATCGCCATGCGCCAGGGGTATGAGCTTGCCCGCCCATTCCAGCGCCTCGTCATACTTGCCAAGCTTGTATAAAGTGAATATCAAATCATTGTATGAATCGTATTCTCCTGGGGATTTTTTTATCAATTCTTTGAACTTCCTCTCGGCCGTCTTATAGTCTTCCTGGTCAAATGCCTCTTGCGCCTCTAATCCCAATGTGTTGTCGCGGTTTATTTCCGAATCGTTGTCCGCTTCGGCCTCTGTAATATTTCCGGTGCTGTTATTTGCAATCGCAGATATGTATCCTCTGCCGGTTTTGCTGCGGCTAAAAATGTCTCTGACGCTCGGCGTGCCCGGGTTCGCGCCGAACACGGCGTTTATCGTATCCTGGGTCAATACAGGTTTGAATTTCGCCTTGTCGCTATAGAGCTTTTTAGACCCTATATGCGATACGGCCGTCAACTTGCAATCAAGCAATCTTTTATAATCGCACTTGTTAGAGCCTATCATATACCTCCACCATACCCGCACGACCAGGCCGTCCAAAAGCCTGTCCCCTGAATATCTGTATTCCAGCATCTTGTCCAAAGTCCGTTTTTCGGACCAGTCGTCATTCAGGCGCGATACCATCTTGCCCAGGCCGCCGGGACCGGTATTATAAGAAAAATCCACCAGCGCCAGAAACATTCCAAAGGACACCGGATATTTCAGCTTTTTCAAAATAGGATAGACATATTTCTGATTGTATATTCCCGCCCACAAGGCCGCCTGATCTTCCGTGCAAATATCCCATCTCTTTACTTTCCGCCATTTTCCATAAGGCTTGCTTTTGTCTTGGGGCATGAACGTCATACTATACCCGATATTCCATTTCTTATCTGCCGCGGTATATTTGGCTGTTCTATGAATTTCCTCAAACACCAAGGGGACCGCAATGCCCAAAGCATTTGAAAGCTCCATCTCGCACCATTCGGCGCCGGTCTTTTTTTTGATTTTCGGCGCGGACGCCGCGAAAGCCTGATCGGGAATAGCCGACAGTCCGGCAACGACGGCTGTGGCTTTTCTAATAAAATCTCTACGACCCATATTGCTTGATTGGCTGGCCATAAAAAACTCCGTATTAAAATTTTTTCCCCAGTCCCGATTTTTTTGCAATGCGCGAACGCTGCCGCGCGTAATCCGGCGCGACAAACGGATAATCATCCGGCAGCCCCCACTTGGCGCGGTATTGCGGCGGGGCCAGCCCGAACTTGCGCTTTATATAGCGCCGCAGCATTGTATGCCATGTGCCGTCTTCAAAGCACATTATCGCGTCTGCCCGCACTGAATCGGCCACTTGGCGCGGCGTCAACTGCGTCGCTGTCGCGCGGCGCAGCGCGTCTGTCGCCTGGCGCACTGCATCGTCTATGGACATTTTTGGGTCGGCGGCCAGCTTTGCCGCCGCGAGCGCCGCGATTGCATCCGCTGACGGATGCGGTTGCGAGAGTTGCGGGCTAAGAGTCCTGTCTCGGCGCAGCGAAGCGGAGACGGATGAGAGTTGAGATTTTACTTTTCTCATATCTTGCAATCCTATTTATTTTTACTATACTTATTTTATCACAAATAAACATAGAATCAAATCTAAATAAAATGGCGAAAAAAGACAGTAAAAATCTTAACTCTCATCCGTCTCCGCTTCGCTGCGCCGAGACAGGACTCTTAACTCTCAATTCTGCGGGGCCGGGGGCGCCGCCCCCGGCCCCGCTGGCCGACCGCATGCGGCCCGTTACCATTGACGATATTATCGGCCAGAAATCACTGCTGGGGCCCAACGGCCTGGTGCGCCAGATGGTGGAATCGGGACATCTTTCAAACCTGATACTCTGGGGCCCGCCCGGTAGCGGTAAAACCACGATCGCCCGCGCATTGGCCAAGACGACGGATATGGAATTCGTGCCCATGTCGGCCGTCTTCGCCGGCACCGCCGACATAAAAAAGATTATGGAGGCGGCGAAAATGAACCGCGAAATCGGCCGCGGAACATTGCTGTTCATAGACGAAATCCACCGGTTTAACAAGACGCAGCAGGATACGCTGCTGCCCTATCTTGAAAACGGCACGGTCGTGTTTGTCGGCGCGACCACGGAAAACCCCAGCTTTGAGCTGAACAACGCGCTGCTGTCCCGATGCCACATCGGGGTTCTTACCCCGCTGTCTACGGAAGATTTGCTGGACTTGCTGGAACGCGCGGAAAAATTCATGGGGGGGCCCGCCCTGCCCCTGCAATCCGACGCGCGCGTGCATCTGGCGCAAATGGCGGACGGCGACGCGCGGTTTCTGCTGAACACCGCGGAATATCTGGCCCGCACAAAATTCGGACATCCGCTGTCGCCGGACGAATTGGATGCCGCGATACAAAAGCGCGCGCCCTTGTCGGACAAGAGCGGGGACGAGCATTACAACCTGATCAGCGCGGTGCACAAATCTCTGCGCGCGTCGGACACCGACGCCGCGCTGTATTGGACCGCGCGCATGATGACGTCGGGCCAGGATCCGATGTATCTGTTCCGCCGCCTGACCAGGTTCGCGATGGAGGACGTGGGCCTGGCCGATCCGAACGCGATGCAGCTGGCTCTCTCCGCGTGGCAGGTTTACGAAAGGATGGGTTCGCCAGAAGGCGATCTGGCGCTGACAGAGCTGGTTATTTACCTTGGCACCGCGCCGAAAAGCACGGCGAACTATCGCGCCCAAGGCGCTGCATACCGCGCGGCCGCGGAATTCGGCAGTCTGATGCCGCCCAAAAATATCCTGAACGCGCCGACCAGAATGATGAAGAATATGGGATACGGCGCGGGATATGTTTACGAGCCCAATACAGACTCCGGCTTTTCCGGCCAAAATTGTTTTCCGGATTCGCTGCCGCGCCAAACTTTCTATACCCCCAAAGAAATCGGATTTGAAAGAGAGATAAAAAAGAGATTGGATTACTGGAACGGATTAAGGAAAAAAATGGTCGTTGGTAGTTAGTCGTTGGTAGTTAGTCGTTGGTCATTGGTCGTTAGTCATTAGTCGTTGGTCGTTGGTCATTGGTCGTTTGTAGGGGTGCGTTTTCACAAGATAATTATTACATGGGCGAATTCACACCGGGCCCCGACAAAATCTGAGATTTCGTTGGGTGGTCATTCGCCCCTACAACAGACCAGCGACCAACGACTAATGACTAACGACCAACGACTAACGACTAACGACCAATGACCAACGACTAACGACCAACGACTAACGACTAACGACTAACGACCACCGACTAATATAATTTTTCCACAACAATAATCGCATTGTTTACATAAACCGTCACCGTCCAACGGTAAAGGTGCCGGTTTGTAACGTCAAATATGTGTATGATCGCGGTATCTTCCCTGCCATACCCCAAATCGCCCGCTTCGTTATCCGGATTGAGCTCTGCGCCCACCGCCATGTTTACCGATTCCTTGTTGATGCTTTGCGCGGCGCCGTAAAGCTGCAGCCATGCGGACCCGATCGTTACAGGCCCCGCGGTGTTGTTTACCAGGCGCACGGCCCAATAATTCGCGGTGGATTGTTTTGTCGCCTTGAATTTCAGTCCGTCCATTTCAACATAAAACGAATCGTTCGTCACCGCGCCCGATATGCCGTTTGACTTTACGGAATAGAGGGCGCCCGGCGTGATGGTGCCAACCGTTCCGGGATCCGCGCCGACCCCGCCGTTCCCGCCGCCCCCCGGGATGTTGACCAGGTCGTTGTAATCGCCGGAAATCGCAACGGCGGCGAGGACCGGCTTGTTCTTTATATAATCCCCGGCCTGGGTGTCGGTCTGATTCCAATCCGGCTGAGCAAATGCGGAAACTATCCTGTCAACATACGCCTTGGTCGCCACGGCGGCCGGCGCGCGTCCCGAAACCGCGGACACGCCGACAAATACGGCCAATGCCATAAGCAAAGGAAAATGGGGGCGTTTTATTTTATGCATTCCACCACCTCTCTCTTATAATTTGCATATAACAGATTGCCGGAAAGAATCAAAGCATAAAATTTAGAACAATATATTTATCCGTCCGCCGAAACGGAGCTCGCTGTGGGAAAACTCGTATTGCGCGAATCCGACATACATAGTGCGGCCGTAAATCGCGGCCACCTTGCCGCCCATGGCTTCGGCGTCTAAATCGGGGTTGGTCGCCTTGCGCAGCATTCCATACGCGCCCAGGCGCCAGCTGCTGAACACGCGCATGTAAACTTCCGGCGAAAGGTCTATATAGGCCAGTCCGTGCGTATCGTGGAAAATCCAGCTGGACTGCAGCGTCGCCGCGATAGTCAGCCACGACCATTGCTTGCCCATGCGGGCGCCGACGGAATACACCACATCTTCGTATTCGGGCGTGGCCGCGTGCCCGCCGAATTTTACGCCCGCCAGAAAATCCGTTACGATGCTGTCGTCCCGAACCCGGTACGCGCCGCCGATTCCGGTGTACGATACGCCGTCCAGCGGCCCGTCAAAAT
>WQUT01000008.1 GCA_009781955.1 Pseudomonadota bacterium | reverse complement strand
GGGGGGGTAGAAATACTTTCGGTTGCGGCGGACATTTCTGACGAACCGGCGGTCAGAAAAATGGTCGCCGACGCGATTAAAAAATTCGGCCGGATTGATATTTTGGTAAACAACGCCGGGATTGTGACCGATAAAGAATTTGATAATAGGAATCTCGCGGATTTCCGCCGGACGTTGGATGTGAACCTTATTGGAACTTGGCTTGTATCAAAATACATTGGCGAAATAATGATGGAAAACAAGTATGGAAAAATTGTTAATATTTCTAGCACGAATGGAATCAATTCATATTTTCCGACCAGCATTGATTATGATGCTTCCAAGGCGGGTGTAATCTCGCTAACTAAAAACCTGGCAGTTCAGTTTGCGCCGTTCGTAAACGTAAATGCCGTTGCGCCGGGTTGGGTTAATACGGATATGAACAAAGATTTGCCGACGGATTATATGGCGGAAGAAATGCAGAAAGTCTGTTTGAAAAGAATCGCAGAGCCATCGGAAGTGGCAAAGGTAATAAAATTCTTGGTCAGCGATGACGCAAGTTATGTGAACGGTTCGGTCATTATAGCAGATGGGGGGCGGTTATGAATACGATAAAAATCGGGGCCAAGTATCGGCATTTCAAGGGAATAGAGGTTCTGGTTCTGATGATTGCGAAAGATTCGGATACTTTGGAGGATTTGGTGGTTTATCGCGAGTTGTCCGACAACAGCATTTGGGTGCGTCCCGCCAAGAACTGGTGCGATCGTATCGTTCGCCCCGGTACCGACGCCCCACGATTCACCGAAATCACGGAATAAAAATGAGTCCGTCATTCCGGCGGCGCGATTGGCGGCGTGAAACGCCGCGAAGAGCGAACGCCGGAATCTAGGTTGATTTAGCAGTCGCGCCAAAGGCGCGGCATTTATTTTACCTGGATTCCGGAGTCCGCGGCAGAGCCGCGGCTCCGGAATGACGATGGGATATATACGCCGCCGCGCCGTGGGGTGCGGCGTTTTTTTATTGTTTTGTGGCTTGCAAATGCGCGGGCGTCGGTGTATTATCGCCACATAATAAACCACCCCGCCACGCGATACAAGCGCGGCACCCCTCCAAAGGAGGGGAACACCATGAATCAAAAGAACATCAGAAACTTTGCCATCATCGCGCACATTGACCACGGAAAATCCACCCTTTCCGACCGGATTATAGAATACACCGGCGGCCTGGACTCGCGCGAGATGAAGGCCCAGGTCCTGGATAGCATGGACATAGAGCGCGAGCGCGGCATTACCATCAAGGCCCAGACCGTTCGGCTGTCATACAAGGCGCGCGACGGGCAAATGTATCAGCTGAATTTGATGGACACCCCCGGGCATGTGGATTTTACTTACGAGGTATCGCGCAGCTTGGCCGCGTGCGAGGGCTCGCTGCTGCTGGTGGATGCGACCCAGGGGGTTCAGGCGCAAACCTTGGCCAATGCATACCTCGCGATTGATAATGATTTGGAAATTTTGCCGGTGCTGAACAAAATTGATTTGCCGTCGTCGGATGTCGCGTCCGCGCGTGAGCAAATCGCGGACGTGGTTGGCCTGGATGCATCGGATGCTCTCTGCGTGTCGGGCAAAACGGGCGAGGGCGTGGCGGAGTTGCTGGAAGCCATCGTTGCAAAGCTGCCCGCCCCGCGCGGCGATGCGAATGCGCCGACACGCGCGCTGTTGGTGGATTCTTGGTATGACTCATACCTCGGCGTCGTTGTTTTGGTTCGCGTTGTGGACGGCGCGCTGACCCGCGGCCAGAAAATCCGATTCGTTGCGACCGGCGCGGAATACGCGATTGATAAAATCGGATACTTTACGCCAAAGATGGTCAATACCGATACCCTCTCGGCGGGAGAGGTTGGATTTATCATCACCGGCATGAAAACCATTCACGATTGCAAGGTCGGGGATACGATTACTGATGCGCGCTCTGTCACGTGCCCCCCTTCGGGGAGGGGGCTGTCACCGAAGGTGACTGGGGGGGGCTTGGTTCCGCAAAGTGAGCCCCCCCTCGGCGGCTCCGCCGCCACTCCCCCCCCAAAGGGGGGAGACGCGCTCTCACGCTGCATTGAACCATTGCCCGGATTCGCACCATCCATCCCCGTCGTGTTCTCTTCATTCTTTCCGGTAGAGGCGAACGATTACCCGGCACTGCGCGAAGGCGCGGAAAAGCTGGCGCTGAACGATGCGTCGTTCGTCTTCCAGACGGAAAAATCGTCGGCCTTGGGATTCGGTCTGCGCTGTGGATTTTTGGGTCTGTTGCATATGGAAATTATTTCCGAACGGCTGAGCCGCGAATTTAATTTGAACCTGATAAACACCATTCCCAGCGTGCTGTATAAATTACATTTGAGGGGCGGAATTGCCCCCTCCCTTGGAGGGGGCTCCGCCCGCAGGGCGGTGGGGGAGGCTTTTGCTGAAAATTCACATAGCCTCCCCCCCGGCGCGCGAGAAAGCGCCGCCGCCCCCCTCCAAGGGAGGGGGGAAT
>WQUT01000007.1 GCA_009781955.1 Pseudomonadota bacterium | reverse complement strand
CCTTCGGTGACAGCCCCCCCCAAGAGGGGGGGCAATTATCTCGTTTCGCAAATCATAGAAATTGTAAAGACCGAAAAAATTTCCGGAATTATTGTCGGATTGCCGCTGTATTCGGACGGAACGGATTCGGGGACGACGCGGGCCGTGCGCGCGTTTGCGGCCCAACTCGCCGCGGCGACAGATGCGCCGATTGCGTTTGTTGAAGAGGCTTTGACGAGCGCGGAAGCAGAGGAAATCGTTGGGACGAACACCCACCCCGCCGCCCGTTCGGGCGGCACCCCTCCGAGGAGGGGAATTGACGCGCACGCCGCGGCGGTAATACTGGAAAACGCAACCGCGATGATAAAGCGCGAAACCGCGAAACTGAAAGAGATGCTGGAATTTTACAGGGTTCGCACCGTTGCCCATATCAATTCTGTGAATTATTTCGGAAAAATCTTTGGACTTTCTTTTGCACGCCATGACGCGGACAAATTGAGCGAGCCTATAATGACGCCGTATGCGTTCAAGGTTTGGCAGAATTATCATCCGGATTTCAAAATTTCAGGCTATGCAGAGGATAATTTAAGCGCCGCCCACGCCGCGCATCATTTGGCCGCGGATCATCATGTTGAATTCTATAAAGACATATCCCAAATGCCCGATGATAAAGTTATAGAAATGATAGGCGATTGGTATACCGCGAATTTAGAGAATAGGTATATAAACAGACTGAGGGATCGCGAGGAGACGTTTGATAGCGTTACGGATTTTTATCTGTCCGTGAAAGACAAATGGAAATTTACGGAACATCAAAACAAACTGATTTCATCCGCTATCAGAAAGATAGAATCCGAAATGAAAATGGATGAATTCTTGGCGATGTGGCGCGATTTGGAGGCTATGGAATGAACATAATTTATATCCAAAATGATTTGCCGGATGACGCGGCGGCGGCGCTGATGTCGGCCGGCGACCTCGCCGTGGATACGGAGTTGACGGGATTGGACGTGCATGACGACCGTCTTTGCCTGGTGCAATTGCGCAGCGCGGGATCGGACGATTTCTATCTGGTGCAGATCAAGGACGGTCGCGAATACCCGAATTTGTCGCGCGTTCTGGCGAATCCCAAATCCACCAAGATTTTTCATTACGCGCGTATGGATTTGCTGATGATTTACAAACGTCTGGGCGTTTGGGCCATGCCGGTGTTCTGCACGAAAATAGGCGTGCTTCTGGCGCGGCCGAAAAAGGGGCATACCTTGCAGAATGCCCTGCGCGAGATTTTTAAGATAGAGCTGGACAAGGACGAATGCTGCACGGATTGGACAAAAACATTAACCCAGAAGCAGCAGAAATACGCCGCGACGGACGTTTTGTATCTGCATGAGTTAAAGCGCGTATTGGCGGATACCCTGGCGGACAAGAACCGGCTGGAGCTGGCGAAGAAATGTTACGAGTTCCTGCCGACCCGCGTTATGCTGGATTTGGATTGGGGGGAGCGCGATATTTTCGGCTATAACCCGAAATAATTCATTTTCCCATCGGAACCACATTGGCGGCGTCGGACGACCCTCGTGTATGTTTAATACACGAGGGTCGTCCGCCACCACCAAGCCGGCACAATGAACAAAAAAGATTTAGTTTTTTATGAAAATGAAAAAAATTTTATTCTTATGTTTTCTTATTTCCGGATGTGCCGGCGGGGCGGACGTTACGCCATTGGAATCCGCCGCGGGCAAATACATCGGCGCGCCGTATGTTCTGGGGCCATTGGGCGAGGGCGCGGCCGCGCCGTATGATTCCGATCCGCTGCGGCGGACGGATGCGTTTGATTGCCTTACCTTTGTTGAAACCGCGCTGAGCGATGCGCGCGGCGCGGATTTGCAGAAAATACGGTATTCCGGCGGACGCATAGATTGGTTCAGCCGCAATCATTGGACGGAAACCGAATGGATTCCTAATGCAGAAATGCTGGGCCTGGTCCGGCCGGTTGATTTTGGCGCGGCCGCAAAAACGCATGCGGTCGTGGATTTAAAGAAATGGTATGAGTCAGAAATCCCGCGGCCGGCCGGCGCGCGCGACCGGAAAATCATTGAATCGGCGCGTCCGTTTGAAATGTCCGTGCCATACGTTCCGCGCGATAATATCACGCCGGAATTGCTGGCCGGGATGCCGCGCGATGCGCTTGCATTTTTCATTCGGTGCGACGTGAAGAGTCCGGTGGTTCGCGGCGATATGATTTCGCATGCGGGATTTTTATTCGGCGGCCGCGATCTGGCGCATGCCGGGGAAAAGAACGGCGCGGAGCGTATTGACTTCTTGGGATACCTGTCCGCGCATAAATTCTGCGGCGTCGCGTTTTATGAGGTTTTATAACGGCGCTCTAAATTAGTTGACATTATATAAATATAGTCTATAATTTGGCGTATGGACCAAATAGGCTCTGATTTTTATATTAAATTATATCAGCCGCTTTATCACGGAACTTCCGCGTATCTAGAGCCCGGCCGTGATTTGTTATACCCTCATATTGCCGGTGTTCATAAAATCAATGCGGTTTTCGCAACCTCTTCATTTGTGAAAGCGGTAGCATGCGCGTTACTTTCAAAACATAATATGCAGAATATTACGGTCGGCCCAAAGGGCAGTTATAGCTATTTATATGACAAAAAAAGTCATGCGATGATTTTATTTCCCGATTGGAACTGGGACGATGGCGCGCCAGTGTTTGTTTACGGACTTGATAGAACCAAATTTATCAAGTTTGTTAAGCCTGGCGGTTCGCTAAACGGCAACGAATACATCTCTTTTTCACAGACCGAAATAACGGATATGGAAATGATAAATCCAGAGCATTTTGAAAAAAACAGGGTTGGGCTCTATGTTGCCGATAGTGTGAAAGTTCTGGAAAACTTGCACCGAATTTATGATGGTTGCGGCAATATAGGTCGTCATATCATAGAAAAGACGTGTCGGAAAATTATATAATTCTGCCTATGCCATGCCCCCGCTGCCCATTACGTTTTCAATTTCATCGGTATAAAGTTCGGTCATCTTGTCCCGTGCGGCGGACAGATATTTCCGCGGGTCAAAATTGCCCGGATTGGTAAAGAGTTCCGCACGCACCGCGGCGGTGAATGCCAAGCGGCCGTCCGAATCCACATTGATTTTGCAGATTCCCATTTGCGTTGATTTGCGCAACTGGTCGCGCGGAATTCCGCGCGCGCCCTGAATCTCTCCGCCGAATTTATTTATTTCATCAATCAGGGATTGCGGCACGGATGACGCGCCGTGCAGCACCAGTGGCAGTTTGGGCGCCGCCGCGCGTATTTGTTCCAATATGTCAAAGCGCAAAGAAAACCCTCGCCGCCGCCCTTTGGGCGTCACCCCTCCAAAGGAGGGGAATTTGTATGCGCCGTGGCTGGTGCCGATGGAGATGGCGAGAGAATCAATGCCGGTGTCGCGAACGAATCGCGCGACGTCCGCCGGGTTCGTGTAGTGAGAGCGCGCCTCCCCCCAAGATGGGGGAGACGCGACGGAGCCCAATGTCGGCGCGTCTTCTTCTATGCCATAGAGTCCGCCCAACTCTGCTTCCACGGTAACATCGCGCGGATGCGCGTAATCGGCGACCCGCTTTGACATCGCGATGTTTTCTTCTGGTGTTTTATCGGATGCGTCAATCATTACGCTTGAGAATCCGATGTCTATCGCGTGTTTGCAGATTTCAAACGTGCGGCCGTGATCCAGGTGCAGCGCGACTGGAAAATCATGCGCGCGCCCCGGGGCCCCCGCGCAATCGTTAGATTGCGCGGGGCGGGTCAACGCGCCGCCGACCATCCCGATCAGGATGTCGTCGCCCATGTATTTCATGGCCGATTCGGAAACTTGCAGGATTACGGGGCTGCGCGTCCGGGCGGTCGCGGTCAGAATCGCTTGTAGCTGCTCCATATTATTAAAGTTGAACGCCGGCACGGCATACCCGCGTTTTGCGGCCATTGCAAACATTTCGCGGGTGTTGGAAAGCCCGAGTTCTTTATAGTTCATAGATAGATCCCTTTTGAAGAAATTATACCATAGTTTGGCAAAGGTTAAAAATATTTAACATAATGCATGCAAACGGTTGCGAATCGTGGTAAAATTAGAATAAATAACAAGGAGCAGGGATATGTTCAACAAAACCGTTATAATCTTGTTCGGCGCGCTGGCCTTGGCCGGATGCGTCGGCGCGGGCGACGAATACTACAACGACGCCGGTTATGCGCAAGGCCCTTATGTGCAAAGCGGCGACGATTGCGTATATATCGTGCCCCCGGGCGGGCGGCAGTTCGTTGACGCCAACGGCGTCCCGCAAAGCGCCAAGGAGGGCGATACGATCGTGTATAAAAACACGCTGTGCGCCGATATATACGCCCAGGATAACACGATTGTGCCGATGCAGCCGATCACGGATACAAATCCGGCGCGGGCCCAACAAATCGTTCAGCCGCCAATGGCGGATATGAATCCGCCGCCGGCGCCGCCGGTCGTATCGGTCCCGGCGCCGGCGGGTGCCGTGACCATCGCGCCATCGGCGCAGCCCGTTGTTGTGAAAGTTGTGTGCGAGGCCCCGCCCGCAAAGCCCGCGGCGAAGAAAGCGGCCGCGGCAAAGCCCGCGCCCCGCAAAGCCAAGGCTGTTCGTAATTATAACGAGCCGCTGCCGCCGCCGACAATAACGACCCGCGAATGGATAAACGGCGTAGAGGTTCCCAATCCGTCCACGGATATCTGCGACTAGCCGGGGGCCTGGCCCTGAAAAATCCGTCTTTCCGGACGGATTTTTTCTTTGCGATAATCATGCGCATCCCAACCAATCTTGCTTGACAATTAATAGTTTTATCCTAGAATGCAGTCAGAGAAGAGCGAATCGTAGGGCAAAAAAGGTCCGAGAGATGAAAAAATCCATATTTATTACCTGCGGCGCGGCCCTCTCGTTGGCCGGCTGCTGCTGTGCCAATGAATACTACAACGGCAATATAAATTATACCCAGCGCGGCCCGGACTGCGTCTATGCCGCCAACCAAGACGGCGGCCGGTTCACCGATTCATTCGGCACTTCGCGCAGCATGCGCGACGCGAAAACAATAGTGTATCGCAATACGTCGTGCGCGACGATTTATGCGCGCGACGCGTCCGGCGCGAATATTCCCGAACCGCGCCCGACCGTAACGTATTACGCCGCCAATCCGACCCAGGTTGTTCCCGCGCCCGCGCCGGTCGTGCAAACCATCTATGTGCAAACACAGGCCCAGTCCGCACCGGCCGTAAAGAAACCGGTCGCAACGGCGACCGTGAAAAAGCCGGTTGTTCAGGCAAAACCAGCGGTGGTCGCAACCAAACCCAAATGCGCCAAGAAATGCGGATGCCGCGCCAAGAAATATAACGAGCCGCTGCCGCCGCCGACCCTGACAACCCGCGAATGGTATGAGTTGGGATATTAAACCAGCAGCCGTCCGTCGGCAAAAATAAAGGATTAATTATGAAAAAATTAATATTTGCATCGGTGATTGCAATTTTGGCGGCGGGCGGGGCATGGGCCTATGCGCCGATAACCGGCGATCTGTCGCCGTATGTTTCCGGTAAAATCGGATATTCGCATTCGTCCGCGCCGGGCCAAGGTCTGGATTTCAACGGCGTCGGGCTGGACGCCGCGGCGGGCGTCGCGTATCGGGTGAATCCGGTTCTGACGTGGCGCCAGGAATTGGAATTGTCGTATTCCCCGCAATGGGGCAACCGCGATTCGTTTTATGGGCCGCTTGCCGGGATGGTCAACACGTATCTGGATTTCGGAAACTGCAACGTCCGGCCGTATATAGGCGCGGGACTCGGCGCATCATTGGCCAACTGGAATTGGAAGGACGCGAATGGCGCGGAACATGACTATTCCCGCGGCGCGTTTAATTGGGCGCTGTCCGCCGGGCTGAACTTTGACTTGGCACGCAATCTGATTCTGGACGCGGGGCTGCGCTATAGCCGGGCAGAGGTTCTGCATGCGAACGCCGCGTTCCAAACATTCGCCGGAACGTTGGGATTGCGGTATATGTTTTAAGAGGTTACAAAATGTTAAATCTTTTGTCCTATGTTACCCGCGCCCCAAAAGCATTTTACAAAGACTTCGCGGAAGAGCACCCTTATGATGGCACACAAAGCCCTGTATCCGATTGGAATTTAGAACGTTATGCTATGGGGACTTTTGGTAGCGTCTGTCTTACGGTTGTTTTCTTGTATCTCATCGCTAAATCAAAAATGACTCAAAACCAAAACTGTTTAAAGACAGCATGTGCATTTAGAGAAGAAATAGACCGTTGCAATCCAAGGAATGAGGTTGTAAAACATTTAAGATAAAAATCCGCGGTGGCGGATTTTTTACATAAATTTACTCCACACCCAACCACCCCGTCATCCGCCTGCGCTGCGCTACGGCGAGATGCCACCCCTCCACAGGAGGGGAACCGCAGGGCGCGCACCGATGTTCCCCTCCTGTGGAGGGGTGGCGCGAAGCGCCGGGGTGGTTACACGTCCAAATCTTTCACAAATCTTGCATGTTCCGTGATAAACCGGAACCGGAATTCGGGCTTTTTGCCCATTAATTCGCCGACGAGGGTGCGGGTCTTTTCCGTGTCTTCCGCGCCTTCTTCGGTCCGCGGCGGCAGTTCAACACGGATCAGTCGGCGCGTTTTCGGATCCATCGTCGTTTCCTTCAATTGATTAGGCATCATTTCGCCGAGTCCCTTGAAGCGCGAAATCTCGGTCTTTTTGCCTTTGAATTTGCCAGCCTTTAATTCTTCCAATTCTTCATCGCTGGCCACATAGACCGATTCGGTTCCATGCGTCAATTTATACAGCGGCGGACAGGACAGATAGAGGTGCCCCCCGTGAATCAGCGCGGGCATGGCCGAATAAAAGAACGTCATCAACAGCGACGCGATGTGCGATCCGTCCACGTCCGCATCAGTCATAATTATGATTTTTTCATAACGCAGTTTGGATTCATCCCATCCGCCTTCGCTGTCGCTACGGCGCGATGAGGTTCCAGCACCTATAATATCTATTAATTCGTTCAGCTCTTTATTGGTTCCGAATTTTTCGTCGCTGTTGGACATGACGTTCAGCACCTTGCCGCGCAGCGGCATAATCGCCTGGGTCGCGCGGTCGCGCGCCTGCTTTGCCGTGCCGCCGGCGGATTCGCCCTCTACAATAAACAATTCCGTGCCGGCAACGCCGTGTTTTGTGCAGTCGGCCAATTTCGCCGGCATCCGCGCGCGTTTGGTCGGCGTCTTGCGCGCGATGTCGCGCGTCTGTTTTGTCTTTATCCGCGCGGACGCCAAATTGTTTACAAAGTCCAAGAGGGCGTTCGCGGTCTTGGGGTCGGATGCCAGGAATATTTCCCACGGGTCGCTTAACGCTTTTTCCACATACCGCGCGATTTCGGGGTTGGAAAGCTTTTCCTTGGTCTGGCCCAAAAA
>WQUT01000006.1 GCA_009781955.1 Pseudomonadota bacterium | reverse complement strand
ATCGGCGGCATAATCACGTCTTTGACCAACGAATTTACAACACCGCCCATCGCCGCGCCGACGATCACACCGACCGCCATGTCAATCGCGCTGCCCTTTTCCGCGAATTCTTTGAATTCAGTAAGAAATTTTTTAAACATTTTGTTTTTCCTTTTGTTTGATTTGTTTTTTTATCGCGCCCATCACCTTGGACAAGGTCCGGTTTGGATTTTCGTCCTGGGTTTCAACGGTGATGTCGGCGAGTGCGTAAATCTTGTATCTTTCGTTTATCAACTGCGAAAGAATTTTTTTGCTGTCCGCATTCAAAAGTTGGGGCCGCGTATTTCGCAAATTCGTCCTTTTTACAAGGAGTTCCAGGTCGGCCTTTAACCAAATTGTTAACGTATTTTTCAACGCCAATTCACGCACCTTGGGTGTGATAAACGCGCCCTCGCCCGTAGAGATAACTTTCAAATGCGGCGGCGATGTCAGCAGACGTTCAAACACGCGTATTTCTGCCCGGCGGAATTCTTCCTCTCCATACAATGAAAAGATATCCACCACGCTGCAGCCGGCGGCCTCTTCTATTTCCTTGTCCAGATCAATAAAGGGAATATCCAGTTTGTGCGCCAGACCGCGGCCAATGGACGTTTTTCCCGCGCCCATCAGGCCCACCATGACAATCGGCCGCGTCAGTTCAAAACTTGCTGCTTTTTCACTCATGCGAATAATAATAATCTTACCGGCAAACAATATCAACCGAAAAATACCGGATTGTAAAAATTTTAGCTTGATGCGCCGATGGGCAAGTGGCATTACTTCGTTCCACCAATAACAAACCCGAAATTTTTTTCTTGCATAATTCTGCAGATTTTCTGTATGATGACAGGCATAACGATTGAGTAAAATAAATGACCGGTTTTTTTGGACAGTTTTGTTGTTTCGGTCAAAATTAAAAGCCCTTGAACTTGCGCGCATTTTTAATCCATGCATCCTATGTGCCGATTAGGAAAAAAACCGGTCGGTTATTTTCTACATGCGGCGAACGTGCGCGATCCGCGGCGTGCCTGTAAAATCATGGGTTTTCAAACTGGGAACATTCCATTGTAGGTGCGCGTGGAAACGCGCCCAAGGTCGCGGGCACACAACAATCGTAGGGGCGGATATTATCCGCCCGAACAAAGGGCGTATGCAATACGCCCCTACATTGCGCCGCACGTTCCGCGTTATGGCGGGTATCGCATTTGCCGGGGCGATGTTATTGGGCGCGTTTCCACGCGCCCCTACAATCATCGGTTTCGCAAATGCCGGGTCGGCATACGCGGGGCCGGCGGCGAACGTGGACTTTGTGCACAGGTATATCACCAAGAAATGGGGTATTACTGTCCCTATTAAAACGTCAAACATATATCAAGCCGTAAACGTAAAGTATACCCTGTGCGCCGTAGACCGCGCGAATGAAATCCTGAACGGCGCGCCGTCCGCGACGACTTACTGTAACCACCAACTGGCGACCAATCAGATAATAGACGATCTTATGGTGCGCGATGCGGTGAACCGGTTGGTAAAGCTGGTCTGTCCGGCGGGCACATACAATGCGGGCGGCGCGGCGACCAGTTGCACTACATGCTCCGGCACAAACGGCTTTTGCCCGGCGGGCTCCATCGCGGTCACGCCGTGTAGCGCTCTATCCGGTGTGAACCCCGCCGGCGGAACCTTCACATCTGTGTCGCCTTTCTCTGCGAGCACGAATTGCCGATATACCGCGCCGGCAAAGACTATTGCCGGATGTGCATCCGTAACCCCGCAGCAGGTCGCGTATACGGGCAGCGCCTGGCCGGCCAGCACATATTCTGTGACGGCCAGCGGCGGATACATAATCGCGAACAACGGGACGGCGAGCGCGACTTGCAGTCAGTGCGGCGCGGGGACATACAGCGCGGGGGGCAGCGCGACGGGGTGCAGTCAGTGCCCGAAAGACAATTATTGCCTGGCGGGGTCGTCCGCGCCTACGCCCTGCAGCACGGTGGGCGCCGGGTTCATAACCGACGCGCCGGGCGCAACATCAGCAAGCCAGTGCCACTCGTCGGTGCTGATTGCAGATGGATATTATTGTTTGGCATCGTTAAACAATGCAGCCGTATCATACAGTGGGGGCACAACCCCATTACAATGCGTTAATGCCAGTCATTCATTTGAGCAGCCCCCGACCTGGCTGGATGGGTATATCATAACAGGCAGGTGCTCCGCAAACGGATGGCCGTCAGGCTGCACAAATACGCAAAATATATGGTCCAGCCAATGCGTCGGCAGTCCCACATATTCTGCCGCCGGCATATATTGCTGGTGCCAGTTGATGCGCGCATCGGATGGCGTCCGGGGGCAAGGCTGGGTGTTTTTAGACAATCGCAGCACCGCGCAGAATTGCGCAGGCATATGCGCCAGCGTATGCTACACCTATGCTTATATGGATTATTACCAAATAGGAAGCGGAGGAGCCGTTACGAACTTTATTAATTTGTTGTATAGCACTTTCTAATTTAAGGGATTATTTCAAATTCGCCAGTTGTTCCAGCTGGTCGGCGGCGGTGACCGCGTCTATCATTTCGTCCAATGCCGGGCCGCCCGCCAAAATATCGTCCAGTTTGTAAAGGGTCAGCTTTATGCGATGGTCGGTGACGCGCTGTTCCGGAAAATTATACGTTCGTATCTTTTCGGAACGATCGCCGCTGCCCACCATGCTCCGCCTTGAAGTATCGCGTGAAGTTTGCTGGTCAAGTCTTTGTTTTTCATAAAGTTTTGAACGCAAGACCGACATGGCGGAAATCTTGTTTTGCAGCTGCGACCGCTCGTTCTGGCACGTCACGACGATGCCGGTTGGAAAGTGCGTGATGCGTATCGCGCTGTCCGTCTTGTTCACATGCTGGCCGCCCGCGCCCGACGCGCGGAAAATATCCACGCGAATGTCTTTGTCGTCTATGACGACGTCTATATCTTCGGCCTCTGGCATCACCGCGACGGATGCCGCAGAGGTATGAATGCGCCCGCTGGCTTCCGTTTCCGGAACCCGCTGAACACGATGAATGCCGGACTCGTATTTCAGATGGGCATACGCGCCCTGGCCCGCTATTTTGAAAATGACTTCTTTATACCCGTTCAGGCTGGTTGCGTTTTCTTCCAGAACCTCTATCTTCCAGCCGTGCCGCAAGGCATAGGATTTATATTGATTGAACAAATCGCCGGCGAAAAGCGCAGACTCTTCGCCGCCCACGCCGGCGCGGATTTCCATAATGACAGAATGATCGTCCGCATCGTCGCGCGGCAGCAAAGATATTTGAAGTTGTTTATCAATTTCTGGCAGAAGTTTATTGAATTCAGACAATTGTTCTTCGGCCATGGATTTCAGCTCTGGCTCTGTCAACATGGCTTTTGCATCTGCTATTCCGGTCTGAATTTGAAAATATTCCGAAATAATCGGAAGTATTTCGGACAGCCGCGAATATTCTTTGGACAGCTTTGTTAATTCCGCGCCGGATACCGTCCCGGAATTCATCTGGGACTCTATTTCCGCCGCACGGTTTTGAAGTTCTTTTAGTTTTGATTCTATCATTTTATTTGATTTCCTACCGGATAAAAATCACCCCACCCCGGAAATGTCAGTTCGCACGCAACCTCGCGCGCTCCCACCTTTCCGACCCGCCCCATCAAGGGGCAGGAGGTGCGCTTGCGCGCATATAATTATACTTATTTTATCGCTTTTATCGCCTCTTCCACTGTCATTTTTTGCTGATCGCCGGTTGACATGTTTTTGACGGTTACAAGTTTATCTTTAACTTCATCTTCGCCGATTATAATACTGAATTTGGACTTTATTTTATCGGCGAACTCTATTTGATTTTTGAACTTTTTATCGGTGTCAAGATACGGCACAGTGACGATTCCGGCATCGCGCAGCCGCGCGCACACCGACATGGCGTATGACACTTGCCCCTGGCCCATCACCAGCACCGCGGCATCGGCCGATGATTCATATTCCGACAAATTGACGCGGCCGGAATCCAGCGCGGTAATCAGCATGCGGTTCGTGCCGATGGCATACCCGCTGCCTATCACCGATGTCTTGGAAAACTTTCCGACCAGGTTGCCATAGCGGCCGCCGCCGCCGATGCTGCCTATTTCCGGGTATGTCAGCGATTGGGCCTCGTATACAATTCCATCGTAATATCCCAATCCGCGCATGGTCGCCAGGTTCAGCTTTGCCGACCGCACGCCCATTGATTTCAAAAGTTCCATAAAGCCGTCCAATTCCGCAATCGCGGCATCCAGTCCGGCCGTTTTTCCAACCAGCTTTTTATACCCCGCGTCAAACACGGATTTAACCTGGGCCGCGTTTGCCGCGCCGATGGATTCGGTCAGCCCGGATTCAAAATCGGACGATTCCAACTTGTCCTTCTTGTCAATTAAAACAAATGCCGAATCAGTCTGTTCCCCGGATAAGTTCAAGTATTTTGCAAACTGATTCCAAAATGTTCGCGATCCGATATTGATGACATAATCGCCGACGACATCGGGGATAGAATCGTAAATATCCGCCGCCAGTTTTACAATTTCCGCGTCATAGTTGGACGATAATTCGCCCAGCCCCAGGATATCAAAATCCAGTTGATAGAATTCGCGATAGCGTCCTTTCTGCGGACGCTCGCCGCGATAGCGTTTGGAAAACTGGGTCAGGCGGCACGGAAAAGTCAGGTCGTTCAGGTGACCCGCGACAAAGCGCGACAGGCCGACCGTCCCGTCATAGCGCAGGCCCATTTTCGTATCGCCTTTCTGAAACAGATACATCTGGGTTGCGGTTTCGGACCAGTCGGCCTCGTCCGTCAAAACCTCTGCCCGCTCTATGGCCGGCAAATCAATATAATCAAACCCAGCCAAGCGCACTTTTCCCTGCATCTTGGCGACGCATGCGTCCACAAACCACTGTGCGGCGGGCAATAGTTCAACAAATCCGGACATGGGTTTTGTTGGTTTTAAATCTGACATGTTCAATTCCTTTGTTGTTTGATTATAGCATAGTTTATCGCGGAATTCCATGAATTCGCGATTTTTGCGCGCCAACGTGCGCGATACCCGTTAATAAAATAGCTAGTGGTTCACGCCCGCACGGGCATGGCAGAATTTTACTGAAAAAATGCCTAAATCAAATAACATGAGATAAATATAAAACAATTTTCCGCGATTTTCAACAAAAAACTGGATAAAGGCGGCGCAAGCGACTATAATTGCGGCGAAGGAGAAAGATTTGCCCGTAAATTTAATCATCATAGACAATTCCGAATCGCACCAAGACTTTATAGATTCCGTAATCTCCGCGGGACTGGCCGATGCCGCGATACAGATTATGATTGGCGCGGACAGCGCGCGGCTGGCCGACATGCCGAAAAACGAATTTATGCGCGACGGCGCCGTGACGGCGGCATTTGCGGCGATTGATTCCGCCCGGGCGGCCGGCGGCGATATAATTTTTATGAAGGGCTTTCAGACCCAGACCAACGTATTTGCGCGGATTCTGTTGAACCACGCTGGTCCCGACGGGGCGCGGGATATTGGTGGGACTTTGCTGTCGCACTGCATAATTGTTCAAGAACAAGGCCAGAAGCCGTTCATTATCACGGATCCTGGCATGGTGACCTATCCGGACAAGGACCAGAAGCTGATCCTGGCGCGCAACGCAATGCAATTATATGCGGATTTGTTTGGCCCGCGGCGTCCGGTGATTTCCGTAATATCCGCGGCGGGCGGATATAACAAAAACATAAAATCTTCCGTGGACGCCCGGTTTTTGATTGATAATCTGCAAGATGTCGCGGACATAAGGCTGGACCAGATTGATACCGCATTGTTCCCGGACGCCGCGCGCAAAAAAGGGCTGGCGCCGCGCCAGCCGGATATAGTGATAGTCCCGGACTTTGAATCCGGCAATATAGCATATAAACTGTTGGCGCACGCCGGGCGGCTTATCGCGGGGCTGATTATCGGCGCGCAGTATCCGATAATATTGAATTCGCGCGCCGACAGCGACGAGAGCAAGATGTCCGCGATAAAATACGCGAAAGCATTGGCGCCGGCTTATTCCCAAAGGAGGGCCAAAAAATGACCAAACCTGTAAACGTCGTCTGCATGTGGTGGCGGCGCGAGGACGGCACCGAAAAATTCGGCCTGGAATACGTAAACCGACTGTATCGCATGGTGGAAAAGAATCTGACCATTCCGCACCGATTCGTTTGCTTTACAGAGGATACTGTCGGACACGACGGGACCGTGCTGGACGCCGGCATAGAGCATTTTCCCCTGCCCCCGGTGAAACTGCGCGGCGGACTGCCGGAACGCGGATGGAAGAAACTTGGCATGCTGTCCAAAAAATTAGGCGACCTGACGGGAACCGCGCTGTTCCTGGACCTGGATACCGTGATTGTGGACAACATTGACGCGCTGTTTGAACAGCCGGGGGAATTCATAATCGCGCGCGACACAAAAAATAACGACGAGGTCGGGAACTCTTCCGTATTCAGGTTCGTGATCGGCAAACACGCGGATATTTTGGATAATTTTGAAAAGAATTCCGAGCAAATCCGGACAGAGGTCCGCCACGAGCAGGCATACATGTCGCGCGAGATGCGGCGCAAAGGGATTTTCAGCTTTTGGAATGAACCGATCGCAGGGGCGCATTCCCCGGGCCCCGACGACAAGCGAAGCGCGTCGTTGGGTGGGCATTGCGCCCCAAACACGTCCGCCAAAGGGCGCAAGAATGCGCCCCTACAAAGACCGCGCATGTGCGAGAGCTGGTGCGTGTCGTTCAAATACTGCTGTCTGTTGCCGTTCCCATTCAATTGGTTCGTCGCGCCGGGGTATCCCCGGACCGCAAAGGTCATAATATTTCACGGCCGCCCGAATAACGAGCAAGCAATGAACGGATTCACGGCGAAATTCGGCCTGCGCCGCGTCCGCCCTACAAAATGGATTCGGAAATATTGGATTGGAGAATGAGCGCTTGTTCCCCTCCGGCGGAGGGGAATTTTAATTTGGTGGGACCGTCAGTAGAGCGAACGGTCCCATAAAGTCCTGAAAAACCTATCTTGCTACGCCTGGGACCCGGTTATCTTAAAATGCCATTTGCGCACAATAATATGGGCAGTGGGAAAAGCATGATGTGCTTAAATTACCATGTTGTACCCACCCGCTACCAGATAAAGAGCAATTGTTGGAGTTGTATTTAAGCCGGCACCAACAATATGTCCCCGTTGCGCTGAACGTCGGATATCCGGTGTCAGGATATACTGGGCTGGACAAAGTGCTGCACATGCCCTGGACGTAAAAGCCACTAGCATACGCGCTGTCATACCTGCTACTAAAATTGTTATACACCGTTTGATCCCAATAGATCGTTTTTCCATTCCAGGTGGGATTAGAAGCCTTGAACGTGGGATCATAAGTGAACGCATTCGGATAATCCGCTTGCATGGTAAGGCAGTTAGGATCCGCATGACACTGAGACGAACTGGACGCGCCGGTGGAGTCCGTGACGTAACCGCTGCCCACTGTGCTGCAGCTGACCGCCGCGGCCGTGCCGCCAGT
>WQUT01000005.1 GCA_009781955.1 Pseudomonadota bacterium | reverse complement strand
CCGATGCTTCCTTGATCTTTTCAATGATTGGCAAATCGGATTCCGAAAATTCCAAATTAAAATCATTGATAAGCCCGAACAAGTCTTTTACGGGCATTTTGAATTCTTGTCTCGGCGTAGTCATGCCAGAGCGCAGCGATGGCGGACGAAGACGGATTGAGTTTTTTATTTCCGCATCAAATCTGTTCAAAATCGCGCGGCCGAGCGGGGCCATCGCGCCCGATGTTCCGCCGGAAAAGTCCGCCACAATCCCGCGCCGCGCAAAAGATTCACGCAAACGCTGGTTCCCCGCGGCATCCGGCGTGATAATCAAAACGGATTTATTTTCGGAAACGGCGGTCGCGGTGATTTCGGCGACAACCTCGGCCTCTTCGCTCTCCCTCGCGCAATCTATGCGGGTAAAGTTAATGTCATCCCGCAGAGGACGCGCCCCGGGGTCCCCACGCGAACTTTGTTCGCGTGGGGTGGGCATAGCGTCCGAGTGCGGGATCTTGTCGCTTGAATGACTATTATTTGTATCTCTCTCAAATCCACCAGATCCCGCACTCGCGGCTAACGCCGCTCTGCGGGATGACACAATATTGCCAAATGCCGCATTGAAAAAACCAATCGCGGATTCGCCGATTTCAATCGCCCGAACATCGCACGCGCCAACCTTTATGCGGTCGCAAAATTTCAATTCGGAATAATACGGATTGGTAACTGGTAAACCCTCCCCGGCCGCTTCGCGGCCGCCCATCCTAAGAAGGGGAATTGCCCCCGGCAGAATAATGTATCCGTTTTCCAGACCCGAAACATATTCCATCAAGTCCGCTGTCGCCGGCACAGAGCCCGTGCTGCCGCAAACAATAACTTTCCCCGTTCCCTGCTTTCCCAAATAATCAATCCATCCGCGGATGTCCGCATTGCGCTTTTGCGAATTGGTAATTTTATCGGGAAAAATCGCGGGCATCAGGCCGGCCGCCAGGTTCAGAAACTTCGCCTTTTTTTGAAAATGCCCGGCATATTGTTCGCCAACCAACTTAACCCAGTCAATATCCGCGCTCTGCCCCTTCCTCTCGTTCTCCAAATAATCCATCATTCGCACCAGATCTTTCGCAACGACCAATGCCGTCGGCAGACCCAGCCCCTCCGCCGCGTCCAGCATTTTCGCAAGAACGATTGCGCACTCCAAATTTGACACGATATCTTTGCCGTCTGTGAATTCGTCTTCGGCGAATTCATCATCGTCGGCTTCTTCACCCAACGCAACAAGACGCGGCAGCATGACCGCGCCGCCGGATTTTTCCGCCAGCATTTTTTCGGTGCTGCGCACCGCGCGCCGGCTGGGAAGGAAAATGATATCGTTGGAAAAATCAATGTTTCGTTCAATTTCAATCTTTTGTAGGGGCAAATAATTATTTGCCCCTACGTTGGCCAGTACTTGCCACAGCGCGTCTGTCAGACGCGCCGGATTGCTGGCGCAAAAGATGTTTTTATATTCAGACATCTTTAAATCCGAACCAATGTTTATGCATTTTTTCTAAAAATTTTTTTGTGACGGGATAACCAGAACCCGCGCTTATCACCGAATCTATCCCACAGAACGGGCACAACGCGGTATCGTCTTTTGGATCAACCCAGTCCGTAATTTCATTCGGATTAAATATTTTTAAACAATAAAAGCACCCGCATCTATCGTCTTTTGCAAGCATTTCACGGTTATGCATGCAGTGCTTATGCGCTTTTATAATATTACGGTTAAATAGGTTTGATAATCTCATTTTTCAACTCTTCAATTCCGATTTTCTTTTCCGCCGACGTGGAGATGACGCGCGCGCATGCCGCGCCGCGTTTTGCAACCTCGGCCTCTGTCTCGGATTCGCGGTTTTTTATTTCCGATTTTGGAATCTTATCCAGCTTTGTTAAAATAATCTGATACCGTATCGCATGCGCGTCGCAGAAATTCATCATGTCGCGGTCGGATTCTTTTAATCCGTGCCGGCTGTCCACCAAGATAAACAGCCGTTCCAGCTGCGCGCGATGCAACAGGTATTTTTCCAAACGCGCCGCCCATTTATCCAGCTCTTCCTTGCTCGCCCGCGCATAGCCATAGCCGGGAAGGTCGGCGAGGATAATTTTTTTGTTTGCGCACTCCGTCGCATCTCCCCCCTTTAGGGGGGGAGTGGCTGCGAAGCAGCCGAGGGGGGGGGGCTTCAAATTCAAATTATTATTTTCTGATTTTATTATTTTAGATGAAGAAGCCCCCCCCAGTCCGGCTTCGCCGGACAGCCCCCCCCTATGGGGAGGGCACGCGCACTCACTCCATTCAAATAAATTTATCGTCTGCGTCCGGCCCGGGGTATTTGACGTGCGGGCGATACGCTGTCCCACCAGCGCATTCAACAGCGATGATTTTCCGACGTTGGAACGCCCGACGAACGCATACTCCCGAATCCCCGCTTTCGGCAAGGATTCGGCCGTATCAAAAGAACCGATAAATTTTATCATTTTATATAGGCTGCCACATTGGGGATTTATCTATGACGATGGAACTGACGTTTATATCGTCCGGCTGATTTAATGCGAACACCGCCGCGCTCGCGATGTTTTCCGTGGCGGTCATCCATGACTGGGTATGCGCGGATTTTTTATCCCAGCCGCTGGATTCAAAAATATTCGTATCAAACCCGCACGGATGAATTTGAATCACTTTGACTTTTGTATTTTTCAGATGATCTTTCAATGCCTCGGCATATCCGCGCAAACCCCATTTTGTCGCGCTGTATGTCCGCGCCTCTGGGTCTGTAATCGGAAATCTGCCGCTGACGGAATTGGTAAAGAATATCGTGCCGCGATTCAGCTCTTTCATGCGCGGCAAAAACATGTTGGTCATCTGTATCGCGCCAATAACATTCGTTTCAAATGCCGCATGTATTTTTTCCGGATGCTTTTCTTCCAAATCATCATCCGTCCATATTCCGGCATTATTTACAAGGATATCAATATCGCCGAGCTTATTTTTAACGGCGAGGCAATCCTGCAAACTGCTGATATCGCAAACGACATATTCGCATCCAATCTCTTTCGCGGCGGCGGCCAAGTTTTTCTCGTTCCTGGCCAAGATAATCACCGATGCGCCCAGGTCGCGCAGCTTTTTCGCCATTGCTTTCCCAAGTCCCTCTGATCCGCCGGTTATCAAGATTTTTTTATTCTTCATATTTTATCCTTTCTTTAAAACTTTTTCATACGCCGCGGATTTAGAGAGGCCCGTTCGGGCGGCAACCTCTGCGGCGGCGGACTTGGTGCCGGACGCATTGGCAACCACATCGCGGACGATTTCATTTATTTGGTCGTCCGACATTTTCATGTCCGGCGCGGGCTCTATCACCAAAACGATTTCCCCGCGCGGCGGCTCTATATTAATCAATTCCGCCGGATAGCCGATAATCGTTTCCTCGTGAATCTTGGTAATTTCGCGGACAATCGCAATGCGGCGTTCAGGCATGATTTTGGCCAACGCGGAAATCGTGCTGGTGATGCGTGCTGGTGATTCGTAATAAATAATCGTATGGCGGATTTTATTATCGTTGCGCAAGGCGGCATCGCGCGCAGCGTCCGTCGCCGGCAAGAATCCACAGAAAGTCCACCGGTCGGTCGGAAATCCGCTTAACACCAGCGCGGAAACGGCCGCCGTAGGCCCCGGCACGACAAACACCGGCACATTTGCGGCGCGCGCGGCCCTTATCAGCCTGAATCCCGGATCGGAAATCGCCGGCATTCCGGAATCGCTGATGCATGCGACGGCCATGCCCGCCCCGCCGGGGCCGCCGCCGGCAATCTTTGCCACCAAATCATCCGCCACCTCGCGCTCGTTATGTTCATGCATTGCAATGCGCGGCGTTTTGATATCGTAATGCGCGGCCAGCTTTCCCGCCACGCGGGTGTCTTCGCACGCAATCAGGTCCGCCCCGCGCAAAGTTTCCACCGCGCGCGGCGACATGTCGGAAAGATTCCCGATGGGCGTGCCAACAATATAAAGCCCTGCGGGCAGATGTATGTCGTTGGTCGTTGGTCGTTGGTCGTTGGTCATTTTTCGCTTTTTAGGTTTTGCATTTCAGAATCTTTTATAATATAATACCCATAATAAGGGAAATTTCAAATGTTTATTAAAGCATCCGGCCGCATCTTTGGCCTTTTGTCTTTGGCCTTTGGCCTTTTATTATCCGCATGCACAAACAATGGCGGGGAATGGGGCGATTATCCCGCGAATGTCCAGCCGGCCGCCGCGCCGATGCCCATCGCCCAAAACTTTAACGACGGTTTCTATGGCAGCCAGGATATTCAGTATTCCGCGCCGCAGGCGCAACCCCAATCCGGCGCGAACCTGACGCCGGTGAAAACTGTCGCGGTGCTGCTGCCGCTTTCCGGCCCGAATGCAAAGCTGGGAACGCAGTTAAAGCATGCGGTTGAAATCGCATTTTTCCAAAGACAGCCGAAAGACATACTGGTGTCGTTCCATGATCTGTCGGGCAACACAGAGAACAAGATCGGCGTGATTGACAATGTTCTTTCAAAATATCCGGACATAGTAATCGGCCCAATATTCGCCGAAGACGCCAAACTGATCCGCGACCGCAAGCCCGACGCCCTGCCCGTTTTGTCGTTCACATCAGATCCGACCGCATTGGGCCGCGGGGTGTTAAGCATGGCCCTGATGCCGAACCAGAGTGTGGAAGCGATCGTATCCCGCGCCGCGGCCGGCGGGATGAAGAATGTTCTGTTTATCGCGCCGGATAACCAATCGGGATACATGAACGCCGCATCCGCGATAGATTCCGCGCGCATTTACGGGCTGAATATCGCCGGACTATATTACTATGCGGCCGGAAATACGGATTCCATCAAATCCACGGCCGAACGGGCGACGCTGTATGGGGCGCGGACGGACGCGAATACGCGGGCCAAAGAAATCCTTTCAAACATATTGATCAAGGAGCAGCTGACCCCCGCGGACAAATCGTCCGTCAGCCGCCAGTTGAACGCCCTGAACAAGAGGGACACAATGGGCGGCGTGCCGTATGATTCGGTTCTGTTCCTGGGAACCGCGTCGGATAGCAAGACAATGGCGTCGTTCCTGCGCTATTACGATCTGGATCAAAAGAGCGTCAAATTCTTTGGCACAGCGCTGTGGGATTCCACGACTTTGTTCAGCGACATGACATTGGCCGGTTCGGAGTATTCGTCCCTACCCGCGGCGGTCACGGAATTTTCCCAGATATTTCAGGATATAGAGGGCATCGCGCCGGAACGCATCGCATCAATGGGATACGACGCGGCGATGCTTGCGATAAACACGTTGCAATCCGGCGCCCCCGCCCCGCAATACCTGTTGAACCCCGGCGGGTTCGCGGGCCTGGACGGCATGTTCCGCCTGCGCGCCAGCGGCGCGAACGAACGCGCGCTGGAAATTATGGAGCTGACGGGCAGCGGCCGCCCCATGTTAAAGGCCGGCGCGGCCAAGAACTTTATGAATCCGATTTATCAAACGGGGCTGCCCCGCATTGCAAAGCCGGCGGAATATCCGGTCAAAGCCGCGATATATCCGAACGACTTTATCACCATCCCGGCGAATTTGCAGGATAAATACCGGTCACGGACATACGGCCCGGGCACCGCTGGAACCATTGCGCAGCCGGCCTCTGTCCCGGTAATATTGCCCGAAGATGATTCTGATGTAATCAATGACGCGGAATTCCAATCGGCCCAGCCGGACGCCGTCAGCCGGCAGAATATTGATGAAGTGGAAGTGTATTAATTAAGAAACCGCCAACCGGCGGTTTTTTTAGTTCTTGTCATTGAAACAAGATTTACATAGGTTCAAGAGAAGGCGATGTTGCGTGTCTTCGGCCCTTTTTGAGTTATGTTTATCCAGGAAGCGTTGCTGTTCCTGGGCCGCATCGGAGATGGCCTTGCTAAAATTGGCCCGCGACTTTAACAACGTCAGTCCGCCCGCCTGTTGTCTCTTGGCCAATGCGACGATTGACTTGTCATAAGCATTCAGAACATCTTGGTCCATCTTGTTCAACTCATAGTCCATATTTATCAAATTATCCGACAGCGTTTTTAACGTCTTGCGCGTCCCCGCATCCATTCCATCAACCCCATGGTTCAACAAATCTTCCATTGTTATCTGATTGGCGCGCATAAAGGTTTCCATCGCATTAAAATTTGAAATGTACCTTTGGTGCATCTCTAGCCCCTTGTTCCTCATCGTTGCAGCCGCCAGACGAAGCTTCCGGGCATTGTTGTCCAACTTTTTGTATTCTTTATAATTTTCTTTGATGGCGGATATCTTGTCGGGTAAATTCATAACGAATCCTTATTTTTATATCGGTCTGCCCGAATAATTTGACCGGCCCTCCTTCGCCCTACGGGCTACGGCGGGCACTCAATTTTCTTAATTTTTTGCTTCGCAAAAAATAACGAAAATTTGTGGTGCGGGCAGAGGGAATCGAACCCTCATCCCAAGCTTGGAAGGCTTGTATTCTAGCCGTTGAACAATGCCCGCAAACAATACGACTACCCCGGATTTCTTAAACTCGTCCGCCTTCGCTGTGCTGCGGCGGGACTCGTTAACGAAATCCGACCCTTCTGAGAAGGGTAATTTATCGCTCATGTCTTTAAATAAATGAGCGCTAGTTCCCCTTCGCAGAAGGGGAGAAAACCTTGGCAGCTCTTGTCCGCCGTAGCCTTGGCGAAGGCGGATGCTGCCCTAGGTTTTCGGGGTAGTCAAATACTAAACTTCTCAAACTAAAACAATAAATCATCTTGCCCGTCTTCGTTCGGCTCCGCCGAACTACGCCGCGGCACTCAATTTTCTTAATTTCGCGCGACTGCGCCGCGCTCAATAACGAAAATTGGTGGGAGCGGGTGGAGTCGAACCACCTCAGTCATAAGACAACAGATTTACAGTCTGCCCCGGCTCTCCGACTCCGGCGCGCGCCCAATAGCCTAAGCATTATATATGGATTTTCAAAAAAATCAAGTTTTATGCGCGGCAACATTCCAAATTACATATCAGAACGCCTGCACCAGCATAGTATCCATTCCGACCGGCGTGTAATACCAATAGTTACCGTTCGTTCCCAACGCGCTGACGCCCGCATAACCCGCGCAAGATTGGGCGCATATTGATGCGCAAGTGGACGCCGGGGACCGGGGACCTTCAATAACATACTTCGCGCCCAGCTTTCCATCCGAGACCCGCTGCAACCTGCACCAACAATATGTTCCGCTGGCACTGTATGTCGGACTTCCGATACAGGCAGAATTCCAGTTAGAACTACCAGGCCCGGTGCATCCGGCTGGGGTGGCCATAGTTGAGCACGTTCCGGTTACATAATAGCCTGACAATGTCGCGCCGATCGGCTGCGGGTATATATAATTACTCACTCCCTGGTCGCAAGTCATTGCAACCGTTCCGCCTGTATAACTGATAGTTCCCGTGGTAGAAGCATTATAGCAAATCATATCCTGCATTGTCAGCACAGACGAATGACACTGTGCTGAACTTGTTGCGCCGGTGGAGTCGGTGATATATCCGCTGCCGACGGTGCTGCATGCTGTCGGGGCGGAGGAGCCGGCAACGCAATAGCTGTCTTTCGGGCACGTCGTGCAGCCTGTCGCTGTGCCGCCCGCGCTGTAACTGCCTG
>WQUT01000004.1 GCA_009781955.1 Pseudomonadota bacterium | reverse complement strand
AATCCGTCGCGCGTGATATGTCCGGTCGCGCCGGATGACGGAAAAACATATTTTGAATTCTGCCCATCCGCCCGCAGTTCCAAATGCTTTTCCAACGCCGCCTGGGCGGCCGCGTGCATGGGGACCAAACGTTCTTTCGCGCCCTTGCCATGGATCAGCAGCTTGTCGCCCAATACAGCCGACAGCGGCAGCTCGCAAAGTTCGCTGACGCGCAACCCGCTGGCATACAGCAATTCCAGCATGGCGCGCAGCCGCACAGAATTCTTGATATCGCCCGCGCTGGAGATCAGCAATTCTATCTCTTCGGGCGATAAATATTTCGGCAGGGCTTTTTTTCGTTTCGGCAGTTCCAAATCGGCGGCCGGATTTTTCTGGATTATTTTTTCCAGGGCCAGGAATTTATAAAACTGGCGCAATGCGGATGATTTCCGCGCGACCGAAGATGCCAGCACCCCGCCCGCGGACAGGGATGAAAGATAATTTTGTATGTCGTCGGCGCGCGCGCCCGCCAGATCGCCGATCGCATCGCGCGCCAGCCGCAGGTCAGAGCCGTAAGAGGAAAGCGTTCGCAGAGACCGGCCTTTTTCCGCGGATAATGATTCAAGAAAAATATCAATGTAATCGGGCATCTATTTTGCCGCCGCCGGGAACAGCACGGTTTCCGCCGCGTATTGCCTGGTAGAAAACGATACGGCCATGGCCGCGATTGCAACCAGAATAATCAGGGCGATTATGATTTTGTTTCTTTTTGAATTCTTTTGTTTCAACGGCATAGAAAAAACCTTTGGTTTTTTGGCATTAGGCACTAGTAACTAGTGCCTAATGCCTAGTGCCTATATCGTATCATACGACACGATGAACAGCGCGGCGCCCGCGATGATGATTATCGGCGGCGCGATGACGGCCAGCAAGGTCGGCAAACTGCCCGACAGGCCGAGCGCGCTGAACACGTTCATTACGAAATACAGGACAAAGCACGCCACGATCCCGATGCTGAATTTTATTCCAAAGCTGTAATTCCGACGCTCGTGCGTTTGGGCGAACGCAACGCCCAGCACCGCCATCGCAATCAGCGAAAGCGGCAGGAACAGCAGCGTCCAGAACTGGATCAAATGCCCGCGCGCCGTGATTCCGATCTGGTGCATGTCCAAAATGAATCTGGGCAGCTTCCAAAAAGACATCTGTTCCGGGCGCAGATATCTTTGCAGCACAGTTTCATTGTTCAGCAATGTCGGAACCGACCAGCTTGTTCCTGATTTCATTGTGCCGTCCGGCTTATACAGGGTTGCGTTCTGGGTGGCGAACCGGTTGCCGGACAGAGAAATATTTTTAGCCTCTATGCGCATGATCAGCCTGGAATCGTTTCCCTGTTGGAATACTATGGCGTTTTTGAACACCAGCTTGTCGCCGCTTATCGCCATGTCCGCCGCGCGCAGCGTAATCGCCCCGGCGTCCGAATATTCGCGCAGCCAGACGTCGCCGTCCACCAGCATCAGTTTATTAGAATTTATATCCGTGTTGCTGAGCCGGACGGAATAAGGATTGACGACGGTCGCGGTTATGATTCCGATTATCGCGGCGACAAACAGATACGGCCGCATGGACTGATAAGGCGACAGGCCCGCGCTCTGCACGATGACCATTTCTGACGAACGGGTGAGGTTGTATGACGCCAATAGCGTTCCCATGAACACCACCAGCGGCAGAAACAGCGGGATCAGGTCCAAAGTTCCGGTCAAGGCGGCGTGCAGGCTGGCGGTTATGGATGCCGCGCCCGGCAGTTTCTCTACGAATGTGATTATGAATATGATGCCGGCGACCAGGGCCAGCACAATCAGCACGCTGGAAAGAAACCGCAGGCCAAGAAACCGTGATAAAATCCTCATTTTAGACCTAATCAATTAATTAAACGATTGTAAAACATGAAATCATATTTTGCGTCTTTTGGGTCAATTTCCGCGGTTTTTTTATTTGTTTTAATGAGAATAAACCAAATAAAAAATCACAAAAATTGCCACCAAAATCCATCAAAATCTGATTTCGTTTAATTAATTGATTAGGTCCATTATATAGCGCGGAATTGACATTTGCAAACTAATTGATTAAATTACGGGCAGAGGTATAAACGATGGACAAGAAACCGATTTCGCGCGCGGGATTTGACGTGCTGGCGACAGAGCTGCGGCAACTGCAAGAGACCGAGCGCCCGGCGATTTTGATCGCGGTGGCAGAGGCGAGGGCCCACGGCGATCTGTCCGAGAACGCGGACTATTCCGCGGCGCGGGAAAAGCAGCGCAGCATTGACAAGCGCATCCGGTTTTTGGAAGAAACCATCGCGAACGCCCATGTCATAGACGTGTCAGAGCTGTCCGGCGACAAGATTACATTTGGCGCGCATGTGGTGGCCGAGGACGAAGACGGAAACAAATTATCCTGCCAGCTGCTGTCCGATACCGAATCCGACGGACGCGCGGTGATATCCTGCACCAGTCCGACGGGGCGCGCGATGATTGGAAAATGCGTCGGCGATACCTGTATCGTCCGAACCCCCGGCGGTGAAAAAGAGTATGAAATATTAGAGGTAAAATTTAAGATTTAAGATTTACGGATTTAAGATTTGTTTGAAGCAAGCCTTAAATCCGTAAATCTTAAATCCATAAATCTTAAATCAAAATGGCTATCCGCATCCT
This sequence comes from Pseudomonadota bacterium, assembly GCA_009781955.1. Taxonomy (GTDB): domain Bacteria; phylum Pseudomonadota; class Alphaproteobacteria; order Rs-D84; family Rs-D84; genus WQUT01. The sequence continues at coordinate 5,085 of WQUT01000004.1, read as the reverse complement.
TTCCGATTCCATGATCAATCAGATCGCCGCGGGCGAGGTGATAGAGCGTCCCGCAAGCGTGGTAAAGGAACTGGTTGAAAACTCGCTGGATGCGGGCGCGGACCAGATTGTGATTGATGTCGCCGACGGCGGGCGAACCCTGATTAACATTGTGGACAACGGCCGCGGCATGGGCCGCGAAGATCTGGGGCGCGCGGTGCTGCGCCATGCCACATCCAAACTGCCGGACGACAACCTGCTGAATATCCGAACGATGGGATTTAGGGGCGAGGCCCTGCCCAGCATCGCCGGCGTTTCCGATATGACGATAGATACCTGCCCGAGAGCCGAAACCCGGGATATGAAACCCGAATCCGGATATCGGCTGGATTGCACCACCGGCGAAATAAAGCCGTCCGCCTGGGAAGGCGGAACGCGGGTCAGGGTGGAAAATCTGTTTGGAAAAACGCCCGCCAGATTGAAATTCCTGCGTTCCGACCGCGCAGAGATGATGAGCGTGGTAGAAACCGTAAAACGCCTGGCCCTCTCGCGGCCGGACGTCGGATTCGTATTGAATCAAAAATGGCGGTATCCAAAGGGTCAGCCGCTGGCGGAACGGATAGTCGCCGTTATGGGCGATGATGTCGCGGGAAGAATGCTGGGGCTGAGCATTGGCGCAGAGGATAGTAATTCCGCGTTAAAGCTGACCGGTTTTATTTCCGAACCGACGCTGCGGCGCGCGTCCGGCATTGACCAGTATTTATTCGTGAACGGCCGGCCCGTAAAGGACAAGGTTTTGGTGGGGGCGCTGCGCGCCGCATATCTGGACGTTATGAGCGCGCGCGAATTTCCGGCGGTCGCGCTGTATCTGGAACTGCCCCCGAATGAGGTTGACGTGAATGTCAGTCCGGCCAAGACAGAGGTGCATTTCCTGGAACCCGCCCGCGTCCGCGGATTCATTATAAAATCAATCCGCAGCGCGCTGGCAAAGCCTTTGGCGCAATCCCCGTCATTGGTGGGCGCGTCGGCGAAGCCGGCGGGTTGGGAACATAGGGGCGGGTGGGACACCCACCCCGTCAACCGCTTTGCGGTTGCCACCCCTCCGCAGGAGGGGAATTGCCCGTGTGTTCGCGAACCTGTCCGGAATTATGACTTCGCAAACGGATTGTCCGGCCCAAATCCGATCAATCCCGATGCCGCGCGTCAATCGCCGGATATGGATCTGCCGCTGGGGCGGCCGGTCGCGCAGATCGGAAACAAATATATTTTGGCAGAGCGTTCAGACGGATTGGTGATAGTTGACCAGCATGCGGCGCACGAACGGATTACCTATGAACGGCTGCGCACGCATGAAATCCGGCGTCAGCCGCTGTTGGTGCCCATCGTTGTGAAATTAAAACCCGAGGAAGTTGCGGCCGTGGCAGAGGTCGCGGATGAATTGTCCGCGTGCGGACTGACGGCCGAGCCATTCGGGGATGACGCGATTGTGATCCAGGAAAAGCCGGCGGACTGGGACATGGATTGGGCGGCGGTTCTGCGCGGCATAGCGCAAGAGGTCATGGTTCACGGGCATTCATCGCGGCTGGCCGAAAAATTGCATCTGCGGCTGGCCAATTACGCATGCCATCATTCGGTCAGGGCGGGGCAGCGTTTGGATTATAATCAGATGGACGCGTTGCTGCGCGATACCGAGAAGACGGAACGCGGCGGGGAATGCAACCACGGCCGCCCGGCATACCGGATAATTCCTTATTCCGAGCTGGACGGATGGTTTGAGAGGAGTTAGGGGCAAAATAGTTTAATGAATTTTTTGGAGCGGAAAAAGTTCGCTCGCACCTGTTATTATTTCTTGATTCGGGACTAGATAGTAAAAAGAAAGAGAATTTGCCAAATGCCATTTTCCTGCTGTTGCAAAGTGAACTTTGCCGTTTTTATAATCAAGAAGTTTTGGGAAAAAAATAAAGGTGTCGTATCTGGTTGAAGAGTCAGTAAATTTCACACAGTCCGTGTTGTTGCTGTCCCAATAATAAGCGGTATCCAGTCTTATGTAACTGGCAACGGGTATGGATTTCCAATCAACAAAATCAAACGGAAATTTGCCAGTTTTTTCATTAATGCCATTTGCCGCAATAAACTTGTTAAGAATGCTGCCGACAGGCGAAACTAGATCCAAGATCCTGGGGATTTCTTTTTCTTGGAATAACGCTTTGTAATCAATCTGCGGAATTATCACATTAAGCCCTTAGCTGAGTTTAATAATATATATGTTGCATAGTTTTTTGCTTTACCCTGGGAAAATGATTGCAAGTGCAATGATTCCGCCAATGTGCGTCCAAAACCAGCGGCACCATATGCCGCCAGGCGGCAATCATGCAAAGACCCTTGCAGCCAAATTTGTTATCCTTGACCTCGTTCGGGCAATTCGCGCACGTCTCGGCCGAACCCTCCGGCACGTTTTTAAGTCCGATTTGGGCCGCTATCAGGATGGCCGGCCAGGCATTCGTTGGGTTGGCAGAAAGGTGGTTCATGTCTTAATTCCTTGTTATTACCTGTATCATATTATAAAATATCCATTTGTCAATTAATTCTTTATGGCCGCCGCAGGGCGGTTTTTATTCTGGACTATTCGTTATTTTTGGGCTATTGTTGCCGCGTATGAACCACCCCGGCGGCTTGCGCCGCCACAGGGGAACACAAAAGGAGAAGGCATGAATACGGATGTTTCAGGGGCGGCGGCGGCCGCGCCAATCGCGCGCAACAGTTCTTGGGAAATGATTATATACATAGCCGTGATATTCGCGGTGATTTATTTCCTGATGATTCTGCCGAACAGACGGCGGATGAAAGAATATCAAAAGATGCTGGAAGGACTGAAAGTCGGGTCAAAAATCCTCTGCGCCGGCGGGATTTACGGCGTTGTAAAGAAGATCAGCGACAAGAATCTGGAGGTGGAGATCGCCAAAGGCGTTGTGATAGAAATTCCGAAAAACGCGGTTGCGAACGTGGAGTGATTTAAGATTTATGATTTAAGATTTCAGATTTATTAAATCTTAAATCCGTAAATCTTAGATCTTAAATAAATAAGGTTCTAGAATGTGGAAAAAATTAGTAATTATTGCTGTTGCCATTTTTGGCTCTCTGCTGGCGTTGCCCACGATTTGGGAGGGCTCGCAACGGTTCATGCCGTCGTGGATTCATCCGATTAACATGGGGCTGGATCTAAAGGGGGGGGCGCAGTTGCTGTTAGAGGTGGACACCACGACCATGTTCCGCGAAAAGTCGGCGCAGCTGTATGACGAAACCCGCGCGGCTTTGCTGAACCGCGACAAGGGAATTATCCGCTTTGCGGATTTAAAGAACGCCGACGGCGTGGTGACGGTAACGATCCGCGATCCCGCGGATTTGACCAAAGCGCGCGGACGCCTGCGTTCAGAGCTGGGCGATGCCGTCAACGTGACTGTCAATGGCAACGCTTTGTCCATTTACTATTCCGATTCCGAGAAAGAAAAGATAACCGCGGACGCGCTGTCGCGTTCCATTGAAATCGTTCGCCGCCGCATTGATGCGCTGGGGACCAAGGAGCCGTCCATCCACCAGCAGGGCAGCCGGTATATCCTGGTCCAACTGCCGGGCGTGGATAATCCGGAGCATATCAAGGGGCTGATCGGCCAGACGGCAAAGATGACATTCCATCTGGTTAATGAAAACATAACGCCGGAACAGGCGGCATCCGGCCGCGCGCCCAGCGGCACAGACTTTCTGCCTTATATGGAAAACCCGGGGCAAAAGGTTCCCGTTTATTCGCATGTAGAGGTTTCGGGGGAATCGCTGACAGATTCCCAGGCGTCGTTTGACCAGAACAATATGCCGGTTGTCACGACCGCGTTTGATTCCACCGGCGCGCGCCGGTTTGCAAAGCTGACGACAGAGCATGTGAACGAGCGTTTCGCGATTGTCTTGGACGGCAAAGTGCTTTCCGCGCCGACGATACGCGAACCGATTCCTGGCGGCCGCGGCCAGATTTCCGGCGGATTTACGTTGCAGGGCGCGAAAGATTTGGCCGTGCTGTTGCGCTCTGGCGCGCTGCCGGCACCCTTGACGGTGATAGAGGAACGCACGGTCGGCGCGGGATTGGGGGCCGATACGGTTGACGCGGGCAAGATGGGATCCGCCATCGGCGTCATTTTCGTCATGGCGTTCATGTTCCTTATCTATCGCGGATTCGGGGTGTTTGCGAATATCGCGCTGTTGGTCAATCTGCTGATGATTATCGGGATTTCCGCCGTGCTGGGCGCGACATTAACATTACCGGGAATTGCCGGTATTGCTCTCACGCTCGGGATGGCGGTGGATGCGAACGTGCTGCAGTTTGAGCGATTGCGCGAAGAAATGCACAACGGGTCGTCGCCCCTACACGCCGTTGACGCCGGGTTTGACCGCGCGTTAAAGACGGTTCTGGACGCGAATATCACGACGCTGATTGCCGCGCTGGTGCTGTTCCAATTCGGCGCGGGCCCGATACGCGGATTCGCGGTGACGCTGTCTATCGGAATTATCACAACGCTGTTCACCTGCGTCGCGCTGTCGCGCGTGATGGTTGACGCGTACATGGGCGGCAAGAACAGAAAAATCGGATTTGTTGGAAAAATAAAAAGCGGCAAATAACATTTACAATCAGAATTAAAAAAGGTTTTTGATATGCAATTGCATTTTATGAAACATAGAAAACTGGCGTACGTCATATCGGCGGTGCTGATCGCGCTGTCCCTCTTGTCCCTGGTTTTCAAGGGGTTGAATTACGGCATTGACTTTGCGGGGGGAATATCGCTGGAAGTCGCGCCGAAATCCGCGGACTATGCGATTGACCATATCCGGTCTGATCTGGCCGCGTTCTCGCCCGAAATTCAAGAGATGAAGGAAACCGGCACGATATCCATCAATATCGGATTGGCCAAGAACTCGGACGAGGCGCAGCAGAACGCGACGATTGCCGAGATAAAAAATATCCTGGGCGACAATGTGGAATACCGCCACGTGCAAATCGTCGGTCCGAAAATCGGAAATGAATTAATCCGCGGCGGAATCATGGCGGTCATCTTCTCGTTC
>WQUT01000003.1 GCA_009781955.1 Pseudomonadota bacterium | reverse complement strand
GAACGGCCCAATGAAGTTTTTCCAACACCCGGCGCGCCGACCAGGCACAGGATGGAGCCGCGCGAATTTCCGGTCTTTTTCATAACGGCCAGATGTTCCAGTATGCGTTCCTTGACGCCCGTCATTCCGGTATGATCCTTGTCCAGTATGGCGCGCGCCGCGTTCAGGTCTATTTCGGATTTGTCTGATTTATTCCACGGCAGCGATAGCAACTCGTCCAAGTATGTTTTCAGCACCGCGCCTTCGGCCGACATGGGGGACATATTGCTCATCCTCTTCCATTCGTTCAGGGCTTTTTCATGGGCCTCTTTGGGCATTTTTGTTTCGGTGATTTTATCATGCAGGGATTTTGCATCCATGCCTTCCGCGCCGTCTTCGCCCATTTCGCGCTGCAAAGCCTTCATCTTTTCCGCCAGATATATTTCGCGGCGGCCGGATTCCATCTGCTGGTTCACGCGCTTGTTTATATTCTCGTCAATCTTCGCCATTTCGGTCATCAGGCTGACCTGTTCCAGCAATGCCATCAGCTTTTCGGAATAAGCGCGCATCCGCAGAATTTTATTCGCGGCCGCCACTTCTATGTCGGTCATCTGAATCACGGCGTCAATGAACGCGGCCAGCGAATAGCTGCTGATGATCGTCTGCAGCTTTGACATATTGACGCGCTTGGTCTTGGCCAGGAATCGCAGATTCTCTGCAATCTTGTCGCGCAATGCGGATGTGTAATCGCTGCTGTCGTCGGATTGTTCTATGTCCGCGGCATCGCCGACGAACAGTCCGTTTTCCAGCGCTATGTTTGAAATGTCCACCGGCGCGCGCGTCTGCAGCATAACGTGCAGCGTCCCGTCCGGCAGGCGCAGCAGCTGCAGAATATCCGCGCGCGTTCCGGTTTTGTGCAAATCTTCGGGCACGGTCGGATAATTCCAGACCTTTTGCGCGGCCAGCACGACGGATTTCTGTTCCTTGGCCGCGGTTTCCAGCACCTGGACCGATACGGGATTGTCCATGTAAATCGGCACGGTCAGCCCGGGTTGAAAGACAAGATCGCGAAGCGGGAGTATGTATTGTTTCATAAGAATTTTCCTCATGTCATTCAATATAGAATATTTTATGAAATTTGCAAGGGGGAAAAGTTACTGATTTCAGATTTAAGATTTACGGATTTAAGATTTGAGATTTGCGACTACCCCGGAAAGCTAAGGCAGCATAGCTGCCAAGCTTTCCTCCCCTTCTGAGAAGGGGAACTAGTGCTCACTGGCTTTAATCAAATGAGCGCGAAGATACCCTTCTTAGAAGGGCCGGAATTCGTTAATGAGCACGAGCGTTAGCGAAGCGCGAATTTAAGAATTCCGGGGTAGTCGCAAATCTTAAATCTGTAAATCTTAAATCATAAATTCCAAAACCTATTTTCGGTTTTAACCGCGCCTATCGTGCTTTCACGATCATGCCCCGGGATGATACGCGTATCATCCGGCAGATTCATTGCGCGGATACGCGCGACCGATTCCATAAGGTGCCTATAATTCCCCAGCGGCATGTCTGCCCGGCCCACGCCATCCGCAAACAGAGTATCGCCAGAGATCAACAATTTTTCAGCCGGCAAGTAAAAGCATACCCCGCCCGGCGTATGTCCCGGCGTTGGTATTACTTGCGCGATGATCCCGGGCAAAATCTCAATGTCTGTCATTTCCGCTTTGTCCGCCCCACGCGACAAGTCGCGCGGGGACCCTGGGGCGGAAACGGGCAGGGCGGAATTATCGCCCGCGGGTATCGGCACATGCGGCGTGACAAACCCCGGAAAGCCGGCAAAAACACTGTTCTTGTCGTATAGGGGCAACCGGCCGAGAGAATTGTTCATATTAACAATCGGTCGGTCCGCGTTATTCATAAACCAGGGGATATTAAACCGCGCGGTCAATTCCGCCACCGCCGTCATGTGATCAAAATGCCCGTGGGTCAGGTAAATCGCCGCCGGGCGCAGTTTGTGCGCGGCCAGCCAGGCAACCCATGCGTCCGGGTCCCCGGCCGGATCAAACAGCGCGCAAGCGCCGTCCCGCGCGACCGCTATTGAATTGGTCGCCAGTTCGCCGGTCGGAATAATATGGATTTCTGTATTTTGCATTATTTTGGCTTATTTAACGTTTCTAAATAATGTAGGGGCAAAGAACCACCCACCAAAATCTGCGATTTTGTCGGGGCCCGGTAATTATTTGCCCCTATGTCATCCGCTTCATGTGTTAGCGGGTGTGTTATCTGCGATAGTTACTGCCGCCGTTATAGTATCCTTCGCGGCCGCCGGACGAAGATTTCTTGGACAGATAGCGCGCGCCGATCAGCGCCAGCCATTCCAAGGACAACAGCCCCAGCGCGATAAAGGCGCTGTCCGCGTTATCGCGCAGCATCATAATCACATACACCAATTGGGCGGCGAAAGAAATATACAGGATGCCGAACATCCCGACAAAAAATATTTTTTTGATTTTAGACAGCATGATGATTCCTTTTAGTAATTCCCCCTAAGGAGGGGAAAACCGTGTTTCTGGTGCCAGGCACACGGAAAAGCCCCGCAATAGCAAAATGGGAAAAAACGACAATCGCCGAATTAACCCGGTGCCGTTAGGCGGCCATTGCATAGTGAACGTTTTCGTTCGCTTTCATTTTTATTCGGCTTTTTACGACGCCATGTCGGATTCACCCGGTTTGTCTTTCATCGCCTGTCGAAACTGCACAGCCCCATAAGAATAAATTGAATAGTCCGCCTTCGCTTGCGCTACGGCGCGACACTCAATTTTCAGCCCTCGCTTACGCTCGGTGAAAATTGGTGGAGCTGCCGGGAATCGCACCCGGGTCCAAAACGACTATTTCACAACGGATTCAGAATCATCTTTCCCGAACCTCGCCGCCGCGCAAAGCGCAAAGGCGGGTGCGGAACATTATAATTATAGGTAAAAGCCGGAAAAATGCAAGTTTTAAATAGTCAAAATGTCACTATAACTTTTCGCTTTAAGAAAACCTTGAAATATGATAAAATACATGCAGCAAAACATAAAAAGAATCAACTATGAAACTAAAAAAACTCCTTGCGCTAGTCATTGCCGTCACCGCCGCAAGCGCGGCGCGTGCGGCGGACACGGCGCCCACGGTCGTTTATGACGGCGCCCAGAAATACATAGTCACCAGATCCGCCGCCCCATGCAGATCAAAGACTTGTCCGCCGACCACCCAGATAATTCAGATTATGCCCGGCGGCGCCCCGGCCTATGACCAGCCGGTCGTTTACCAGCCGGACGTTTATCAGCAACCGCAGGTTCAGCCGCCCCAGGTTGCATACCAGGAACCGCAAGAACCGTTTCTGGCGCCGGCGCCGATGGCATACCAGGACCAGCCCGTGATGTATGCCCAGCCGCAACCCCAGCCGGTGTATTACGATCCCAATGCGCGGCCTTATTCGCCCCAGGCGGCGCCCGAATACCAGGGGCGTTTTTACATAGGCGCGCATTTCGCATTAAACCTCGCCAATTTTTCTAACAAGCAGCATCTTGCCTCTAACCCTTCGTATGTTCTCAGCGACTCGTATTCTTTTGTTATGATGCCGGGATTTGATCTGGCGGCGGGATACCAGTTCACCCCCAACTGGCGCGCGGAATTGAATTACGGATATAATGGCAGTTTTAATGATACCGACAGCCTTGTGGACTTTACTATGTCCGCGCAATATTTGATGTTAAACGCGCTTTATACAATGGCGCAATGGACATCGGTATCCGCGTATATCGGCGCGGGCGCGGGCGGCGCGATGATCAACAGCCGCATTTCCGGCCCGTTGTTCGTGATTGACAACAACGACAGCGCGACAACGATGACATTTGCGGTCCAGGGTATAATCGGCCTTGAATACGCCCTGACCGATTCGTTTTCGGTCGGCGCGCAATACAGGCTGATGTATAACGGCGGCGCGACGCATAATCGCGGCGTGATCGGCGGGGATACGTATGTCGCCAAGATCAGCGGAATATTGACCAATTCGCTGATGCTGGGCGCGCGGTATAAGTTTTAATGCGCGGGGGCAAAGAACCGTCCGCCGAAATCTGCGATTTCGTCGGGACCAGGTGATTGTTTGCCCCAGCAAAACGACAAATATTGCAAGGGGGGAACGGGGATGAGAAAAATATTTACCAGCTTTATCGCCATATTGGCCGTGATAAGCGCGGCAAACGCGGCGTCAACGGTTCGCGTGGCTTCGCCGACGGGGACGACCGGCGCGACGCTGTCCGGCGCGCCATCGGGCGCGGCCGCATCTGAAACCGCGCGCCTTTCGGCGGCAAAGCTATTGACCGGCGCGGGCGCGATTGGCGGGAACCTCTATGGATCCAGCGGCGGCGGAACATCGCAAAATGTGGATTTGTCCAAATACGCGACGGTCGCGCAAATGGACGGCGCCGATTCGCGGCTTGGCGCGCGGATAGACGCGTTGGATGCGGCCAAGGCCGATTCCGGCAACGTATACACCAAAACTCAGGTTGACACTTTGCTGACCTTGCAAAGCGGAATCGCCGGCCCGGCCGGTCCCGCGGGCCCCCAGGGTCCGGTCGGGCCCGCGGGACCCGTCGGACCTGTCGGTCCCATGGGGCCTGCCGGCGCGGCGGCCGCAAAGGGTGATCCCGGACCGATGGGACCAATTGGGCCGCAGGGCGAAAAGGGCGACCCCGGCGCGCCGGGTCCGATCGGCCTGACCGGTCCCGCGGGCGAAACGGGTCCCAAAGGGGACAAGGGCGATCCGGGTTTGCCCGGTCTGCCTGGCCGCGATGGTTTGTCCACGTATGAATTGGCCGGCGGCGACAGCAAGTGGGGGAATATAAACAATTGGCTGCTGACGGTCCAGGGCGCGCCCGGTCCCCAGGGAATCCAAGGCCCCGCGGGTCCGACCGGCCCCGCCGGCAAAGACGGCTCGGCGGCGGACTTGGCGGCCTATTCCACGACCACCGAAACCAATTCCATGATCACGACCGCGATAACAAACGCGCTGACGGATGTGACCGGCTTGATTAATGACAAGCTTCTCGCATCGCAAAGCGACTGGGACCAGATATCCGCGGCCGACCCGTCGTATATCAAGAACAAGCCGGCCATACCGACGACATCGGATATAACCAGCCTGATTGCATCCGCGCTGGCCCCGTATTCCACCACCGCGGAAACAACCACAATTATAAATGATGCGATCGCGGGCGTGCTTGCGACCAAGAATTATACGACAACTTCGGATGTCACTAATCTGATTGCCAGCGCGCTTACGGATTACTCCACGACCGCAGAGGTGAATAACCTGATTGCAAATTCTTTCGCCGATGTCGCCAATGCCGCGACGGACGTGAAATACGGCGTCGTGAAACTGGGATCCGCGACGGCGCAGACCGATGCGGCGAACGCCGTGACCGCGACGACGGGCCGCACCTATGCGGTGCAAAAAAATGCGGCGGGGCAAATGGTTGTGAACGTTCCGTGGACCAGCACCGCGGCCCAAATTCAAAGCGACTGGGACCAGGCGCTGGATACCGCGTCCGACTATATCAAGAACAAGCCGACGATTCTGACCAGTGCGGACGTGGCCAATCTTATTGCCAGCGCGCTTGCGGCCGGGGATTTCATTACGAATACCGAAGCGAACACTTTGGTTGCTGATGCGTTGACTTCATATTCCACGACATCTGAAACAAACATCCTGATTACGAACGCGATTACATCCGCGCTGAACTCATATTCAACGACGGCGCAGGTAAACACCTTGATTACGAACCAGTTCAGCGATATCGCAAATGCCGCCACGGATGTCAAACTTGGCACTGTAAAGCTTGGGTCCGCGACGGCGCAAACGGTTGCGGCCGAAACGCCCAGCGCGACGGCGGCGCGGACATATGCGGTTCAAACCAACGCAGCCGGCCAAATGGTTGTGAACGTTCCATGGACCAGCACCGCGGCCCAAATACAAAGCGATTGGGAACAGTCGCTGGATACCGCGCCCGACTATATCAAGAACAAGCCGACGATTCTCTCCAATACGGATGTGACAAACCTGATTGCGGGCGCCCTTGCTTCGTATTCCACAACGTCGGAAACGAACACTTTGATTACGGACGCGATTACATCCGCGCTGAATTCGTATTCCACCACGGCGCAGGTAAACACCTTGATTACTAATCAGTTCAGCAATATTGCGAATGCCGCGACATCTGCGAAGCTCGGCACCGTAAAATTAGGCAGCGATACCGTGCAAGCCGTCGCGGCCGTGGCTATGCCGACCGCGGTCGCGGGCCAGACATATCCGGTGCAGCTTAACGCGGCCGGCCAAATGGTTGTGAACGTTCCATGGGCGGGCGCGGAATTGACGCCGGCGACAAACGTGGCTTTGGGCGGAATAAAGCTGGCCCAGCCGGCGGATGCGGCGGCGGCGACATTGGCGGCGGATACGACGACGGGCCAGAATATTCGCGTGAAACTGGACAGCGCGGGCGTGGCATACGTGAACGTGGCCCCCGGCGCGCAGGCGGATTGGGCCCAAACCCTGGATACCGATCCGTCATACATACAGAACAAGCCGACAATACCAACCGTCGGAACCGCGGCCGGCAATGTGCCGTCAAACGGCGCGGCGCTGGGCACTACGGCGAACAATCTGGTCGCGACGAATTCGTCGGGCAAACTGATTCCGACGGGCGTGACCAGCGACACATTGGTGCTGACGGCCGCGGGAACTTATGATATGACGGCCGGGGTGTATAACGTCGCGACCCCGCCGTTGCCGTAAAAGCATTGATAAAAAAACAAACCGCCAAACGGCGGTTTTTATTTCTCTGTCACGCCGTAGCGTAAGCGAAGGCGGATGGAGGCCTGGGTCGGAATTGAACCGGCATACAAGGATTTGCAGTCCTCTGCATAACCACTCTGCCACCAGGCCTGTGCGAAACAGGTTATACTATGCCCGTTCGCGCGTCAAGATTATTTTTGCAGGGGCGGATGCCGGGCCCCGACAAAATCTGCGATTTTGCCGGGTGGTTGTTATCCGCCACTACAATGCTTGTTTTTTATAAAAAAGTATGCCATTATTAAACCATGAAATTCCTGGATCGGGCAAAAATTTATATCAAGGCAGGCGACGGCGGCAACGGCAGCGCCAGTTTCCGCCATGAAAAATACATAGAATTCGGCGGCCCCAACGGCGGCGACGGGGGCAGGGGCGGGGACATAGTGTTCCGCGCGGTGCCGAATGTGAACACCCTGATTGACTATCGGTTCAAAACCAGCTTTGCGGCGGAACGCGGCGAAAACGGAATGGGCAAGATGCGCACCGGAAAATCCGGCGGCACTTTGTTCCTGGACGTTCCGACGGGAACCGTAATACTTTCCGAAAACGGCGAAATTCAATACGCCGACATGAACGCCGACGGCATGACGTATCGCGCGGCCCGCGGCGGAAACGGCGGCTGGGGCAATCTGCACTTCAAATCTTCCACCAACCGCGCGCCGCACCAGGCGAACGACGGCCTGCCGGGCGAAGAGCGCACGGTCATATTGCAGCTGAAACTGATCGCGGACATCGGACTGGTCGGATTTCCTAATGCCGGGAAATCAACCCTGCTGGCCGCCGTCACCGCGGCGCGGCCCAAGATTGCGAATTATCCGTTCACTACATTGAATCCCCAGCTGGGCGTAATGTATGCGCACAACCGCGAATTCGTCCTGGTGGATTTGCCGGGATTGATAGAAGGCGCGCATTCGGGCGTGGGACTGGGCGATAAATTTCTGGGGCATGCGGAACGGACAAAGATGATCCTGCATGTTATTGACGGGACAGAGGACGACTGGGCCGCGCGTTATAAAACGATACGGCGCGAAATAGAAGAATACGATGCGGATTGCAACGCCGCCGGCGCGTGCGCCTCGCTTTCCACAAAGCCGGAAATCATCGTTGTAAATAAAACCGATGCGGTTGAACCGGATGCCTGGAAAGAACGCATGGCAAAGTTAAAGCGCGCGGCGCGGGGTAAAATTATCATGTCCATCTCCGCCGCCGGCCGCGCGGGAATCACAGAATTAATCGCGGGGATAGAGAGAGAGTTTATAAATCAAGAGAAGAAAAATGGACAATGATTTTTTTATCCCGAATTATATAGAAATAACCGGCGGCAATCCGACCGACGGCACGATAAATATCAGCGGGGCAAAAAATGAAATACTGGGCGCAATGGCGGCATGCGTTTTGACGGACGAGGTTTTGACCCTTACCAATGTTCCGTATATTTCCGATGTTTTGGATATGGGGCGCGTTCTGATGAATCTGGGCGTGGATGTGCAATATTCGCCCAAACGCGGCATCCTTCGTCTGCATGCCGATAAAATAACCAGCAATTCTTTATCCAAAGAGGCCGGAAAATTCCGCGCCAGCTATTACCTGTGGGGGCCGCTGCTGGCGCGGTTCATGCATACCGGGGAATTCAAATCCCTGCACGTGGAAATTCCCGGCGGATGCGGCAAGAAAGAAGCGGGCGAGGGCAAGGACAAGCAAGAAAAATCCAGCAAGGACGCGCGCGGGATTGATTACCATGTAAATCTTCTGAAACTCGTTTTGAGCGCGGATATAAGAGATTACGGCGGGCAGATAGATTTCCTGCTGCCCGAGAAAAAAATACCCGCGGGCGGACACGGCGTGACATATACGACGCTCCAAGTATCGCATGGCGCGACGTTTCACTGGATGCTGACCGCGTCTGTTTTGAACCAGCTGAGCAAAATGTATAACGCCTCGTGCGAGCCAGAAATCCCAGCCCTGTTGCAAAAACTGAACGGGATGGGGGCGAATCTGCGCGGTATGGGATTCACGGCGTTGCATTCGCGGGGCCACGATGGATTGCTGCACGGCGGCACATTCCGGGTCATGCCGGACCGGTTGGAAGCAGGCTCTTACGCGTGTCTGGCCTTTGCGACGGGCGGAAAACTGCGGCTGAACAATGCTGATGCGAATACCTGTCGGCCCTGGCTGAATTTCTTGAAAGAGATGAGCGGTAATAAAAATATAACCATAGACGGCGGCAGCATTCATTTTGATTTCTCGGCTCGTCCGAAATTTGCGGGCCGCGTGCTGCAGTGCAGTCCCTATCCGGGCAAGGAAACCGATATGCAGCAGATTCTGGTGCCGCCGCTGTCGCTGGCAACCGGCGAATCCTATATTTCCGATCCAGTCAGCACGTGGCGCGATCAACAGCTGCCCCAGATGCGCCAATTCGGAATTGATTGCGAGTCGGAAAAAATAGAAAAAGAGGACATGCCTTATTCCATTACGAACGGATTGCTGGAAATTCTGGTGCGGCCGTCGCAGATCAGGCGCGCGGATACGACCGGTTCCGACCTGCGCGGGACGTTTGGAATCATAGAATGCGGGGCCATGGCCGATGGGTTAAGCCGCGTTGACAGGCCGAACAACGCGTTCCGCGGTTACCCGAATCTTTTGATGAATTTGCAAAAACTGGGCATCCGGGTCACCGCATCAGGTGACGGGGAATTCCTGCCCGCGTTGCCAATGCTTAAAAAACAAACCGTGCGGTAAAATCATAATACGATGAGATCCCGTGGTTGCGCCTTATACGCACTACGTGCGTATTTCGGACGCCCCACGGGATGACATTTAATGAAACTTTGACTATTTTAATTCGCGACGCATGACGCAAAGGTTTGCGAGAGGACGGATTGCTCTTTGGTGGTCAATGTCTGAACCGGGACTATCCAGCAACGCGCGGAATCGCGCAGGATAAAGACCTTGACGCCCAGTCTATACGACTCTTGCATCGTGCCCATTTGGGCGGACGTCAGGAACGGATTCTGGGTCAGCGGGGAATTGGTCAGGCCGGCCTGGATCACTTGCTTGGCCGAGGCGAAGTCATTGATGGCGGTCGCGCTTTTAACCTCCATCCACAATTTGATGTCCGGGCCGAAATTATCTTCAAAATCGCCGGGGAACGCCATTCCGACGGCCAGCGCGGCCGCGGTTTGCAATGTTGTCGGGCTCTTATCCGTCGGGTGCGCGACGGTGTTCATCTTCATATTGTCGCCGCAGGCCAGGTTCATCCGGTTCATGTATCCGGCCAGAACCGCGTCAACCGCGCTCTGCCAATCTTTTCCCTTTTGCGACAGGTCCAGGTTCACCATCTTTTCCGCCCAGCCCCAGATATTCGCGCCGACATTGCCCGCGGATGCGTAACGTTGGACCATTTCCGCCGATCCGCCCGGCACGCCCGCGCCGCAGAAATCGGTCAATTGGGTGGTCAGCATGTTGCTGGTCGCGTTGCCGAACGACAGCGCGATTTCGTGGCATGACATCGCGGCTTCCAGCTCTCTGCGCCTTTGCATGCATAAATCGGACCGCTGATAGGTCAGCTTTTCCGCCATATTCGCCATGGACAGATATGTCATTATTTCCTGTTGAACATACGAAGGACACAGGCGCGCCGCGGTATTCATGCCCATGACCCCGCCCGTCGTGACGCCGTATTGCGGCAATAGGATTGAAGAATCTTTCTGCAGGCAGAGCAGGACCCAGTTATACAGCTCGCTCTCTGACGCGGCGGGGCATCTTTCGCCGCGCTGTCCGGGAACGACCGTCACATCGCCGCAGTATTCCGACAGGCATTGGAATATCTTGCTCCGACAGGCGGTGTCAACGTCCGGCTGGGTCACCATGTAATAAGTGTTCCGCTGGTTCATCTGATACGCCTGGGCCAGTCCGGCATTTCCGCGGCCGGCCGGCGCGGTCGCGGCCTGCGCCAAGGGGGCGAGCAGCAGATAGCATGCGGCAAATAGCAAAAATGATTTTTTCATATAGTCCCTCTCTTGTGAAATTATATCAAAAAGCCGGGGGTTAAACAAGGAATTTTTCTTCCTTGAAAAACAGGTTTCAAACATTTATAATCAGGCTATGAAAACAATGTTCGCCGTTTGCTGTCTGATATTCGCCGTTTGCGCCGCCGCGCCCGCGCATGCGGCATTTCAATGCAATGTGAAGACGTATACCTCGTGCAATTCGCCTTTGACTCTGTCAAACGGAAATTGCGTATCCTGCACCGGAAATATAGATGGCGGCGGCAATTGCATCATCAGCATGAACACCGTGTTCAGGGACAACGCCGGCACGTTTCAATTTCCAAAAAATATAAGGCTGGAATAATAAAGGCTGGAATAATAATGGAAAATCCGAACTTGATTTTAACGCAAATCCACGACGACATTTCCGCCGTCAGGGGGTTTCTTTGACCCCGATAAATTGAATGCGGAACTTGCCGCGGTTGCGGAACAATCCAATAATCCCGAACTTTGGAACAATCAGGACGCCGCGCGGCAACTGCTGCAAAAGAAGTCGGGTCTGGAAAAAACACTTGCCGATTTCGCCGCGCTGGAATCGGAATACAATACGCTGGCAGAGCTGGCGGCCGACGCGCCGGATGATCCGGATATAGCATCCGCCGCCCTGGATTTGGCGGCGCGCGCGCATGCGGCGAAATTCATCACTTTGTTTAACGAGCCCGCGGATCAGGCCGGCGCGTTCCTGTTTATCCAGGCGGGCGCGGGCGGGACAGAGGCCCAGGATTGGGCCCAAATGCTGAGCCGGATGTATGTCAGATGGGCCGAGCGGCACGGATTCGGGGTGGAAACTGTGGAAGAACATCCGGGCGACACTGCTGGGCTGAAATCCGCGACATTCAGAATTTCGGGCGACCGCGCTTACGGCTGGCTGAAAAACGAAATAGGCGTGCATCGCCTGGTGCGCATTTCGCCGTTTGACTCGGCCGCGCGGCGGCATACCAGCTTTGCGTCCGTCGCGGTCTCGCCGGACATAGACGACAATATTGAAATAAATATAAACGACAAGGATTTGCGCACCGATACCTATCGCGCGTCGGGCGCGGGCGGCCAGCATGTGAACAAAACGGACAGCGCGGTGCGCATTACCCATTTGCCCACAAACATCGTCGTGACGTGCCAGAACGAGCGTTCGCAAATTCAGAACCGCGAGACGGCGATGAAAATCCTGCGCGGAAAATTGTATGAATTGGAAATGCAGAAAAGGGCAGAGGCCGCCGATGCGCAAAAGTCCGCGCAAAAGAAAATAGAGTGGGGCAGCCAGATTCGTTCATACGTGCTGCAACCTTATCAATTGGTCAAAGACCTGCGCACCGATACCGAAAACACAAACCCCGCGGCGGTCCTGGACGGGGATTTGGATGAGTTTATGTTAAGCATGTTACAAAAATAATCTCGCCGGGGGAGCGCCGAAACGAAGTGTAGGCGGACAAAGGCGGATGGCGCGGCCTGACGAACGATTTCTGAACTTCCGAACCCTCCCCGTCGCCGCACAAACCGGTGCCGGCGCCACCCCTCCAAGGGGGGGGGAATAATTGGCGCACCCAGCAGGATTCGAACCTGCAATCCCCGCCTTCGGAGGGCGGTGCTCTATCCAGTTAAGCCATGGGTGCTTGTGCCCGGCATTATATCCGGTTTTTCACAAAAATCAATTGATTTTATATGGTGCGGACGGAATATATTAAAACAAATACCGTGCGCCCAGCGTTATTTCGTGCGTCGCGAACGACATGTCTATGTCGTCGCGATAGATAAGGGCGCTGGTCGTGCCGCCGTTGCGGTCGGTATTGAAATCAAAAATCAGCATTGAAAATTCAACGGCGCCCAGCCGCGAATAGCGATAGCCCAGGTCAATATTAAGATCTTTGGAAATCTTTATTTCCGCCCCGGCGGAAAAGCCGTATGCGAGTCTGCTGAACGAACCCCTCTCTTTGCCGAAATACGCACCGTTGGAATATATTGACGATATGCCGAGCGTGGAATATCCGACCCCCGCGCCGATATACGGTAATACGGACCATCCCATATCCAGCGAATAATAAACATTGCCCCAAAAAGCGCGCGCCCTTGTCTGCATATTCATCAGTTTGCTGAAATCCGAAATCATATTCTGGGATTGGCCAGGGCGGTTGGTGGATATGTTTGATGTGTCAATCGTATCCCCGGTTGGTTGAATGCGCGTTATCATGGTCCCCAGGTCTGAATACTCGGCCTCTGCCATTATATGCCCCCCGATTCCCGGGGTATTGAAAATGACGCCGACGGCGGGCTTTAGCCCCAGTCTGGAATCAGTGTCTGTTTTGAAATCGCTGCCGAAGTCTTTGACATAGGTCACGCCGGCGTCCGCGGTTGAATAGCGTTCTTTGTTCCCGTGAACAACCGGCGTGGCGAAAGATGCCTTCATTGACACGTAATATCCGCCCCAGTATTTGGCCTCGGCGCGGGCCGCAAACGGCAGAATGCACAAGATGCAAAATAAAACGGACGGGGCGAGTTTTTTCATGCCGGTTCTCCTTGACCCGATTATATCACCGGTCCCACAAAAATTGACTAGGACAGTTTTCTTTATAAATAAAAGCGCGGAAAAAATCCCTTGCCCCGGGCGGCAAAATATCCTAGGCTTTCTTTCAGAGAAACTGGGGGAGAGAATTATGAACAAGATTATATTTGGCACGATTGCCGCCATTATGCTTTCCGGTTGCAACACCGTATACAACCTGCGCCCCGGCACATTGGATAAATCGGAAACGGTCTTTGCCGACCGCGGCGGGTTCGCCATGAAGGCCGCGATAAAGACCGAACTGGAAAAACGCGGGTTCAAGGTCCTGGTCGGGCGCGCCGAATCCGGCAAGACGATAGAGGGCGACGGCGACGACCTGGAAGACATGGACTTGGACGTCAGCAGCGTTCCGACCGATGCGCGGTATGCGGTCCGCGTGAAAGAGCGGCGCGAACGGTTCGCATGGTATTGGTGCCCCTTCAACGGGTTCTGGTGGTGGAACTTTAACGTGTCGGTCGCCGACCAGAAAACGGGTCGGGAACTGCTGTCCTGGCGCGGCCGCGGATGTCAAAACAGCAGCATAAGAAAGCTGAACGGCATAATGGACAAGCTGGAAGGGAAATGATACTTGACTACCCCGGAAAGCTAAGGGCCTGCAAGAAAGCGCGGCCCAAGCTTTCCGGCCCTTCGGGGAAGGGCAATTTAGGTCTCATATCTTTAATCAAATGAGCGCTAGTTCCCCTTCTCCGAAGGGGAGGAAATCTTAGAGTTTGCAAAGCAAACGATGTAGATTTCCGGGGTAGTCTTACAAACTCGTTCTAAATTTTTCTCTTGTAAATTTTCCTATTTTTTGTAAAAATACAAAGCAAGATGTTCAAAAAACATCATATAACAAAGGAGAAACCTTATGAAAAAACTGTTTGCTGAATTCCTGGGCACTTTTGTCCTGGTATTGTTCGGTTGCGGGGCCGCCGTCCTGGCGGGCCAATATATCGGCTTTGCCGGCATTTCGCTCGCTTTCGGTCTGGCCGTTTTGGTTATGATATACGCCGTCGGCCCCATTTCCGGCGGACATTTTAATCCGGCGGTTACCGTTGGCCTCGCCACGGCCGGCCGTTTTGAGTGGAAGGGCGTCGTGCCGTATATCCTCGCCCAGTTGGTCGGCGCGATCGCGGCGGCCGGCGTGCTGTATGTCGTCGCCACGGGGCGTTCATACGGCGCGGGCGACGTCGGAATGTTCGCGGCGAATACCTGGACGGTATACACGATGTGGGCCGCGCTGATTACCGAACTGGTATTGACCGCGGTGTTCTTGCTGGTCATATTGGGCTCTACGTCCAAAAACTCTGACGGCAAGTTCGCCGGCGTTTCAATCGGTTTGGCGCTGACCGCCATACACTTGGTCAGCATACCGGTCACAAACACGTCGGTCAACCCCGCGCGCAGCACGTCGCAAGCATTGTTTGCGGCCAGCAGCCTGCCGGTTGAGCAACTGTGGTTATTCTGGGTCGCGCCGATTGCCGGTGCGATAATTGCGGGCATCATATGGAAATATATGGATTCCGTAAAGTCCAAGAAATAAAAAATCCGCCGCAAGGCGGATTTTTGGTGGCTGGTGGCTCGTGCTGGCGGCTGGTAGTTTTGATTTAACTAAATCTCACAATCACCAGCACGAACCACCAACCACTAATTTTTTCCTTTCCTTTTCCAAAAATCATGCTATTATCCGCCCAGGATAAAAAAGGAGAAACCGAGCGTATAAGCATCCAATTTTTTGCGTTGTAAGCAAAAAATTGATGATGCGCGTCGTGAGGTTGCATCGTAACATTTGAACAAAATGCTAATAACAACTAAAAGGAGATGAAAACATGCCTACATTAAAAGGAAGCCAGACCGAGAAAAACCTGCTGACCGCGTTCGCGGGCGAATCCCAGGCGCGCAATCGCTATGGATTCTTTGCATCCGCCGCGACCAAAGAGGGTTACGAGGCCATTGGCAAAATCTTTCTGGAAACCGCGGAACAGGAAAGAGAGCACGCGTCGCGCCTGTTCAAATATCTGGAAGGGGGCGAGGTAGAGATAACCGCCGCTTTCCCGGCCGGAAAAATAGGAACAACTTTGGAAAATCTGCAAGCGGCCGCATTCGGGGAAAACTATGAAAACACCCAGATGTATCCGAAATTTGCCCAGGTTGCGGCCAAGGAAGGATTTGAAGCGATAGCCGAGGTTCTGAAACACATAGGCTATGCCGAACGGTATCACGAGGCGCGCTACAAGGCCCTGATAGAGGCGATTGAAAAAGGCACCTTGTTCAAGCAGGACAAGATCGTCATGTGGCGCTGCACCAATTGCGGCAACTGGCACATCGGGAAAGAGGCGCCAAAGGTCTGCCCCGCATGCCTGCATCCCCAGGGATACTTTATATCCGAAGGCACAATCAACCGCTGCGACACCAACGAGGGTTTCTGCGAGTATACGAAAACCGAGTAAGAAAAATGGCGCATCCGCGCCATTTTTTTAGCCGGAGCGGGCCTATTAAGTTATTGCACCGCATACAAAACTATCATAAATGACGAAACTGATTCAACGAATTAGAAAAATGTGATAAACTCTTATTAAATAAAGGAGTTTAACATGAGATTTTCTTTGTCCGCATACGAGAAATTCTTAAAGTCTGTGCCTTTGCAAGAGTATCGTGAAAAATATATCCATATAAAAACAGTGGAAATGGATTTGCCGCGAAATATTCAGGCCCTGAAGACAATTTATGAACAATATTGGCAAAATGCCGATAATTTATCCGCCCCCCTTTGTTTTGACGACTACTATTTGCTATACTGTAAAACCCACGAAAAAGATATTAATGAATTTTGGGGCAAAACAGGATTTGGAAAAGATTGCGATTGCTTTAAGAAAGGACTGGAGGCAAGAATATACAGAACTTGGGCATCGCTTATAACACAAATCCAAGGGGGTTATGTCGCCGAGTCACTTTATGGAAAAAATAGCGTCAAAATGGGGACAGAACTAGATCACCAAGATATAGATATCTTGATTACAAAAGCAGATGGTCGCGAGATTAAAGTGCAAATCAAGAAAGAATCGCACCGGCCCGAGATAGCAAGGATGCAAGCAGGCCGAAGCTCTGATCAGGTATCCGATGTTTATTATATTGTTCCGGGCGACTATGAATCCCCAATCTATAAGGTTGGCGGCAAAAAAGGACAATTAAAGCCTTGGGCAAAAGAATTTATAAAGTTTAACCCTGATAATGGAACCCTTGACAGGCTGGACAATGGATTTGTTATTTTTACCCGACGGGCGTTTCAGGATATCGGCTGAATAGATCGGCAGAATCTCTTTTGAGTTTTTTATAATGCCGTATGTTTTTCTCTGCCAATAATACATATTCGGGATTTATTTCATACGCTATATAATTCCCGTTGTTATGCAAAGTAGCGATGCATTCCGAACCACTGCCGCAAAATGGTATAAGAACATTATATTTTTTCTGCGGGCGGCAAGATTTTATTAGTTTGTCAGTAAGATCTATCGGTTTTTGCGTAGGGTGCATTATTATATCGTGATTGTCATGTTCTTTTCGTTTATGCGGATCAATTATACAGTTGCAATCTTTGCAAAACATAATTCTTTCTTTTAGCGATGCCCCGCCGGCTAATGTTGAAATCGCCAAAACATCGCGGGGGAGGGCCCCGTTTTCGTTCGCATTATAAATCGTCTCTTTTCCGCAATTTTTTGAGAATCTGCCTTTGCCGGCCGGTCGAACCCGGCCGGCGCTGCCTTTTAAAAATCCATCCGTATAAGGCTCTCTGACATCATCCCGGTTGAATATTGGGTCTTCCCGCCAGTAACAAATTATAGATTCATGGCTTCGTTGCCAAAAGTTTAGCGACGGAATGTTTTTATTTGTATAATACCAAACCAACCATCTTTGTTGCTTTATGGGTAACAATACTGATATGTGCGCAAGTATTTCATCAAAGCCGTAAATAAACATCGTTCCAGTTTTCTTTAACACCCTTTGGCATTCGGCCAGCCATACCTTGACCCATTCAATATAATCCAATTGATCCTGCTTGTCAGAATTATTTCCGAAATTTTTACCTATATTATATGGGGGGTCTATTATAATTATATCGGCGCAATCATTCGGGAGTTTTTTTATTCCCGCTATGCAATCTTCACAATGTATTTTATTTATAAATTTTGCGGTGTTTTCTGTCATTGCATATGGTTATTAGAGTTTAATTAAATCTTCGGGTAAATACTAGCACTATTTTTGTCTTCATTTCAATATGATAATCATCATCGCAAACCCGAAAACTACATCTCAAAATTATAGCCGTTAATCGCGGCGACGATCGCGCCCACCAGCTTGTTCTGGTGCGCGGATGAATTCAGCAATTTTTCCTCGTCCCTGTTGGACAAATGCCCCAATTCAACCAAGGCGGCCGGAACCGCCGCGCGCAGGACCGCAAACGGGGCAGAGCGCATTCCCGCGTTGCTCTGTTCCGTAATGCCGTTGGCCTTCATGGTGCGGTCGGCGCCGTGTGCGAATTCAAGCGACGCCTCTGCCACCGCGCGCTGTTGTATCGCGGACAATGCGTAACGCACGCCGGATTCGTATTTTTCAAACCCGTCAAAGTCAATCCGGTCGGACGCGTTTTCCGCCTCGGCCAGTTTTTTGGTTTCTTCGTCGGACGCCTGCTGCGACAAGGTGTATATTGAAAAGCCCTTTACCGCCCCCGAAGGATTCGCATTCACGTGCAGCGACAGAAACAAGTCCGCCTTTTTTTGCTCTGCAATATCGGCGCGCGTATTCAGGTTCAAGAACACGTCGTTTGATCGGGTCAGATACACCGTGTATCCCGCATCGGCCAATCTATCGCGCAGCTTTTTGGCGACGGCCAGCACCACGTCTTTCTCGCGCGTGCCGGATTTTCCGATGCATCCCGGATCCTTGCCCCCGTGGCCGGCGTCAATCACGATTACGGGCTTGCGCTGATTCTTGACCGCCGCCTTTGGCGGCGCGGTGACGGCGGTGGCTATTTTTGTCGCGGCCGCCCCGCTGGCGAAATCCAGCACCAATCTGTAACCGGAATCGCCGTTGGGCGACAGTATCATTATGCTTTCTTTCGGGATTTCCGATATGGGTTTCCGCAGGGCCGCGGTAACGCGCAAAGCATTGCCGTCCTGGGCCGTGTCAACGGATTTCACCAGACAGCCGTCGGATATATTCGCCGCCGCGCCGCCGCCGGTGTTTGACAGCTCTATCACCAGACGGTTGGGTTCCGCCAGATACGACAGTTTATACGACGGACGGTCTGTTGTTTCTATGACCAGGCGGGTGTTGCCGTTCGGCTGGGCCGCGGCGCGGATGCCGACCAGATCGCCCCGCGCGGCGAACGCCGCCTGACCCGCCAGCATTATCGCGATCATAATTATAACGCCGATGAAAGAGATTGTATTCTTAACAGCCCTCATAATCCGCATTATATCATCTTTTCATGCATCGGCAAAATAAAATCTCCTTTACTTTCGGGTTCGGTTTTTATATTCTTTTGATAACAAAGTATCTGCAATATTAAAACCAAGGAGACGAAAATGAACAAAAAGATTTTATTTGTTTTGCCGGCGATTCTGTTGGCGACGGCGGCCCCCGCCTTTGCGGGCAGGTATGATAATTACGTGTCGCTGCGGCTGGGATACGTGAACGGGCGGGCGGGCGACGTCAGCGGCCTGAACGGAATCGGCGCGACATTCGCGTTCGGCCAGAATTACAGATCGCAGAGCTGGCTGGTCTTTCGCAGCGAAATGGAACTGGGCTATTTCGCGCAAAAACATGATGACGTAAAGTTGCAGCCGATGTCCGCGCTGATTAACTTTTACGCTGATTTCGGCGCGCGGACCTGGCCTTTGCGGCCGTATGTCGGCGCGGGATTCGGCGGCGCGTATATCGGTTCCAACGTGTCGGATAACAGCAGCGCGGGAATCGCCTGGAACGCGCAGCTGGGCGTGACGCTCGGCCTGTCCGACGATGTGAGCATTGACGGCGCGGTCAGATACGACGCGGTGTCCGCGCTGGATTACACGCTGACGAACTTTAGCGTTCGCGCCGGCGCGAGATGGAACTTCTGATAACCAAGCTATAACTCCCGCGGTGTCGCGACGTATTTGACGGCGCGCCCCATAGGAATCTAAGTCTAGGAAAAAACATGAAAAAATTTGCTCTTTATTCTTTGCTGTTCGCGCTTTGCGCCTGCGGCGGCATGCACGCGTTAAAGCCGGGCGACACGCCGGCCGCGGACAGCGCGGTGTTTATCGCGCGGGTAGAGCTGAACCCCGCGATTAACGATGATTGGGGCCAGGCGGACAAGGGCGACGATCTGATGACGTTTGCCATGGCCCTGACGCCCGGGGATGGCACAAAAATCAAGGCATGGGACGACGACGTTGATGTTGACTATACCCGCCTGGACACGAACAAGTTCTTTGCGATAGAGGTAAAGTCCGGGCAACAGCTGGCCGTGCGCAGTTTGGCATTTTATTCGCGGCACAAGCCGTTCTGGCTGTCCAACACCACGTATGAGTATAATACCATCCTGAGCAATCCGTCCTATGCGATTGGCACCACGCCCCAGGCGGGAAATGTGTATTATCTGGGCACGATAAAGATTGACCTGGCCGACAAGTCGTTCGCCGAAACGGGGGACGAGGAATACGACCGCGACGAGTTTCAATTCGTCGTTCCGAAGAACATAAAAATCGCGGATGAAACCGCGGACGCGAAAAAATGGTTTGCGGAAACCCATCCGAAAATAGGCGGCGTTGTCCGGAACGTGGATCTGACCATGAAGGATTCGGGCAAGGACAATACCTTTAAGGAAACCCAAACCACGACGACAAGGTATTAATTGTATCAATAAAACCTGAACAAAAAACCGACCACAACGGCCGGTTTTTTGTTTTTACTGCAAATATCCGCTTGCATTTTGACCGCATGCATGTATAATTCTGCAATCCTTTGCACACGGAGCGTTGGCAGAGTGGTAATGCAGCGGATTGCTAATCCGTGACGGTAGAAATGCCGTCCATAGGTTCAAATCCTATACGCTCCGCCACCAATTTTCATTGTTGGGCGCGGCAAAAAGTATATCTGTAAAGTTTTTCATAGCAAAGAATAACCGTGAACGAAATAAAAAGAATTTTCAGAGCATTCAAATATTCATGCGACGGGTTTACCGCGGCCTGGCGGTCAGAGGCCGCGTTCCGTTTGGAAATCATAATTTTTATTGTCGGATTTGTTGCGGCGATTTTGTTGCCCGGCGGCATGCTGGCGCGCGCGGCGCTGATTTCTTCGCTGGTTTTAATCCTGTTGGCCGAGCTGGCAAACACCGCAATTGAAACAATAATCAACCGGATATCCGATGAAATTCATCCGTTGTCCAAGAAAGCCAAAGATATCGGCAGCCTGATGGTTTTAACATCTTTTATCGGCGCGGGAATCGTCTGGGGGCTGGTGCTGCTTGACTTTTTCGGGCTGGGCTGGTAAAATCATTACCATGAACTTTGATTCTT
Organism: Pseudomonadota bacterium; assembly: GCA_009781955.1. Classification (GTDB taxonomy): domain Bacteria; phylum Pseudomonadota; class Alphaproteobacteria; order Rs-D84; family Rs-D84; genus WQUT01. Next base: position 13,625 of record WQUT01000003.1, on the reverse strand, counting down.
TTAATTTTTCCTGCTTGTCCGCCATAGTCTTGACGACGGCGGATTGTTGTTAATTCGCATGCATCCGCGAACGAATTCCGTTTGCAATAAGACCTTCTTTTATTTATCATAGACAACAAAAGGAAAATTACCATGACGCCCGCCAACCACCAGTCACCAGCCACCAACCACCAAACGCCAATCAGGCTTTATAACACCATGTCCAGAAAGCTGGAAGAATTCGTGCCGCTGATTCCGGGTCATGTGGGATTTTACAGCTGCGGCCCGACGGTCTATTGGTATCAGCATCTGGGCAATATGCGCGCCGCCGTTCATTTTGACATTATTAAAAGAATGTTTATGGCCAACGGCTATGAAGTCAACCATGTGATGAATATAACCGATGTCGGACATTTGACCAGCGACGCCGATACCGGCGAAGACAAAATGGAAAAGGGCGCGAAACGCGAAAACAAAAGCGTTTGGGAAATAGCGCAGACCTATATGGATGCGTTTTTGCGGGATACGGACACCCTGAACATAATTCGTCCGACGCATCTGACGCGCGCGACGGACCATATAAAGCAGCAAATAGAACTGATTCAAAAGCTGGAAGCCCTGGGCTATACTTATGAAATTCCGGGCGAGGGGATATATTACGACACCAGCAAATTTTCCAGCTATGGGAATCTCGGCGGGCAAGACATATCAAAACTGAAAGCCGGCGCGCGCATTGACGACACGGGCAAAAAAAATCCTACCGATTTCGCCCTCTGGAAATTTTCGCCGAAAGATGAAAAACGCCAAATGGAATGGGATAGCCCGTGGGGCGTCGGGTTTCCAGGCTGGCACATAGAGTGCAGCGCGATGAGCATGGAATATCTGGGCCCGCACTTTGACGTGCATGCCGGCGGGCAAGAGCATATAAAGGTTCATCACACGAATGAAATCGCGCAAAGCGAGCCGATCGTTGGCAAACCATGGGTTAATTATTGGATCCACCACGAATGGCTTATGTCCAAAGAAGGCAAGATGAGCAAGTCCGAAGGCGAAGTTGCGACGGTTCCGGACCTTGTAAGACGCGGGTATGATCCGATGGCTTTCCGCTATCTGCTGCTGACGGGGCACTATAAAAGTCCGATAGAGTTTTCATGGGCCGCGCTGGATGCCGCCGCCGCGGGCTACAAGAACATCGTGCGCAAAGTAGCGGGAATTATTGAAACCGTAGGGGCAAATAATCATTTGCCCCTACAAGACATCGTTTTCGCCGAATGGCATGGTAAAATTCTGGGCGCGGTTTCAGACAACCTCAAAACCGCGACGGCATTGGTTTATGTTCAAGAATTGCTGGCGGACGACGGCGCGGACGCGGCAACCAAAATCGCGCTGTTTGAATTCATTGACCGCTTGCTGGGGCTGCAGTTTACCGACCGCGCCCAGAAATTGCTGGCGGCCGAAAACGCGCCTGTGCCGGATGAAATCCAAAAATTGGCGGATGACCGAAATGCGGCCAAGGCGGCAAAGGATTGGGCCCGCGCGGATGAAATTCGTGCCCAGATTGATGCGGCGGGATGGGCCGTCATGGATGGCAAAGACGGCGTGAAGATTACAAAAAAGTGATTTAAGATTTAAGATTTACGGATTTAAGATTGGACTACCCCGGAAAGCTAGGGCAATAAATTGCCAAGCTTTCCGGCCCTTCTGAGAAGGGCAATTTAGCGCTCATATCTTTAAACCAAATGAGCGCTAGTTCCCCTTCGCAGAAGGGGAGGAAAGCTGGGAGCCGCGCCGTAGCAAAGCGTAGGCGGGCGACCTTAGCTTTCCGGGGTAGTCGCAAATCTTAAATCCGTAAATCTTAAATCATAAATTTTAACAAAATCCCCTTGAAATTTCGGATAATTTGAATTATATTTCGGGGCACTGACAGATAGTATCAACAAAGGAATCCCCTATGAATTACCCTTTTATGCCACGATCCACAGCCTTGTGGCTGATTGAAAACACCGGCCTTTCTTTTGAGCAAATCGGCGCGTTCTGCGGCCTGCACGAGCTGGAAGTTAAAAACATCGCCGATGCGGAACGGCACAAAATTCAAGGACTTGACCCCATTCTTTCCGGGCAATTGACCCGCGAGGATATTGTAAAGTGCGAGGCGGATCCGAACGCGCGTTTGGAACTGCGCGAGGCGATTGTAGAAGCGCAAAAGCATCAGAATAAAAAGGGCGTTGGCTATACCCCCATGCTGCACCGCCAAAATCGTCTGGGCGGGGTTCTGTGGATTGTAAAGAACTATCCCGACCTGACCGACGGCCAGATTGCGAAACTGATGCGCAGCACGAACCCGACGGTGTCGTCCATCCGCAATAAAACTCATAAAAACTATGCCGGAATCCATATTCAAAGCCCGATCGTGCTGGGACTTGTATCCGAATCCGCGCTGCAAGAAGCCGTGGCCAAGGCACGGAAGGGCAAAACCGAAAATTAAAACCTAATATATAGGAGAGGGAATGGCAAAATAAAGGACCTGTTATGAAACAATACGCTGAAACTATCGTGGAAGTTGAACCACAAAATGTCCGCGGTTATCATATTGATTTGCCCGGATTAAAACAAACAAGATTCGTAAAAGGGGATTTTTATGCTTTGACTAACCCTAATGGATTTGCAAAAGCAATTCATGCATCACAAATACTGGACGGCAGAATCCCAAAACCCGGCGATGTCATAGCACCCAGAGATCAGGAAATAACAGTTTGCCCGGAAAATTGCCCGATAAAATCTTGCGCGAACGGTCACTGTATAGCCGATGTAAAACCGGAAGATTTCAAAGGGCAAACCGATTGCGAGGAAAGTTTTTATGAAATCTTCACCGAAGGCGAAATCCCACCGAGACCGTTCGCGAATTTTCCTTATAAACTGCAAAATAAAATAAGAATTTCAAATAAAACATTACGCAGGGAAGAAGGTGACGGAACAAACGGGGTTTGGCTATGTGACGTGCAAATAGAATTTTTTAATGGCGTGGGTAAAGAACCAAAAGATGGCGATGAAATTGCTATAGGAAGAGGGTATTTCACTGATAAAAACGAAGCATATCTTTATCCGGTCAATCCAGGGTTCTTTGAATATTATAACAAAAACCATCGCGACAAAGAATACGAATAAACTATAAATTGCGTAAAACAAAAATTGTAGGGGCGCATTATTGCGCCCCAGAGAATGGGCGCAAGACCCACCCAACGACGCGCTTCGCTTGTCGTCGGGGCCCGGGTAATGCGCCCCTACAAATAGGATTTTCAATGCCAAGACAAATTGACGAAGCGACAAAGTTCCTGATTGAATCATTGCCGGAAAACCTGCGAAAGCTGGCCGGCGTGGCGACCGAGTCCGGGTATCTGTCCCAGATGGACTTTGATTCCGCGATAGAGGCCGATGAGATTCCGAAATCAGAGCGCGAGGAAGTCCTCTCGTTCTTTCAACAGGATCTCGCGCTGGAATTCCTGGAAACGTCCGTATTCACAGCGGATACCGAACCGTATGACGAGGCCGAGGAAGACCCCGCGTCGCGCGATAAAATACGCAATCTGCTGAATTCCGACGCGGAACAGGTTGACGTGGGCGACGAGGATTACGACTATTACGCCAAGCAGCTGATGAATTCTTCCACCGGCACTCTGACGCTGGGCGTCCAGGATTCCGTGCAGTCTTACCTGAAATCCATCGGCACCGTGCAATTGCTGACCGCGGCGGGCGAGGTCGCGATCGCGCAGCGGATAGAGGCCGCATTGCGCCTGCTGGTATACGGCCTGTGCGAGAGCCCCATGACCATCCGCGCGATGCTGAACTGGTATCAGCAATTGTTGGCCGATGAAATCCGCCTGCGCTATATCGTGAACTTGGAAGTAATGTATTCGTCCGATTCCGAAAAGAAATCCCTGGCCGCGCTGGCCGATGCATTAAAGCAAAAAGGCGTGGACAACGTGGAAGACCTGGACGACGAAGACCTGGAAGATATGGAAGAAACGCCCACCGAAGAAGAAGAGGAAGAAGAGGAAGAGGGCGAGGAAGGCGCCGCCAAGGAACCAACGGCCCGCGGAACGTCCGGCGTGCCGATTCCGGTTATGGAGGAATCGCTGCTGCCCGTCGTTTTGGGGCTGTTCGCAAAAATCAAAAAGATTTTCAGCGCGATGGAGAAGCTGCAGAATCACCGGTTGGAAAACTTGCTGACATCCGCGCGTCCCGACGACGCATTGGAAAAGAAATACGAAAAGATGCGCCTGGAATTGTTTGAGTATGTCAGCCAGATCCGCCTGAACGACGACCGAATCGCGGAAATTCTGGAACAATTGACCAAGCGGAACCAGCTGTTGATGGGGTTGGAAGGCAAGCTGATGCGCCTGGCCCTCTCTTGCAAGATAAAGCGCGAAGATTTCGTTTCGGAATACGCCGGCAACGAGCTGAACAAAAACTGGGTCAAGAAACTGGGCCGCAACAAATCGCCGGCATGGCAGAAATTCGCGACCAAGCACGAGCGGGACATCCGCAAGATCCAGGACGACATCACCGCAATCGCCGCCGAAACGGGCCAGCCCACGGCGGAATACAAGAAAGTCGTGGAACTGGTCCGCCGCGGCCAGACCGAAGCCGCGCGCGCAAAGCGCGAGATGATAGAGGCGAACCTGCGCCTGGTCATAAAATTCGCCAAGAAATCGTCCAACCGCGGGCTGGGGCTGGATTTTTCCGATCTGGTCCAGGACGGCAACATCGGATTGATGAAGGCGGTGGACAAGTTTGACTATCGCTTGGGAAACAAATTTTCAACATACGCGACCAACTGGATTCAACAGGGCATATCGCGCAGCATCGCGGACCAGGCGCGCACCATCCGCATTCCCGTGCACATGATAGACAATATTCACAAGATTCAGAAAGCGTCGCGCCAGTTCATGCACAAATACGGCCGCACGCCGACGGCCGAAGAATTGTCCAAGATAATATACCTGCCCGTGGACAAGATTCACAAGGCGCAAAAGGTCAATCTGAAACCGATTTCGTTGGAGGCGCCGGTCGGAATGGAAGACGATAGTTCGCGCATAGAAATCATCGCGGACGAAACGGCGAAAAATCCGTTCGTGTCGGCGGCGCAGAAAAACCTGCGCAAAATCGTGACGGAAATATTGTCCGAATTGGATTCCAAGGAAGAATCCGTCATCCGTATGCGTTTCGGCATGTCCAACAACAAGACCAGCACATTGGAAGAGGTGGGCGAATACATCGGCGTGACACGCGAGCGCATACGCCAGATTGAACAGAAAGCGCTGAACAAGCTGAAACATCCGACCCGCGCGCGCAAATTGCGCAGCTTCTTGGAAGAATAGTTACGTGGGTCAATTTTAATCCGGCGGGCGCGGATATTTATTCGCGCCCGTTTCATGTTATCCCTGACTGCACAGGTAGCCGCTGACAGCCATATTATGCAAAACATGTTTACTGAAAAGATATTTCATATAATCATCATCAATCTTTTCTATAACAGAAATGCTTGTCAGCTTGTTTGTTTTGGAATCATAATACGGATAGTCCGAGACAGGCAGTATTTTCGGACCCGCCGATTCTATATAAATCGCATCGGACAGCGGATAGCTTACCAGCCTCCTGTCGTATGCGCTTCTGTAAGATTCGCCGGACGCAAGTTTTACTTCAACTATGCCGACCACAAAACTACGGGAAATATCGCGCAGGACAAACGTTGGGCACTCTTCTTTCACAATTTGCAAAGATTTTTGCGTTATCGTGATCAAGTCATAGAAATCGTCTGTGATAATGCTGTCCATATTTAAGTTTTTTATGACTTCTGCAAATATATTTTGAGTTTTTTGCGACGGGGCAAGATTTTCCGAATTCAATTCGTCGCTGCTTACGCGCAATCTGCCGACTAAAAAATCCCATGGGATTCTGCACTCTTTTTCGCACAGCTCGCAAACATCGCTATCCGGGAACAGCCCTTTCCACATATGCGGGTTCCATAATTCATACTTCCGAACCTGGGCGTAAAAAGACCTTTTAAGGCGATTGTTTCTGAGGTTGAATGTATCCGGTGTCATTAGTGTCTCCGTTTATTTTTAAAATTATTATCCGTCATTATTCTGAGTCCTTGTGTTTTTCTATTCTAGCTGTCTTTTTTCATTTGTCAACCATATTATTAAACGTTTTATAAATCATGTTTTGAGTCGGGGCTTGTTTTGTGATATACTTTCAAGCGTTATAAAAAATGGATTCCGAATGAATATTTCTGTGGAAGTTTTATGGATTTTCGGCGGGATTGGGGCGCTGGCGCTGCTGGGGCTGGCGGTCGCCTTATTTTTTGTATCGCGCCGGTCACAGCGTGTCATGGAATCGCTGCTGGAACTGCTGATGTCGCCGGAACGCGCCAAAATCGCGGACGCTTCGCGCGTGGTCAAAAATGTGATGAATGCAGAGGTTGAAAGCATAGAGCTGTCATTCAAAAAAATGGCCGCGGCGCTGGAACAGCATATCATGCGGGCCGAAGCATTGGAAAAACAGCTGGGCGAACGGAACAAGGCGCTGGTCGGCACCGCGACCGAGGCGACCAAGAGCCTTGCGGACCAGACCGGAAAATTGGAAAAGCAGCTGGGCGGATTTGAAAAGATACTGGGGTCAAAACAATGGAAAGGCATATCCGACGCGATAGAGAAATTTGATAGCAATGTCAACAAGTTATTGTCGGAAATCAATAATACCGTTCAAGACGCGACGGAACGGGCGCGCGCTCTCTCTACCGTCATAGACGGATGGTGCGAGTCCGGGAAAATTCTGACCGGCCAGCTGCAATCCGATATGGAAAACAACACCAGCCACATGAATTCATTGGTGACAGAGTCCGAGGCGATGCAAGAAAAAATGGCCGCGCTGTCAACCGCCGTTGCAAACGGATTCGCGGGCGTCCGCCAAGAATCCGCGGACTATGAAAAGACAATGGCCGCGAACGAAAAAATACTGGCCCGCCAGCTGGAAAAAATGGACGCGTTTACAAAGCAATCAAAAACAATGCTGGTGTCCCAAATGAACGGGCTGACCAGCACGGCGAACGTTGTCGGCGGACAGATACGTTTGGCCGAATCTTCGCTGGAAAAGCAGGGCCGCACATTGTCCGAAGCGGTCACCAAATTGATGGAGGCGGCCGAGACGACCGAGGCGTTCATCCGCAATATATCGGGCGAGGTCGCCGTTCTGGCCGGAAAATTCCAGGGCGAAATACGCGAATTCGCAACCGGCGTTGTGGGCGAGCTGAACACCGTGCATACGGTCGCGAATAAAACCTTGGACGACACCAAATCCGCGGCGGGCGCGTTTTCCGAATCCGTGCGCACTATGGCCGACGGGGTCAAGGGAACACTGGCGGAGATGAGCAACGCGCACGAGGTCTTGACCGGCCAATCCCAAGAGTTAATAAAAGTGTCCACCGATACGGCCGAAAGTTTGCGCCCGCTGTCCCAGCTGATTGAAAAATACTATAACGCGCTGCCCGATCTGGCGAACGATTCCGCGGAAATGACCGCGCAGCTGCAGGGCGGCATCACGGCGCTGGACGAAAAACTGCGCGAGATGAACACGGCGGCGCGCGAGACGCTGATGGGGATTGCGGATTCTTCGCTGAAACTGGACCATCTGTCGGGCCAATCGCGCCAGCAGATGATAGACTTGCTGTCCGATTACGCGAAAGCGGTTGATACCATGCAAACATTAAACCGCCAAATGGCAGAGGCGAGGGCGACCGCCCCCATGGCGGCGATGGCGTCCGCGCCGGCGGCATCCGGCAATCCCGCCGCGATAAACGTTATGCCGCGTCTGACGCCCGCGGAATTCGTCCGGCAATCCGAACGGCTGATTGAAAAAATGCACGAGCTGTCGGTTGATCTGACGCGCAGCGTCGGCGCGGAGATTCCTGATTCTATATGGAGCAAGTATCACGCCGGCGACAAAACCATATTTTCCAAATGGTTCGCTAAAATGCTGGGCGCGGCGGACCGGCGCCGCGTGCGCGAGCTGTTCAAATCCGACGCGGTATTCCGGTCGCAAGCGACGCAGTTCGTGCGCAGCTTTGCCAAAATGCTGGCGGGCGCGGAACATACGGATAATCAAGAAATGCTGACCGCCACGCTGCTTAAAACCGATCTGGGCCAGATGTATATGGTTCTGAAAGGATTTATGTGATTTTATTTCATCCTATTCCGCAAAACATACCCTTAAAGTGACTACCCCCAGAAATCACGAAATCTGTGATTTCCGGGGCAGGCAAAAAATTATATTTTTAAGGTAAAGTTTTATTTTTATGCAGATGCTTATGCGGGCATTTGGGCGAGCATATTGTTTTGTTTTTAATTTTCCGCGCGTATCTGGTATTGTATTTTATTCCCCATTCCCGCATTTGAACCAATATGTTGTGCAGGTCCAGCGCCACGACCGTCATGGAATAATCCACGCGCGGCGGAACCTCTGCATATACTTTGCGGCAGACCAGCCCGTCGTCTTCCAATGCGCGCAAATTCTGGGTCAGAACCTTTTGACTGACGCCGCCCAAATTGCGCAGCAATTCCCCGAATCGCTTTGTGCCGGACCGCAATTCGCGCAGAATCAGCACCTTCCACTTGCTTTTTATCAGTCCGATCGTGATTTCGGCCGGCGAATGCAAAATTTTTTTCTGGCCCGACATCAGGCTTTCCCCCAATAGTTACTTTTATATGCTCATCTTACAAGATTCTCCCTACTTTACAAGCAAAATCTGAAAAATTATAATGATAAAGAAGCCAAGGAGTCCGCCATGATCAAGAGAAATTGCACTGTAAAACGACTGGCGATCGGCGAAATTCTGTTATATGATCTGGGGCCGATAAAACTGCACGTTTATATGACCAACGACCCGCTGCAAAGCGTCGTTCCCGTCATAGTCAAGGGCAGCAGCGGCATAGTTTTGGAAAGCCCGGCCTTTGCCAACAATATTCTGGAATTGGAATCGTATTTGAAATCGGCCGGCATAAAGATTGCGGGGCACATACTGTCATACCATATGGCCGGCGCGGACGAATTCCTGCACGGCGTGCCGCGGTATTCCACCAAGAACGCCGAATTCAACGGGCGGCGGGGCGGCGCGCTGCTGAAAAGCTTTGCGAAAATGTTCAGCAAGTCGTGCAGCGCGTCCCCGCACAAGATTGACGTCTATATGAAATACGGATGCGTCGCGATTGCGGGCATAAAGATGAACATAAGGAAAGACCGCACGGCGTTTGATATAGAGTTTCCGGAAGTAAACGCGCGCTATATACACATTCTGGGGCACGACGTTCATCCGGTAATGCGCAGCACGGCAATCTTGAATGCCGAGATAAAAAAGCTGCGTAATTTGATTGCGCGAAATTATAGGCTGATTCTTTCGTCCCACCACGCGCCGGAAGATATGGGCGATGCGGCGAAAAAGCTGGAGTATCTGGAAGCAGTGCTGGCGGCGGCGAAAAAATCCCGGTCGCGGTTTGAATTCAAGCGCAGGATAATATCCATGTTTCCGCGGCACCTGGGCCGGTGCAGCCTGGACCTGACGGCAAAGTATTTGTTCCAGCATTAAGACTTAGGGTTTGTAATACACACCGTTAAATCTCGTCACAAACCCTATTTTTTCATAATATTTTTCATTATAGGTGCCGGTTTCCGTCTGTAGCGTTATTGTTTTTATTCCCAATTTGTGCGCCCGTTCTATTATGTCTTTCATAAGCACGGTCCCCAGCCCTTGTTTTCTATATTCCGGTAATGTGCCCAGCCCGATGACCAACAGCCAATCCTTGTTATAAACTGATACAACATTAGCAACGGGTTTTTCATCCTTGTATGCCATTGTTGCAAAATGACTGAATCCTTTCTTCGGGGGCTTGAAGAAATGTCGCATTCCGTTTACCATTGCCTCGCTCGCAACGCCGTAAATATCGTTCGGATCGCGTCTAGAATCGCCCCATATTTTAATAAACAAATCTTCATCTTCTGTAAGTTCAACCTTTATGGAATCCGGCACCGGATAATTACTTAAAATGCTTTCGTCTTCCAAAAACATAAAGGCGTCGTCTGAAATTTTCTCAAATTCTATTTGTTCGCAATAATAAGAAGAGGCCGGCGACACATAAATCAGGGGCGTTCGGTGATATTTCTTGAACATTGGCAAATATCGCGCAATACAATCTTCAAGCTTGCCGTCCTTGTGTATGCAAAAATTAAAATACGGAGCGTCGTCATGGCTTGATAAAATCAAACCGTCCTCGTCATTGTCCTGCACAATATCCACAGAATCATAATATGCGGAAAAATTATTTATCACGTAACGGAAAACATCTTGCCTATTTGCAAGTGTCATGCCAGGTAATTGAATAGGAAACAATATCGGTATCATTCCTGCCTCGGTTTTATAAAATCTTCATGGGTCATTTCTACGCCTTGAATTCTTATAAAATCTATACTACAATCCAACCGTGAAAACAAGGTGAAAATGGCGGCAAAGCGCGCGCTTTCAACGGAACAGGCACGGGCCAGCGACCCGGCGATGAACGTCTGGGTCCAGGCGAACGCCGGCACGGGCAAGACGAGCGTCTTGGTGCAACGTCTGCTGCGTATTCTGTTCAGAAACGACGACGACCCCCGCGCCGGAAAAAATGCCGGAATCCTGTGCCTGACCTATACCAATGCCGGGGCCAGCGAGATGCGGAACCGAATATTGGCAGAGCTGCGCGAATGGGCCTATGCGGATGATGCGCAGTTGCGCGAACTGCTGGCGGACATCGCGCATTCGGAAATACCAAAGACGCCGCCGACGGATGCGGATCTGGCAACCGCGCGCGCGATATTTTATGAATACATAGATAATCCCCAGATGCTGAAAATTCGCACTATTCACAGCTTTTGCGAAGAAATCCTGCGGCGTTTTCCTATGGAGGCCGGCATTTCCCCGGCCTGGCGGTTGGTGACAGAGGCCGACCAAACCCGTTTGATGAAAGACGCTTTTCAAGAATTGGTGAATGCTAGTCCCCCCACCGGCCCGCAACCATGCGCGCCGACTCCCCCCAAGGGGGGAGTAGTTAATTGCTCTCTTAATTCCGAACAAGTGAGTGCTGAATTACTCCCCCCTTGGGGGGAGTCGCAGAGCGCGAGCCTTGTATCGGCGCAGCGCGATGCGGTGGGGGGACTGACAGATGCCTTTTTCCGCATCACCGAACGGATTTCAGAGTATTCTTATGACCAGTTGCTGGGCGTTTTGACCGATCAATATCGCGTGATGTTTCAATTGAACCAAAGCTTTAACTATCAGAAACAATTCATTGATACAGTTAGAAACTTTTTATCCATTGATCCGCTGGCTGGACAGAAATTCTGGTCGCCGGCGGCCATGGATGACCGCCGTAAAATACTGGGTCTGCTTGAATCCGAAATTTTATCCCCGAGAAAGCCGGCCGCCTACCTGGTAAAAGCGGCCCAGGTGATAAAAAAACTGATGCATGACACCAATTTTGACTTTGACGAGTACAAGACCGCGTTCCTAACCACCACCGGCGCGCGCGCGACGCGGGTGACCAAGAAAGAGTATCTGGTCGCGGAACAAGACCGCGTCTATGAATATGACCAAAATCGGATAAACCAGGCGATTTACGACGACACCGTCGCGCTGTTCACGCTGTCCGACGCATTTACAAAAAAATATGCGGAATTAAAATTATCGCGTAATTTAATGGACTTTGACGATATTATCCTGTATACGGAACGGCTTTTTTCAGACCCGGCGACGATGGGATGGGTATTGTCGCAGCTGGACGTCCAGTTGTCGCATATCTTGGTGGACGAGGCCCAGGATACCAGTCCCGAACAATGGCGGATCCTGCGGGCATTGGCCACGAACTTTTTCACAAACGGCGAAGGCGAAAATCCGCGCACTTTGTTTGTGGTCGGCGATACAAAACAATCCATTTATTCATTCCAGGGCGCGAACCCGGTTGAATTTATGTTAAGCAAGAATAACATCGCGGAACAAATAGCCAGCGACCAGCGGGTTATTGCAGAGGTTCCGCTGTCGCAATCGTTCCGTTCCGTGCCAGCCATCCTGTCCACCGTAGATTACTTTTTCAACGATGTATCAATAACTAATTTAGCGAACTTCAAGAATAATGTTCACAAATGCTTTCGCGCGGGCGAGGCGGGATTCGTGGAATTAAATTCGGTAAAAATTCCGTTTTCGGACACCGAAACCGCGGCCGATGACGATGAAATTGACGCCGATGACAAGGCCCCGGTAGCCGAAAAAATCAAGAATTCGGTGGCCCGTCGCGAATATATTCGTGAAATAGCCGACAAGATTGAACATCTGGTAACCAATGAAACACTGGAATCCGCGGGGCGGCGGATCACACCCGGCGATATCATGGTTCTGGTCCAGAAACGCGCGCCTTTCGCCGCGCCATTGGTGGCAGAGCTGAAATCCAGAAACATCGCCGTCGCCGGCAGCGACCGTATAGTATTGCCGGAATTTCCAGCTATACGGGACCTGCTGAACCTGGTGCGGTTTTGTTTGGATACCGCGAACGACTATGCCCTGGCATGCGTGCTGAAAAGCCCATTGTTCGGGTTTTCGGAATCGGATTTATTCGCCATTTGCCATAAACGCGGCGATGATACTGTATTCAGTCGTATCAATGTATTGCGGCCGGAGATATATAAAGAGCTTTTACAAATTTTGGAATGGGCGAACCTGCCTCCTTATTCCTTTTTCATGCGGTTATTGAACACCGGCGACCGGCGGGAAAAGATGATTGCCGCGCTGGGCGGTCAGATTATTGACCCGTTGGAAGAATTTCTGACCATCGCGCTGTCTTATGAACGCACGCAATCAGGGGGCTTGCGCGAGTTTATCCAATGGTTTATGGAGGGCGGCAGCGAAATCAAGCGCGATATGGAGGCGAATTCCGGCGTGCGCGTAATGACCGTGCATGCGGCCAAGGGGCTGGATTCGCCAATCGTATTTCTGATAGATACGATAGAAAATCCAAAGTCCAAGCGCGAAGGCGCGGGCAGGGTTGTTCCGATAAGCTCCGTCGCGTGCCCCTCCTCTTGGGTGGGGCTGTTGCGCCGTAGCGATAGCGACGGCGGACTGGGGGGGGCTATTTCCGAAAAAAATAGTAATAACAAATATTCAAATGAAGTAGCCCCCCCTCGGTTGCCTTCGGCAACCACCCCCCCCCAAGAGGGGGGAGATGCGACGGAGCAAAAAACAACCGCGTTCCTCTGGTCGCCGGACGGCAATGCGTCCGAAAAGTTTCAAGCCGCGGCGGACGCCCGGTTGCAAACACAGGTTGCGGAATATTACCGGCTGCTGTACGTTGCGATGACGCGCGCGCGGGACCGCCTGTATATCTATGGGTTTTCGCCGACCAAGGTCCCGGCCGAAATCGCGTGGCACACGCAACTGGCAGCAATTCTGCCGGGCCATCCGAACGCCGCGACGGATGCGAATGGAATACTAAGGATTAAATAATGTCCATGTCCGAATTCTTGGCCGCAAAAGAAAGCCGCAAGCATGCGACCGACGTTGGCACGGAAAT
>WQUT01000002.1 GCA_009781955.1 Pseudomonadota bacterium | reverse complement strand
AAGGAAAAGATTTCTGGGGATGCTGTCCTTTCCACAACGAGAAAACACCGTCCTTCAAGGTCAACGAAGAAATGGGCCGGTATTACTGTTTCGGCTGCGGCGAAAAGGGCGACATCATTTCATTTATCATGAAAACCCAAAATATGCAGTACCCCGAGGCGATAAGGGAGCTGGCGCAAATGGCGGGGATAAAGGTTCCCGAATTCGCTCCCAAAACGCCGGAACAGGCCGCGCGCGAGCAATCTTATATTGAAATTATGGATGGGGCCGCGAAGCTCTATTCCGAAAAGCTGTTTACGCCTGCGGGCGCAAAAGCATTGGAATATATCCGGAAACGCGGCTTTACGGACGAGGTGATCAAGAAATACCGCCTGGGCTATGCGCCGGCGGGTTTCAGCTCTATCATCGGAAAATTCGGAAATCAGAAAGTTAAAAATCTGTTGGCGACCGGACTGGTGCGCGAAAGCACGCGCGGCGGCGACCCGTATGATTTCTTTCGCGACCGGCTGATGTTTCCGATTTTTAACGCCAATGGCCAAATCATTGCGTTCAGCGGGCGGTCATTGGACGGCAGCGAGCCGAAATACATCAACACCCCCGAAACGGAATTGTTCAAAAAGGGCCGCACAATTTTCGGATTAAACTTTGCGAGGGATAGCATTCACCGCGCAAACCGCAGCATTATTGTAGAGGGCCAGATTGACGCGATTCAGATGCAGACGCACGGATTTGGCGAAACCGTCGCGCCGCTGGGCACCGCACTCACCGCTGACCATTTGCAAATCCTGTGCAAAATGAACCGCAATATTGTCTTTTGTTTTGACGGCGACAAAGCGGGGCAAAAAGCCGCCGCACGCGCGGTTGACCTGATGATGCCGCTGTTGCGCGCGGAATCGGATGTGCAATTCGCGTTTGTCACCGGCGGCAAGGATCCGGATGAGATTCTTAATTCCCACCCCTCTTGGGGGGGGGCGGCGCGCGATGTTGCGGGCCCGGGGGGGGGCTTGTCCGATCATAAAAATCAAAGCATCCCCCCCGCCGCGCAAACTAGCGCCGGCGCCCCCCTCCAAGAGAGGGGGGAATTAGCCATGAAAAAAATCATTGATTCGGCCATGCCGCTGGTTGATTTTTTATGGCAGCTTGCCAATAATAATTTCATCATTTCCACACCCGGCGGACGCGCGCGCGCGGAAAAGTTCTTGCAGGCAACGATTGAAAAAATCGCGGACCCAACATTAAAAAACGAATTCAGGCAAGAATACGACCAGCGCAAATTCAACGAATGGCACAAATGGAAACGTGATGCGAAACGCGCGACGCGCGACGCGGAACCATTGCCCGCGGTTGATTCGCTGTCGCAAAAAACATTATCCGAAATCGCCGCGGCCTATCCGGAGCTGATTGAAAAACACTCTGAATTTCTGGTTAAAATCGGGGCTGATTTATCCACCCCGACGAATGTAGGGGCAAATAATTACCGGGCCCCGACGAAATCGCAGATTTCGGTGGGTGGTTTTTTGCCCCTACAACCGGTTGATGCGGAAAAATTTATTGTATCGTTAAAGTTAAAGCACTATCTGAACATGCTGCAAAATGAAAAGAAAGAGCTGACCGCGAAAATGCTGGCGGCGGCGGAATCCGCTGATGCCAAGCTGGTGGCAGAGCTGCGCCGTCTGGACTCTGAAATTGAAAAAGCGAATGAAAAAATGAACCTGCTGGCAGAGATTTAAGTGCTTGGATCCCCGGATATTTCCTGGATGGGGTTCTCTCTACAAGCTCCGCCCCACTGCGGAAATTCCGGGGATGACACATTATGAAACTTTGATATTCTAATTATTAAAAAGGAAATGGCAAATGTCGCCGGGCTGCATGACGTAATCGCGGCCGACCAGGCGCATTTTGCCGGCGTCTTTGACCGCGGCTTCGGAGCCAAGCGCAAGGTAGTCATTGGGGGAAATAATTTCCGCGCGGATGAATCCCTTCTCAAAATCGGTATGAATCTTGCCCGCGGCCGCCGGCGCCGTCATGCCGGCTGTAATCGTCCAGGCATGCGCCTCTTTCGGGCCGACCGTATAGAATGTTTGCAGGCCCAGCAGCTTGTATCCCGCCTTTATCACCTGGTCCAGACCGGATTCCTTTAATCCCAAATCAGTCAGGAATTCCGCGCGTCCGGCGGCATCGGTTAATTGCGAAATTTCTTGTTCTATCTTGGTTGAAATAATCAGGACCGGCGCGCCCGCGCCGTATTTTTCCATCACGGCCGCGCTGAATTGATTACCGGTTGCCGCGGACGCCTCGTCCACATTGCAGACGAACATCATGGGTTTAGAGGTGAGGAGATTAAATTGTTGAACCACCCCGCCGCCTGACGGCGGCACCCCTCCAACGGAGGGGAACACCCGTGCCGGCACGCCGTTTTCCAGGCCGGTTTTGATTTGCTTTGCGACTTCCAGTAATTTTATCGCCTCTTTATCCAGACCGTGCGCCCGTTTTTCCAGATTTTTTACCTGTTTTTCCAGGGATTCCAGGTCCGCCAGCATCAGCTCGGTCTCTATCGTCGCGATATCGTCCAATGGATCAATGCGGCCCGACACATGCACAATGTCGTTATTCTCAAAACAGCGAACCACATGAATAATCGCGTCCACCGCCTGGATATGGCCCAGAAACTTGTTCCCCAGCCCTTCGCCCGCCGATGCCCCCTTCACCAGTCCGGCGATATCCACTATTTCCAATTGGGTCGGAATTATTTTCGCGGATTTCGCAACAGCGGCCAATTTTAGCAGGGTGGCGTCCGGCACAACCACGCGGCCGAGATTTGGTTCAATCGTGCAGAAAGGATAATTCGCCGCATCGGCCGCGGCCGACGCCGTCAGCGCGTTGAACAGCGTTGATTTTCCCACATTCGGCAGTCCGACTATCCCGCAATTAAAACCCATTATCGCTCCGCTCTATTTATAATCCAGCGCGCTTCGCGCTTGATTTATGATTTAAGATTTAATACTATCATATCACCAAATCTTAAATCCACAATCACAAATCTTAAATCCATGCAGTATCTTTGGGATGCTTTTGATATAAAAACCTTTCCCGCGTTTACCGCCGTGTTTGTTGATGGAAAATTCAACCCTGAATTATCAGAGCTGGGCAATGTCGCAACGGTATCCGATGCGGGGGGAAAAAGCCTGATAAATATAAAAAAAACAGGCAAATTGCCGGTTCATATAATTTATGTCGGCAAAATAGCGGGCGATAATGAATTGGACATAGAAATATCGGCCGAAAAAGCGCGGGTATTTATAACTGGAAAAATCATTTGCGAAAAGCCTGTATTTTTGAAGAAAACTATAAAAAATACAGGCTTTTTGGCGGAGATTAAAAGCAATTTTTTAATAAAAAACAGCAGCAATCTGAAATTATCAATTTTGGCCGAACATTTGGCTGAAAAAACAGGCATTTTTGATAAGACAAAGGTTGTCGCCCTGAAAGATTCTGAAACAGAACTGTCGGGCGAGGCGATAATTCCGGCCGGATCCGAAGGATGCGAATCCGATATCGCATTTTCGGCCCTTTGCGCGCCGGATATAAAATCAATCAGGTTTTCGCCCACGCAACATATAAAATCGCCGCCGGATAATGCCGAGCATTCCGCCGCCATTTGGCGGGGCGCGCCCGCGCAAATTGAATATTTGCAGACAGCGGGTCTGTCGGGGGCAGAGGTGGAAGCCGCGCTCCGCGAGGCGTTTGAGAATGAATAGTTCCGCTCGCTGCTGTTAAAATCTCTTGCTTTTTAAGAAAAAACATATAGAATCAGCTGGCAAATTAAACAAAGGTTCCCGAAATGAAATTTTTAAGCTCACTAAAAGGCTGGAAAAAACGCGGCAATATAAAGCAAGTTCGCCGCGGCAAGCAAGTCATACTGATTGATCCAGACAAACCAAAGCTAAAAGCAAAACAAGGCTTTCGCAAGAAATAAAACCGACAAACGTCGGTTTTTCTTTTCCACAGATTTCAAAAAATAATTTATCATATATTTATAATTGTTTTTGTTGTTAGCGCTGTTTGTTTTGTTGAAAACAGTTTTTTTGATTTTGTTAACAAATTTTTAACATAAAACTGTAACAAATCGGCCGATTATTTATTCATTGTTAATAATTGGGCGAAAGAATAAACATGTTTGCAATCTTGGCTTTGTTATGGTTTTACACATAAAAGTCCGGATTGATTTTGCGGTTGTTAAAAAGCGGTGAAAATGGTAAAATTCAATAATAAGGAGAGATGATTGTTTTAATGGTGGCGCCAGTCACCAGTCACCAGTCACCAGTCACCGCTTTGCGTCAGCAAGTTCTGAAAGCTTTATCAAATCCGCCGCGCATATTTTATGTGCCTTATTCCATCGCCGTGCTGAATTTTGCGGTTCAATTTATGATTTTTGTGGTGATTCTGACCGTGACGCTGGCAATCAACGGAATCACCGGATTTGTCGGCGGCGCATATATGCCGGATTTGCCGCTGTATTTTCTGGTGTCTGTCGCGGTCGTGCATCTGATCCTGGCGGCGTTTTCAAAGAGAGAGCCCCAACTGGCCAATATCGTCGCGGCAAAGCTCCAACTGTTCAAGTCAAAGGCCCCTAACCAACTGAATCCGTAAAATGCAAAACTTACTCAGCTTTTTCGTTACAGATTCCTTTCCGATGACGGCGTTGGTTCTGGCGCTGGCCGTTTTGCTGATGTTCCTGATACTGACGGTATATACGCCGACCATAACGCGGTATGTGTTCCCGCGGTTCGGATACAGGAAATATTCCGAACTGCTGCCGTTCAAATCCGTGTTAAACGACAATATGACCGTGCGTCTGAACAACGGCGCGCTGGTTCGCGTATACCGTATGGCCGGCGTCCAGACATCCATGCAGGACGATGCCACCAAGAATCAGTTCCTGGATCTGCGCGCGCAGCTGTTTAACCAGATTAACGATCCGGCCGCCGTCTTGCGGTTCTTTACCGTCCGCGATGCGGCCGAAACGCGCACGGATTACGAGTTTGACCAGCCGGTGCTGCAAAAAATCCACGACAGGTGGGAATCCCAGGGCCTGAGGATTTTCCGCAATTCATATTATCTTGTTTTGTCCGTCGGCGGCGCGGGCGCGAATGACAAGATGGCCCAATATTCAAACTATGTTGAATCAATTTTGGCCGCGTATCGGCCGACCGTTCTGCTGCACAACCAGCCCCGCAATGCGGCGGCGTTTTTCGGGCGCATCCTGTCGCCGGTGACAAAGCCGGAGATAGCGCGCGCCGACGAATCCATGTCTTCGTTCGTAACCGTTGATTCCGTCGCGTTCGGCCGCGGCGGGATTGTCCGGTATCAATCGGGTGCGGATCAAAAATTCGCGGCGATTATGTCTTTCAAAACATCGCCCGACTTTCTGGACGAAGAATTTTTTGACGGGATTTCGGCGATTCAGACCGAAGTGATAACGATGAACGCGTTCAAAATACTGGGCGCGAGCGGCGTTGAATCCGTCATCCGCCAGAAAAAGTCAACGATCGGCGACCAGGGGGCCGAGATTGCGGAACAGCAGATAGAAAGCGCGGTCGCCGCGATGGACGAGAATATTTCCGGAAACCAGGGCATGGTGAATTATTATCCCATGTTCGTGGTATTCGGCGACACCGTGGCGGATTTGGAAAAATACGTGGACGATTTCAAGCGCATTTCCGCCGGGTTCGGCATCGCGCCGGTGGTGGAAAATTTCGCGGCCAAGGTTTCCTGGTTCGCAATGCTGCCCGGGTATGATGCGTTCCCGCGGTCTTTCAAGCTGCTGTCGCGGACGGCCGCCGTCAGCATTCCGATGTCGTCCGTCCCGGTCGGCGTTCCGAATTCCGATTGGGGCCCCGGGCCGATAGTGGTGTTTCCGACCGCCCAGGGCACGCCGTATCAGTTCCAGTTTCATGTGTCAGAGGCCGCCGGCGCCACGGCGCACACCCTTACCATCGGGCCGACCGGCGGGGGAAAAACAACGCTGTTCTCGTTTTTAATCGCGCAAAGCCTGCGCCACCAGCGCCTGCGCGCGTTTTTCTTTGACCGCAACAGGGGCGCCGAGATATTTACTATTTCAACGGGGGGAAAATACCTGACATTCAATGCAAAGGACGACGGGGACAAGGCGGAATTCGCCGGCGCGATGGATTTTGAAACCCGGCTGAACCCGTTAAAGATGGAAGATTCGCCGAATAACCGCGCGTTCCTTCGCCGCTGGCTGATGATGATTTCCGGCCAGAGCGATCCGAAATCGCTGGACGAAATCGCGCGCGCCGTATCGGTGAACTTTGATTACGTGGATATAAAGGACCGCGAGTTGAAAAATCTTTGGACGGCCAGCTTTTCCAGCGGCGGCCCGATGCGCGCCGCCCTGAAGAAATGGGTTGACCCGCTGCAATACGGCGGCGTATTCAACGAGCGGAAGGACACGCTGGACTTGTATTCGCGCCTGACCACGTTTGATTTTACGGACGTTTTGAATGACGAGACGCTGGCCCCCGCGGTGATTTCTTACATTATACACCGAATAAACAATATTACCGTCGCGAACGGCAACCCCAGCCTGATTATGATTGACGAGACCGCGCCCATGCTGGCGAACCCGATGTTCCGCGAGAATTTTATTACGGGCCTGCAAGAGGGCCGCAAGAACCGCCAAGCATACATGGCGGCGTTCCAGCGCGCGAATATCATTGACAAGCTGGGCATCGGCGACGTCGTGCGCGGCCAGGCCCAGACGGTGATCTTTTTCCGCAATCCCGGCGCGGATGCGAACGATTACGAGCATTGGAAGCTGAACCCGCTGGAAATGGCGTTTATCCAGGGCAAGGCCTATCCGAATCTGAAACGCGCGGTGTTGCTGTCGCGGCCGGTGACGGGCGAATCCGTGGTTTTGAATACGGAACTGGGGGGACTGGGGCCGCTGATGAAGCTCTTTGAATCGGGGCGCAGCGCGGTGTTGCTGGCGGAAGAGCTGTATAAAAACTTTGGCGACAAGTTTGTGGAAGAATACCTGAAAAGAATGACGGTTTAACCCGGGGCGGGCCGCATTGCGCATGAAAAAAATAATCTTGCTTTTTATCGCGATAGGCACATTCCATTCCGCGCTGTATGCGGACGACGATTGTCTGGCGTATAAGGTTTCTCCGAAAGTTGTTGTGACCGCGCCCGAATGGAAGAAAGAAGTCGTGCAGCCGTTAAAGCCGATGGATTTATTGCATGGCAACGTTGTCGCGACCCTGATAGAGAATTATAGTCTGGAAGCCGATTACGAGGAAATAGAAGACGGGTATTGCGTGGTGCTGAACAAAATCAGCGCCGCGATCGGATATAATGATTTCCTGGTCCAGATTGATTCGCGGCATGCGCCGGACGAATGCGGATACAACGTTACGCTCGCGCATGAAGACCGGCATATCGCCGCGCATCTGTCCGTGATTGACGACATGTCGGGTGAAATAAAGCGCAGCGTTTCGGACGCCGCGAATGCCGTAATGCCGATTTTCGCGCGGAATGCGGCCGAGGCGGACGCCGCGCTGGATAAAATGAATACGGAAATTCAGAATAATCCGGGCATAATCCTGATGCGGCAAAAGATCAAGGCGGCCGAGGAAATCCGGAATAAAAAGATAGACCAGAACGACGACGGCAGCCAGTTCAACAAATGCGGGATAATGTAAAATCGCGGCAACGCCAATTTCCGCTTGACTTTTGTCAAGGCGTGTGCCAAACTATCACCACTTGTCGCGGGGTAGAGCAGCTTGGTAGCTCGTCAGGCTCATAACCTGAAGGTCATTG
>WQUT01000001.1 GCA_009781955.1 Pseudomonadota bacterium | reverse complement strand
GCATCAGCTGCATACCACCGATCCCGCTCGCGCCTATCGCCGCCCCGCCCAGCAGTTTGTTCTCCGTGGATTGCTCCGTCGCCTTCATCGCCGCCGCATTTTTTTTCAAGTCCGTCAGGGTCTGGTCCGGTGTTGGCTTGTTCGTGGAACCTTGCGTTGATGTGTTAGTGGTAGAAGATGTAGAAGTATTGGAATCCGCCGCGCGCGCCACGCCGGGCATCGCCCAAACGAGCGCCGCAATCCCGCAAAAAATCCAACTTTTTATTTTCATTTTATCAAATTCGCAATTCGTTCGGTTTATAGCCCTTCGCTTATTTTGTTGTTGACGTATAAATAAGTTACCCCATCTAAATTGATAATTCCGGTGCAATATTCTTTTGCCATATTATAAATATTGTTTATGGCGGTCTGAGTATTGTTGGCTTTCCCATCGGCACAGTTTATTTCTATCCACCATCCGCTCCTATTTGAGGTATCCGTTTCTTGGCGACAAATTATCCTGCCGTTCACTTTTCCACATGCTTGCTTTAGAATTGCGTTTGTAAACTCATCCCATCCAATATTAATATTTACTCGGTCTGAACTGGTATAGTTTTTTTGCGAAGCCGGACCGGTTTTGACATCTTCGTTGACACGGTTCTGAGAGGCAGGCGACGGCCGTTGCGCGGTCTGCTGGGGTTGCTGGGGCAGAGGCGGCGCGGACAGCGGCGGCTGTGGCGTTTGCGGCGATGGCGCCGATATTGGCCGGGGCACCTCTGTTTGCAACGGTGGCGTCTGCACTTGCGGCGCCGGCGTGGTTGGCAACTTTGCCGCCGGCAATGGTGCCTGGGCCTGCGAACTGTTTACACATTGGTTATTTATTGCGATTTGGCCAGGCTCGCACGGTTTACACCTGTTGTCTTTGGCTATATATATAGCCTTTGCGCCACAGTCACATCCCGCAGCGCGGGTTCCCCCTATCGCGTCATCTGGGCATTTGTTCGCTTCGGCGTCTTTTCTTGCTTTTTCGGCCTCTGCTTCGGCCGCCTTTTTGGCGTCTGCCTCTTGTTTCTTCTGCGCGTCGGCTAATTTCTTGGCATCGTCTTCCGCTTTCTTCCTCTCTGCGTCTGCCTGTTTCTTTTTATCGTCCTCTGCTTTCTTTTCCGCCGCGGCTATTGATTTAGAGCCCAAGCCCTTTCCAACGCAAACATTGTTATCATCGCGTTCGGGCAAACTGGGCGGGCAGTCGCATTTTTTCCCGTTCCATACTTCGCCTTTGCCGCCGACGTCGCATGACTGGCAAACGCCGTTGACCTCGTTCGGGGTGTTGCCCGTGCAGACGCATTTGCCCTGGGCATTCCGTTCCTTGCCGGTGCCGGGGTCGCATGGCTTGGGGACGCAATTTTTAGTTTGTTCGTCTATTGTTTTAGTAGCGTCCGCGCAACCGCACACACCCTTTATCACGGTCTGATCCCCATCACAAGGCACGCACATATTCTTAATTGCATCATACAACGCTTTACCGCCGCAATCGCAAGCAAGATTGCCATTTTTTATTGCAAATCTAGACCCTGCCGGGCATACATCGCAAATGCCGCTGGTGTTATACCCCTTGCCCGACGGACATACACATTTTTTGCCATCCCATATTTCGCCCTTGCCCCGGTTTTTGCAATCGTCTTCCTTTTGAACGGCGATGGAGATGCACGGGCCGGTGCCGTTTACTTGCGACGTGTTTTTCGGACATTCGCACGCACCGTTCTTGCCCGTTGGCGTCATCGTCGGTTCATCGCATATCTTGGCTACACACGCCCCCTGCCCGCCATTCCCATTCCTATCATAGGAATAGCCCGCGCCGAGTTTGCTACAATCACAGTCAAGCGGCGCGCCGGGCTTGCTGAGCATTTTCGCGCCGGCGGGGCAAGTGCCGCATTGATTATTGGCATTATACCCGGGGTTTTCCGGCGGACATACGCATTGGCCGGTTTTCGGGTCCGGCGTTTCACCATTGTCACAAGTTTTCTGAACGCAGTTTCCGTTGGCGTCAGCCGGTCTGTCCGGCGGGCATTCGCAGCCGGTTTTATCTTTGTTCAGCACCTTGTCGCCGCAACTCACGCATTGGTTGTCAGGCTGTTGTTTGTAAAAATAATTTTTGCCCAGCGGACTGCAATCGCATTTCGGCGGCGTTCCCTTTGCGCCCGGCGGGCAACTGATACAGGCGTTGGTGTCGGCGTCGCGGCCCTTTGCATTGTCCGGGCATTTGCATCCGCCATTGCCGTCCGATACTTCGCCGGCATACTCGCACGGGGCGCAACTATCGCCGACCTTGCGCGGCTTGTCATCCGGGCAGACGCAGTCGCCCTTGGTATTAATCACTTTGCCCTGGTTGATGCATTCCATGTCTTTTTCTTGCTTTTTTACCGCGTTGTCGGCGGCCTGGCGATCCATCGCGCGGCCAATCGCGCCGGACGATATTGCGCCCGCCGCCATGCCCAGGCCAGCGCCCAACACCGCGCTGGATGCGCCCGTCGTCGTCGCCGTGTATCTGTATGCGTTCTCCATAAACGTGGAAATATCTATTCCGAACCATTCCGGGGTGCACATGAATTCGCTGCCCGCCGCTACTTTCCGCGATGCGAACGGCGTCAGGACGCCATCGCTGGACGCCGCAAAATTCACGGTATAGACGCATTCCAGCGAACGCTGGTCAAAGCTGGAACCCGTCCGCATGCATTCGTTCTGCATCAGATCGCGGATTTCATACAGACGCGATTCGGCCGCGGCAACGTCCCTCTCCGCTATTACCCGCAATGACGCGAACATGTCCATCGCGCGCGCGGGCAGTCCGCTGTCCGCCTCTCTGCACGCGGCGGCCTGTTTCGCGCAGGCCGCGATGGCCGCGTCCCCGCCGGATTTGGACAGGCATTTGTTGTATTGCGCGTTCATGCCGCCGCATGCGGCCAAGATGCACGCATTGTAATTTTCGCCGCAATTTTTCGCCGCATTGAAGGATGCGAGCGTCAGGTTCGCGTTGCGGTCGGCCTTTATTTCCGCCGACAACGCCATAAATTCCGCGCCGTTGCACGGGGCGTTGCGATGGCATTCCTCCATCTTGCCGTTCCACATCATATCCGTATCCAGCGCGCAGTCGGAAAAATCATTCTTGCACTTTGCCGACATGCACTGGCGCAGGGCCGCGTCGCAAGAGTTTGAATCCGCGTTCGCCATCGCGTTGGTTGCCGATGCGCCGGCGGCCGCATTGCTGGCCGCGTCAAACTGGGCCCGCTGGGCGCGTATCTTTGCCGCCAGATCGTCGGCCGAATAATCGGATGATCCGGACGTATCCGAAAAGATGTTTGCAAACTGACCCGATTTATCTTCCACCGGGATGAATGCCGGCAGCGGAGTGATTCCCGGCGCAGGCGGCGGCGCTGTTTCCGGGGCCGGCGTTGGCGCGGGCGCGGGCGCGGTTGGAACGGCCTGCATCACACTGGGCATGCGCCCGGACGTTATCATAGCCGGACGGGGGCGCGCGGCATTGGCGGCCGGGGCCGGCGCGGGACGCGCGACAACGGCGGCCGCATACGATGAGGATGACAAAGTGACAGAGTGACAGAGTGACAGAGTGAGCGCCGCCACTTTTATAAATTTTATATTAAAAATGTTCTTCAATAACTTTGTCACTTTGTAACTCTGTCACTTTGTCACTATTTTATTCGCGAGCACGCCACGTCTATGTATCCGCAGACGGTGTATGCGATTGATTTTTTCTCTGCATTGCCTTCGCAGCCGTTGTTGGATATGTATCCGCAGATGTCAGCAACGCACGCGTCTTTCAGACTGCCGTCGGTGCATCCGGCCTTTGCCGCGGCGATGCGCTTGGCCCGCGCGGATTGGTGCGCCGCGACGGTGCTCTTTAATAATTCGGTGCGCGCGGCAAAATAAGCGTCCCGCGCCGCGACCATTGTCGCCTTGATATTCGCGGTCGGGTCGGCGCCGACGCCGCTGGAAAAATCAGTCCCCAGATTGTTGCAAGATGTTTCAATCGCACAGGCGGCAAAGGTGCGATCCAAATCTGTGTCAGCCTCGCAATTAACGAAATTCATGCCGCAGCGGGCGCCGGCGGTCATGCAGTTCTGAATATCGGCGCGACAGGTGCCCTCGCTCTTTTGATTTCTTTTCCACTGGGCAAATGTGCTCTCGTATTCTTTTTCCGATAGCGCGGCGCGGCACGACTGATCAATCAGCTTGTCGTAATTTTTTGCGACGTCATCGGCCGTGCATCCGGCGTTTTTATTTATGCATTGCTGCGCGGCCCAGGCATAGCGCTTGCCCGGATCGGTCGGCGCGTTTCTGGTATCCAGCACGGTTGACGAAGCATATCCGATGGCCAAAGCCTGCAACCCCGTGACCGCGCCGCCGTATTTATAGTTGGCCAATGCGGGATTCGCGGTCGCGGCGGCGGCCGTGCCGCATATGATGCAACGCGACGCGGCGCCGTATTCGGGCGCGGTATCGCACGCGGAATCTATGCATTTGGTCAGGTTCGCGATACTGCACGCCGCATGCGCCGCATGCGTCCCGCCGCAGATGGCGAATATAAAAGCGCAAACAGCAAAAATTTTGCTGATAATTTTCATAAATCTCTCTTCACAAGATTCTATCATAAAACGGATTTGGGAAAAAGGGAAAAAAGTGGTCGTTGGTTGTTAGTCGTTGGTCGTTGGTCGTTAGTCGTTAGTCGTTAGGATTTCAAATTGTTCAGTATAAAAGACAATACAATTATGTTGCTTTAAAAAAGAAACTGTTTATTTAATACTATATACCAACGACCAACGACTAACGACTATTCACAAACTTCTCGCGAGAACGTGACCGCATCCGCCGGCACGCAGCGGCCCGATATCGGGATGCACGCGCCGTCTATGGTTATCGGGTTGGCATCGGTCGGCGGGTTGGTATCGGTCGGGATTCCGCCGGCGTCCAGCCATTTTCCAACGACCGGCTCGCCGCCGCTGTCCCATCTGCCCAGCTGGTCAATCAAGTTCTTTGTCCGTATCTGCGCATTTCCGCACAGATACGCATCGGTAATCTGATAGCATGCGGCTTTCCATGCCTCGCATGAATCAACGGGCGTATTCTTGTCATCCGGGGTCACTGATTCCGGCAGGTTCAGATTCCATTTGGTATAAAAATCTTTCAGACTGTATATTTGTCCGGACTTGTTGTATCCGATTTGTTGCAGATTGTCGCCGATGCGGCAATTGATATTGTTGCGCTCTACAAACGAAGTAATCAGCGTTGCGACACCGCCGGCCGCCGCGCCTGCCCCCGCGCCAATCAGCGCGCCTTCGCCGGTTTTATTTCCGCCGTCCGCCGTTTCCGTATTGTGTCCGATAATCGCGCCCGCGCCCGCGCCGACAACCGTCCCGCCGCCTATGCCGACCACCGCGACGGTTTTCGTATTGGTCATCAGTCCAAATCCGAATAAATCTTTATTACACGTAAACACGTCGCCGGCTTTCTTCCAAACCTCTGCCTGACGATCGTCGCCGGCGATGCCGAACAGCCATGAATTGGTAATCGGATTATCCTTGTTATATGCGGAAACGCGCAGCTGGCATTCGGCGCGCGCAGCGTCCCATCGCGCGTTTCCGGTCATCCGGTCATTTATGGAAACCCATTTTGAACTGGTGATCGTGATTCCATTGCCGCCCAGGATTGTTTTGGTGACCGCGCTGTCGCGCAGGTTGGCGGACGACGGCGATCCGCTGACATTATTGTCCAGCATCAGGCATACGTGCTCCGCCTGATTCGGGGAGAGGCCCGTCTGGCGGATTACAAACGCATAGTATCCCGGCACAATCACGCGCGAGTTAAAGTCCATCCACACGTCCGCCGCGGTCGCGTATATTTGCTGGTGCCGGCGGCCGCGAACATTCGCGATGCAATAATCGGTCTGTTTGCGGCACAAATTAGCGTTGGCCAGTATTTCGCCGCGCATGGCGGAATCGTATAAATCGGTAATGCCGCCCGGCAATGTCGTTTTCACGCATGCGGACAAATCCCGCATGCAATCGTCAATTGTGTAAGCTTTCGGTTTTGACGGCGGCGGCGGCGGGGTGAAATCCGGCGGGGGGGGGGGCGCCGGGTATTCGGGTTCCGGCTCTGGCGTTGGGGTGGGCGTGGGTTCCGGCGGCGGCGGGGTGTAATTGTTATCCGGCTGCGCGGGTGTCACCGTAATCGGTATTGACGGCAGGCGCGGCCCGTATCTGACAGAGCCAATGACGGATGCGCGCGGGGATTCCGCGGCCGCGCACGCGCCACCGCCAACGGCGCACACGCAAACAGCGGACAGCAAAGCAATGGCAATATTCTTGCGCACGTATAATCCTTATGCATAAATTGTATCATATTTAACAGATTATATGAAATGAAAAAATAGAGACGACAAGAATGAGCCCTGTCTTCCTGCCCTGGGGCGGGAAAATAACACTCATTTTTATTATGGTATTTTTATTTTAGAATCGGCCGGCGCGTTGCGGCAAAGACGGCAGGCGCGGCCCGCCGAGGGGCATATTGCTGATTCCAGACGGCCCCAGTTTATCCGCACAGGGCGCGGGGCAATCCGACGAGCACGCGGGCCGTTCGGAATCAACAGGTTCCGCGCCGCCAGAGCATGCGGCCAATAATATGCAAGAAATAATTGCAAGCAATATGCGCATCAGAAATCCTCAGAGGGCGCCTATGCCGGTCAGCCAGCCGCGCAGCATGTCGTTTATGCGGCCGGAATACTTCGGCTGTTTCTTCAGCGCGGCGGACACATCCCGATCAACCCGAAAAGATATGACTTCTTTCGGGTTCTCAACGCGCGGCCGGCCGACACGCCGAAATTCTTTCAACTGTTCATCGGTCATAAACGGCGCGTCGGGATCATCGCCGCGGGGTTCCCTTTTCGCCGCTTTATGAAACCTTCGCAGCATTTCTGGCGTGATGCCGGCCTTAATTTCTTCTAAAGTCTTTCTAACTATTGCCACTATAATCACCTTTTTCTTTTCGGTTTGCAAATCTTGCGGATATTATGCGAATTTTTTCACCCCGTTCCGTCCAGACAACAAAAAGCACTTTCCCGTCCGAAATGCCGATAGTTTGGTGACGGATTTCATTGTAATCAACCCTGTTATCCAGCCTATCCAGCCTGTTGTAATCTGTAAAAACACCCGCGGCAAAGTCAAACTCTACGCCATGCTTTTGCGTGTTTAACTCATTTTTCTTGTCATCCCACTCAAATTCCATTCTCTCTTCCCTTTATATTTAATGTAATACGAAAACTATCAAAAGTCAACCGAAAAATGATCGCTAAAAAACAGCCCTTTCGGGCCGTTTTACATTTGGAACGTTTGTTCAACGGTGACGGGATCCATGAACGTCGTGCATCTGTCGCCAGAGAAAGCATCATCGGCCTGACGCTGGCCCGTTCCGGCGGCCGGCGTGCAAACGTTGGCGCCGCTGCTGTTTGCCGTGCACGTGCTGCATGCCGTGGTTGTGGTGCTGATCGTGCAAACCTTGGTCGCGGACGAGAAAGTCGCGCGGCGGGTTTCTTTCGCAACCATTTTGTTGCCTTGCTTTAACACGCTGTTCACGGTGCTCTTGGCGTTCATTCCCAAGATTTGCGAAACTTTTGCCGCCGGAATCGTCAATGATGTCACAAATGCGTCGGCCGAACCCGTGGCGGAGTCAAACTGCGTAAACGGCAAGGCGGTTTTATCGCCGGAAATCATCGCATAGCACGCGGCGTTCGCTATTTCGGCGCTTTGCCCCGCGAACACCTTGGTAAACATGTCGTTATAAGCCTTGCTGTAATTGGTCGCCGCCCTGCTGAGTCCGGCGCTCACTATGGTTTGGACAAAGCCGTCAATCAAATGCGGGAAACGCGCGTTGCTGGCGCCCTTCAAATTGCTCTGCTGCGTTTTGTTGAGTATCTGCGACGTATCGCGGCCGTTCACGCAACCGCTGACCTTTGGATCGTTGGCCAGCTGCAACACCTTGGTCTGTATCGCCCTGTCAACGCTGGTCAGAGACTGCTGGATGCGCGTTGTCACCGCCGAGTTCGCGCTTGAAATCTGGCCGAGATAGCCCGTTATGTCCAGCGGCATGGTATTAACGGACTGCGCGGTGTTCGTGCTGGACATACTGGCGCCGGTGCCGGTCGCGACAGAGCTGCCCGTGGTGACGGCCCCGAATGTGATCAGTCCGTCTATGATATAATTTCCGTTGGCGTCTTTGTAAGTGGCCAGGCTTTCCGTTCCGATTGACTTGTTATCGTCAAACGCGGTGCACGTGTTTATATCCCCGCAAATCTCAACCATCTTTGCATTCGCAATCTGCTGGCACTGGTCTATCATCGCGTTGTCTATGGACAGGAATACCCCGGTCAGGAATTGCGAGATGCTCTCGTCATCCAAGGTCGTCACCGCCTGGCCCGTTTCGGTGATATTGCACGCGGTCAGCTTTGACAGCGGGCACATCATCTTGATGGTTTCCAGCCCCAGGCCCCAGCATTGCGCGAAATCCTTGCCGCACGCATTGTCGCCCAGAAAGCAATCCCGCGCCTCGGCCGTGCAGGCGTCGCCGCGCATCTGGGAAAGACGCGCGCGGACAAAATCCATGATTTTGGAATCAACGGACGTGCACGCGTCCATTTGAACCTTGCACACCGACGCTATGATTTCCGGACGCGACAGGCACGCGTCATAGCTGCCGTCCGAATTGTTCGGGTCAAAATTATCGCGGCATCCTTTTTGAAAGCATTCCGACAAGCTGTTGATGCAGTTCATCCGGATGTTGGATTCCGCGATCAATTCCGCGCTGCGCACGGCGGGCGCGATTTCGCGCAGCGTCGCTTCCCAAACGCCGTTTTTCACCGCGATGCAGTTCGCCGTCACGGTGTCAAAGCATATATTGCGTTTGGAATCCAGCGCGTCCCACGTGCTGGCCGCGACGGTCACCGAAGTGTTCGCGCCCTTGATCGGCACGGTTTTGGTCGCTTTGTCTATCGCGCGGTTGCCGGCTGCCATCGTCACGCATCCCGTAAAGTCCTCGCCGCACCCGTTGTCTTTCACGCACTGTATCATGCGCAGGGTGCATTGGCCCAGATTGTATTTGTTCGCGGTCTGGAACGAATCCAGCGCCGCGTCGCGCAACGCCTTTTGCGCGGTCGCCAATTTTTGCGCGGACGCGTTTTTGCGGTTGTTCAATTCGTTTTCATAAGCGCGGCAGTCGCTGGCGACATTCTGGGTATACATCAGCTGCAGCATCGGCATATAGCTTTCGCATCCGGCCATCTGCGCGTTGCAGATGTCATTCACGCCGGAACGCAGGGCGTCGCCGGTCTTGCCGGCAAGGTCGTAATTGACGTCGTCAAATCCGAATGTGTTCATGGAATCAAAACTCACGCTCTGGGTTCCAAAAATGGCCAGGTTCACTTGCGGGCGATTCGGGCTCTGCCCCACGGGATTCATAATGTCAAACTTGGACGATGATCCGGATACGGCGTCCGCCTCGGCCTTGGCCGCCGTTTTGAAAATATAGTCGGCGTTCGCGCCCATATCTATTTTTTCCACGCCTTCGGTCGCCATCTTATAGCTCTGCTGGTCCAGCTGGCCTATCAGGGTCAGGATCTTGTCCAAATCGGCCTTTTTATCGCTGCAGAGGCAGCGGCCGCCGCTGTCGTTTTCCAGCATGCAGAAACTGTCCATGCAGCCGAAATATTTCGCGCGGCATTGCTCGTCAACAATAACATTGGGATTGGCGACCGCGATTCCGGTGCCGGCTTGGATGACCTTTTGATTCACGGCGGCGCGCGCGGCGATATTGGCGGGCTGGGGCGCGGCAACCATTCGCGCGGCGGACCGCGCGGTTTGCTGGGGCGGCAGCTGGATCGCGGCGGATCGCGCGGGCAAGGCCGCGACGCTGCGGGCGGATGCGGCCGGCGGCAATGCTTGGCCGCGCGTCACGGCGGCGGCGGCCGGCGCGGGCGTCGCGGTGACCGCAACCGCGCCGCGCCTTTGCACCGGCTCTGCCGCCGCGTTAACGGAAAACGGCGCGGCCATGGCCAGCAATGACAGACACACAACAGACAGCTCGGAAATTTTCATAGCTTCTCTCTATATCATTTTTATAAATTATATCACAAAACAAAGGCGGTTAAAAGGATTTATGATTTAAGATTTACGGATTTACTGATTTAAGATTTGTGATTTGACTACCCCGGAAAGCTATGGTCGCCCGCCTTCGCTTTGCTACGGCGCGGCTCCCAGCTTTCCTCCCCTTCTGCGAAGGGGAACTAGCGCTCATTCATTCAAAATCTGAACGTGCCAGTTGCCCTTCTTAGAAGGGCCGGAATTCGTTAATGAGCGCGAGCGTTAGCGAAGCGCGAATTTAAGAATTCCGGGGTAGTCCAATCTTAAATCCGTAAATCTTAAATCAGTAAATCCGTAAATCATATTAATACTTGACAAATACAAAAAAAGTAGTAAAATGGCCTAGGTCAACGGTTAAACGAAATCAGATTTTGATGGATTTTGGTGGCAATTTTTGTGATTTTTTATTTGGTTTATTCTCATAAAACAAATAAAAAATCGCGGAAATTGACCCAAAAGACGCAAAATATGGTTTGTTTAATAAACCATGTTTAATCGTTGACCTAGGCAACGCAAATGGCGAAAAAACTGAAAGAAATTTGGACGTCTTTGAAACTCTGCGCGGTTTGGGCGGCGGAGTATTTTGCCGGCGCATGGCTGCTGTTCTGGTTCATATTCAGATTTGACATTACATCCGGCGCCGATTGGGCGTCCCTGCCGGGGGCGCATTTGCACGGATTCCCGGGGCTGGCGTTCGGCGTCATCCTGATCGCCGCATTGCCGATTTTTATCGCGACCACGCTGATGATCTGGCGCAGCGGAAAGCCGCTGTTGGAATCGCCCTGGGGCAAAAAGAAAAAGCCGGAAGAAAAAGCGGCGGCGCCAACGGAAGCGCAAGAGGTTCAGGAGACCATCGTTCTGCCCGACAATCTGCCGGCGGAACTGCGCGCGCCATACATAAGCATGAAACGCGGCGGGCTGGCGGCCGTGGCATTAAACAAATTCATCCCGCCGGCGACGCATGCGGACGACCAATTCGCAGGGTCCGCCCCCCTTGATCCGGGCAGTGGTGGAATTGTTGCGCGCGACGCCGCGGCGATTTCCGCCATGCCTCTGCCGGCGGATTTTGATGAGCCCGCGCCATCCACCACCCCGGTGTTTAAAGAAATAAGTTTCGGAAATAGCAACGCGTCATCCCGGGGCGCGGCCCCCAGGGCCGCGAACCCGGGCCCCGGCGGAGTCGGGGAAAGCGCAAGCAATCCGGTTGACCAGGCCCCGGACAATGCGCCCGCGGCGCATTCCCGGAATGACACCGGCGCGCGGCTTTCCGAATTCGGCTTTGCAACCAAGGCGGACGGAGAAATAGTTATCGCGACCAAACAGGCAGAACTGCGCCTGGCCATCGCGACGCACAATGAACCGGATTTCTGGATCGCCGACGCGGATGACTGGTTCGCGCCGGGGAAACAGAAACCGTCGCCGATTCCAAACTTGCTGGAAACCGCCGCGCGGTATAAAGCGACGCCCGTGTTATATCTTTCCGAAACGAACATTATGAATCTGGACAGCTTGGTAAAAGAATGGCAGTCCGGCGGCATCCGCGTAATACGCGATTTGGGAGAGTTATGATATGCAAAACAAAACGCGACATAAAAAACGCGGCGAATGCCGCGTTCTTTTATTTCCCGGTCGCCCGGCGTTTTATCGCGACGTTTTTCGTCGCGCCCTTGTCCGCCTTGGGCGCGGGCGTTTCGCGCGCAATCTTTGCCACCGGCGCTTTTACGGATTTTTCTTCTTTCGCCGCTTTGGCTTCTTTCGCCGGCTTTGCCGATTTGTTTTTTTCGGCTTTCGGATCACTGTTTTCGGTTTTCGGTTTTTTCGCGGAAACATCGCGGTCAACCAGTTCAATCACCGCCAAGGGCGCGGCGTCGCCATAGCGGAATCCGGCCCGCAGCACGCGGGTGTAACCGCCGGCGCGTTTGGCATAGCGGGGCCCCAGCACCGCGAACAATTTTTTCACAGCCGCGTCGTCATTCTGCAGCTCTGCGGCGACCAGGCGGCGGTTCGCGACGGAATCAACCTTGGCCCGGGTAATCAGTTTTTCAACGACAGAGCGCAGGTCTTTCGCCTTTGGCAAAGTCGTGGTGATTTGCTCACGTTCTATCAGCGCCTTGCTCAAATTCAAGAACAAAGCTTTCCGTGCATTTGCGTCGCGGGAAAATTTGCGTCCCGACTTTTGATGTCTCATCTTGCGCTCCTTTTAGTTTTCGCCTGGCGTTCCCCTCCTTTGGAGGGGTGCCGTCTCGGCGCGCGATAGCGCGACGGACGGCGGGTTCACCAGGATTAGACATCTTTGCAACCTGAACGAATCAGTATTGCAGAGTTTTTATTTATCTGGTTTTCTTTTTTCTTTTAATACAAGTCTGCGCCGCTGGTGCTGCGAAGTTCAGAACTACGCGTGGCAAAACTTCTGTTCCTTTGGCCAACATTGGTTTTTCGTATTTCATTTTGTTCCCCTTTTCTTTTACCCCCACCCAAGAAATTCTAATCTCGCTAACGCTCGCTAAGAATTTCTTTCCCGCCCCACAAGGGGGCAGGAAAATATCGCTCACTTTTTCGCGCGAAGCGCGCCCTTAAAGTTTTTGATCCATTGTGCCGACTGCGCGGGTTTGCGGGGGCGTAGTGTATTGGACATACATGAGCCCCCGCAAACCCGCGCAATGCGACCCCGATGGGCAAAAATTATTTATACGGATCTTCGTATTTCTTCGCCAGCTCCGCAATATTTTCCGGCGGCCAGTTCGGCACTTCCATGCCGAGCCCCAGGCCCATCGCTTCCAGCTGCGCCTTGATTTCGTTCAAAGACTTGCGGCCGAAATTCGGGGTTTTCAGCATGTCCGCCTCGGTCTTTTGCACCAATTCGCCCAGCCAGTTGATTTTATCGTTCTTCAGGCAATTGTTCGCGCGGACGGACAGCTCCAGCTCGTCCACATGTTTCAGCAATTTCGGATCAAACGGCAAGGCTTCTTTCTTTTTCTCGTCTTCCGCCGGCGCGTTGATTTGCAGCGGATCTTCAAAGTTTATGAACACCACCAATTGATCGGTCAGAATACGCGCGGACAACGCGATCGCGTCCTCTGGCGAAATGCTGCCGTTGGTTTTGACCGTCAGCTCCAGCTTGTCATAATCGGTGCTCTGCCCCACGCGGGTTTCAGATACTGCGGTCGCGACATTCAAAATCGGGGAATAAATGGAATCCACCGGAATCACGCCGAGCGGCAGGTTTTCGCCGCGGTTGGCCGACGCCGGAACATATCCGCGGCCCATGCCCAAAATGATTTCCATGGACAGCGACGCGCCCTTGTCCAGATTGCAGATTTCAGCGTCTTTGTTTGTGATGGTGATGCCGGACGGGCATTCAATCATGCCGGCGGTCACGACCGCGGGGCCTTTGACCTTTAACTGCGCCTTGTGCTGGCCCTCAACCTCTGACTTGAAATACACGCCTTTCAGGTTCAGGATAATATCGGTCACGTCTTCGCGCACGCCCTGGATGGACGAGAATTCGTGTTGAACGCCGTCAATCTTTACGGCGATCGGCGCGCAGCCCTGCAATGACGACAGCAGAACGCGGCGCAATGCGGTGCCAAGGGTCAGTCCGAATCCCTTTTCCAGCGGATCGGCGGTCAGCACGGCGATATTGGGGTTTGTTTCATCGGTTTTGATGTTCAGCTTTTTCGGCTTTATCAAAGTCATCCAGTTTTTTTCAATCATATCGTTTCCTTTCAGTTTAGTTTATTATTTTCACCAAAAGGCACTAGGCACTGGGCACTAGGCACTGGTTATCGGCATTCGTCACTAGTGCCTAATGCCTAGTGCCTGGTGCCGCGCGTCGTCAGACGCGCCTTACTTTCTTTGGGCGGCATCCGTTGTGCGGGATCCGCGTGGTGTCCGTGATGGATTGCACGATCAGCCCGCCGTTGGACAGTCCGCGCACCGCGGATTCGCGGCCGGTTCCGATTCCGCGCATCAGCACGTCAACCGTTTTCATTCCCATTTCCGCGGCCTTTTTCGCGACGTTGTCCGCAACGATCGTCGCGGCATAAGGCGTTGATTTCTTCGCGCCCTTGAAGCTGCTGGCGCCGGCGGTGGCCCAGCACAGGACCTGGCCCGACTGGTCGGTGATTGTTATGCGCGTGTTGTTCATGGTCGCCAAAACATGCGCGATTCCGTGCGAAACTTTTTTTGCGACTTTCTTTTTTGTAGATTTAACTGCCATCTTAATTTGCTCCGATAAGGCACTAGGCACTGGGCACTAGGCATTGGTTTTTGACATTCTTCACTAGTGCCTAACGCCTAGTGCCTAATGCCTATTTTCCCTTGGTCGCCGATCCAGCCACGACCACGCGTTTTCCCTTTCTGGTTCTGGCGTTGGTCTGGGTTCTTTGGCCGCGCACCGGCAATCGGTTGCGATGGCGGATTCCGCGGTATGTCTTCAGGTCTTGCAGGCGCTTGATGTTCATCTGAACCTCGCGCCGGACATCGCCCTCCACCTTGAAGTTGGCCTCTATATAATTGGATATATTTATGATGTCCGCGTCGGTCAGATCTTTGGCGCGCAGACCGGCCTTGAACTTCAACGCCCGGACAATCTGCTTTGCGTGCGCCGGCCCGATGCCGTAAATATAGGTCAGCGCGATTTCAACGCGTTTTTCCGATGGTATGTTAACACCTGCTATGCGTGCCATTCTGTTTTCCTTTATTCGTGTTCGTGGTTCGTGCCCGTGACTCGTGTTCCAAAAATCCGACATATTTTATATTGTTTCATAAAAAAGTCAATTTTTATATGTTCATGCACGAACCACCGGCACGAACCACGAGCACGATTAAATCCTAAACCTTCCCCTTCTCTGCGCTTTCTTGATGACGCCGGCGTATTGCTTTGCCACCATGTATGACTGAATCTGGTTCATTGTATCCAAAACGACGCCCGCCACAATCAGGACCGATGTTCCGCCGATAACCAGCGGCATGCCCAGATGAGTGTTCAAAACTATCGGCAGCACGCACACGATGATAAGATACACGACGCCGATCGCGGTCGTGCGCGACACTACATCGTCCAGGAATTTCGTCGTCTGCTCGCCCGGACGCACGCCCGGGATATACCCGCCGGCGTTTTTCAGATTATTCGCCGTTTCTTCGGAATTAAACACAACGGCCGTCTGGAAATACGCAAAGAACGCGATCAGCAGAGTGAACACTATCATGTAAGACCATGTCCCATAGGTAAAAAAGCCCATGACCCGCTGGAACCATAACGCGTCGGAATGCAAAAACCGCCCGGCAAACGCCGGCAGCATCATTATGGACGATGCGAACACCGGTCCCATAACGCCCGACATGTTTATTTTTATCGGCAGGTATGACGACTGCGCCGTTGGCGCGCCGTTGGCCATAGCCTGGCGCGGATACAGAATCTGGATGCGGCGCTGCGACTGTTCCATAAACGCGATCAGCGCGACCACGCCGACAACGAATCCGATAATCATCGCCAGCATGGCGGGCGAGGCCTGGCCCACGCTGCCCAACGAAAACAGCCTGGAAATACCCCCGGGCAGCTGCGCGATGATTCCCGCGAATATCAGCAGCGAAGAACCCTGGCCCACGCCGCGCGCGGTGATCTGCTCGGCCAGCCACATTACGAACATGGTTCCGCCCAACAGCGCGACGACGGTTGATATTTCAAACGTCAGTCCCGGATTCATAACCGCGTGCACGCCGTTGACCGGGGCCATCGCTTCCAGTCCCTTGGCCACGGCCCATCCCTGGACAACAGCCAACAGGACGGTCAGATACCGCGTGTATTGGTTGATTTTGACGCGGCCCGATTCGCCTTCTTTCCGCAACTCGGTCAGGGATTTTGACGTGGCGGTCAGCAATTGAATAACGATGGACGCCGATATATACGGGAAAATGTTTAATGCCATGATGGACATGCGCGACAAGGATCCGCCGGCGAACATGTCAAACAAGCCCAGCACGCCGGATTCGCCCTGGAACAAATGCAAAACGGCGGACGCGTTGACGCCCGGCAGCGGAATGAACGAACCGATGCGATACACAACCAGCGCCGCCAGCACGAACAGTATCCGTTTTTGCAGATCCGACATTTTGGAAAAAAAGTTTTTTATAAAGTTCATTTTTTATTACTATGTTTGTTTAAGACAAAAATCATACCTGTTTTTTCAGCTGCGCGCTATATTTACTTTCTTTCCGAGGGCTATCAGAACCAACTTTTCAACATTATGATACGGCCAGAAATTGCTTTCTCCTCTGAAGCTACTTCCTTTTACGTTTATGGTTTCAATCTTACCGCTCTCTGATAACGATCCAAACTTTACTATAACTCTGTCCATACTGGAAAGGTTCAAACCATCGGCGCCTTTAATTTTTTCCAGCAGAATTCCCCCGTTACTAAACAAATCATACTCTTCTTGGGATGACAATTTTATTATCGGCAACGCCATGTTCGCCCCCATCAATTTATCTCTCTTCGTTCCCCCATATTTAACTTATTTCTTTATCGTGCCGCCGGATTTGGTGATCGCCTCTTCCGCCGCCTTGGACCATTTTGCCGCGACGATGTTTACGGCCGTTTTGATTTCGCCCTTGGCCAGGACTTTCAGGCCGGACAGACGGCGATTCAAAACTTTCGCGGCGTTTAGGGAATCAATCGTGATTTCTTTTTTGGCGTCAATTTTTTTCGCATCGGCAAATTTCTGAATATCGCCCAGATTGATGGTCACGTATTTTTTCGCGAATTTATTTCCGAATCCGATTTTCGGCAGACGGCGGAATATAGGCGTCTGGCCGCCTTCAAACGTCGCCTGGTTTTTCGTGCCGGAACGCGCCTTGGCGCCCTTGTTACCGCGCCCGGCGGTTTTGCCGTATCCGGACGCCATGCCGCGGCCCACGCGCTTTATGCCTTTGCGCGCGCCGGAGTTATCTTTCAGAGTATTCAGTTTCATCTTTTTCCCTTTCAGTCGGTAGTCGGTAGTCGGTAGTCGGTAGAATTAAATCCGAATAACAACCATTAACTTAAACCAATCCTATATGTTTCGGTAACATGTAACCCGTAATCGTTATTTCTATCGACTACCGACTACCGACTACCGACTATAACTATTCCACGACAATCAAATGCGCGACCTTTGCGATCATCCCGCGGATTTCGCGGGTGTCGGTCAATTCGCTGGTTTTTCCAATGCGCCCCAGGCCAAGGGCCCGCAGCACGCGAACCTGGGATTCCGGCCGAGCGATGGTTGATTTAATCTGTTTTACTTTAATCTTTGCCATAATAAAAACCTTCGTGTTCGTGGTTCGTGCTCGTGGCTCGTCGTTTGTGCCCGATACGAATCACGAGCACGAGCCACGAACACGATTATTCCGCTTTATCTTCCGTTGCAGCGTTCTTGCCTTCGCGGGCCGCGATGATTTCCGCGACCGGCTTGCCGCGGCGGGCCGCCACGGATTTCGGCGAATTCATGCGTCCGAACGCCAGAAACGCCGCGC